>NZ_JAKGCY010000014.1:0-99103 GCF_021852965.1 Vibrio floridensis | reverse complement strand
GGTGAATAGCGCAGCTTGGTAGCGCATCTGGTTTGGGACCAGAGGGTCGGGGGTTCGAATCCCTCTTCACCGACCACATTCTAAAGCCTCACTAGCAATAGTGGGGCTTTTTTACATCTTGTATTAAATGCTGATGATTTTGTGTGCATACAGGGTCGGGGTCTGGAAGCCCAGCCGCGTCGAATTCCTCTTCACCGACCACATTTTTAAGCCTCACTAGCAATAGTGGGACTTTTTTACATCTTGTATTAAATGCGGATGATTTTGTGTGCATACAGGGTCGGGGTCTGGAAGCCCAGCCGCGTCGAATTCCTCTTCACGCCCACCGTAGAAAGCCTGCTTTTATAGTAGGTTGGCGTCGTGGACTACAGCGTCTGTGCGATCTTCTTCTCTCTACCTTCTCTAAGGTTCTCATTTTCTTGCCTCAACTCACGAGCCTTACTGGGTATGCTGATGCGCTCGCTTTTGTCTCTGATGAGAGATTTTTAACGCTTTCTAAGCGGAGTTGCTGATGAACCTCTCAATCTGAGAGGAAATCTCCCCTTTCTCATAACGTGTGGTTTTTTTGTGTCTATATTTTAGTTTCTTGGCATTTAACACTCTGATTTTCAAACACCAGTGAGTTGCTGATGCTGTGAAGGAAAAACACAGCGGATGGCCAGTGTCTATAATTCCATATTTAGCATTTTATGCTTAATGATTAGTTACACACTAAGCGTATTAACTGGTTTTTCTAAATGGAATAAAGTGTTGTTTTGCATTTGTTAATATTCACATGAAAAAATCTCACGGACGATTATGATGAATGATTGGTCATTTTTGGCGACATTTTCTAGCAAAAATGCCAACTGGCACACAAAAAGTGTTGCGCTGATTTTTGTTAAATATCTATTAACGAATATTTATTCGATATTTTTGCCTTGAAATTAACCGATTGCTGGCCGTTAAACTTTAATTGTTGCTTTTTTGTGTGTTTTTTGCCAAATTGTGTTCCGACCTGATTTTTAGAGTAATATTCTGCAATCAGAAGGGATTCATTGGTTTGTTGAATGATGATCGTGTTTGATTATTCAGCACCACAGACAAGGCAGTAGAGGTCTGAAATGTCACTATTAGAAGTGAAAAATCTTCGTATCGAGTATCCATCGCGCCATGGGGTTCATGCGGCGGTGAAATCGTTGTCGTTTAATATTGAACGAGGCGAAATTGTTGGTGTCGTCGGTGAGTCGGGTGCGGGCAAGTCAACCGTAGGTAATGCGGTGAGCGATTTGTTGAGCCCTCCTGGTCGTATTGCCAGCGGTGATGTGTTCCTTGATGGTGAAAAAATTTCAGGCCTTTCTCCAGAAGCAATGCGTAAAGTGCGTGGCTCTAGAATTGGTTTTATCTTCCAAGATCCCATGACCTCGCTCAATCCTCTCTTTACTGTTGAACAGCAGTTAAAAGAAACCATTCACGCCAATATGAATGTCTCTGACGAAGAGGCTTACACGCGCGCTTTATCATTAATGAAGCAGGTGGGCATCCCTCAACCTGAAAACCGCTTAAAGCAGTATCCTCACCAGTTTTCTGGCGGTATGCGTCAGCGCGTGGTGATTGCGATTGCCCTAGCAGGCGAGCCGGATTTGATCATTGCAGATGAACCCACCACGGCACTCGATGTGTCGATTCAAGACCAAATCCTCAACCTGATCCGCGAGCTATGCATTAAGCACAACGTGGGGTGTATGTTGGTCACGCACGACATGGGCGTGGTATCGAACGTGACTGACCGTGTTGCCGTTATGTACCGAGGTGACTTGGTTGAATTTGGCCCAACGGCCAAAGTGTTGGGTAACCCAGATCATCCTTATACGCGCAGCTTGATTTCTGCGGTACCGCGTTCGGATAGGAAGCTTGATCGCTTCCCTCTGGTCAGCTACATCGAAGAAGCGAGCGAATTGCAGCCTCTTGATATTAAAAATCACTGGCTGGGTCAAAGTGAAGATCAGAGAAAATACACCGGGCCACTGCTTAATGTTGAAAACGTTAACTTGCGTTTCGTCACTAAAGACTCGCTGTTTGAGAGCCGTCGTGAGTACGTGCAGGCATCGAACAATGTCAGCTTCCAAGTGCATGAAGGGGAAACTTTTGGTTTGGTGGGGGAATCGGGTTCGGGTAAATCCACTATCGCACGAGTGATCGCGGGGCTGTATGCGCCTAACTCAGGTAAGGTGACGTTTGAAGGTATTGATCTTACTGCGTTGACGTCAGAAAAAGCGCGCCGTCCTTTACGTCGCCAAATGCAGATGGTCTTCCAAAATCCATACACTTCGATGAACCCGCGTATGAAGATTTTCGACATCATCGCGGAGCCCATTCGTTTCCATAAACTGACCAACAGTGAAGCGGAAACGCGCCAAATCGTGAACGATCTCTTGGAGCACGTTGGCTTAGGGCGAATGGCCGGGGTGAAATATCCACATGAATTTTCGGGTGGCCAGCGTCAGCGTATTTCGATTGCGCGCGCATTGGCGACTCGTCCACGTCTTTTAATTTGTGATGAGCCAACCTCGGCACTGGATGTCTCGGTTCAAGCACAGATTCTGAATTTGCTCAAAGATCTACAAAGCGAACTGAACTTAACCATGCTGTTTATCAGTCATGACCTTCCGGTTATCCGCCAAATGTGTGACCGAGTGGGTGTGATGCAGATGGGGACCTTGCTCGAAGTCGCACCGACTGAGCAACTGTTCCGCTCTCCACAGCATGAGTACAGTAAGCACCTGATTTCCTTGATGCCAGAGTTCACTGGTTTGAGGGAAGAGGTGAAAACGGCATAACCAAGCTTGCTTGGCACAATAACAGACGCAAATACAACAACTAGGGATTCGGATTCCCGCATAAGGAGTTATGCAATGAAAACCATGAAAAGCAAACTGACCGTGGCTTTAATGGCAGCAGGCCTAAGCCTGAGTGCTGCTGCGGCAGACATCAAAGTTGCTTATGATGCAGATCCAGTGTCACTTGACCCGCATGAGCAGTTGTCTGGTGGTACGCTACAAATGTCACACATGGTGTTTGATCCACTAGTTCGTTATACCCAGAAATTGGATTTTGAACCTCGCTTGGCTGAAAAATGGGAACGTGTTAACGACACCACTTACCGCTTCCAGCTACGTAAAGGGGTGAAGTTCCATTCCGGTAACGAACTGACGGCTGATGATGTCGTGTGGACGTTCGCTCGTCTAAAAGATTCTCCAGACTTCAAAGCGATCTTTGAACCGTATGAAAAAATGGTCAAAGTGGACGATTACACGGTTGAGTTGGTGTCCAAAGGGGCTTACCCATTGGTACTACAAACTGCCACTTACATCTTCCCGATGGACAGCAAGTTCTACTCTGGCACGACAGCCGATGGCAAAGACAAAGCGGAAGTGGTGAAGCACGGTAACTCATTTGCTTCGACCAACGTTTCTGGTACCGGCCCGTTCATCGTTACTTCTCGTGAGCAAGGTGTGAAGGTCGAGTTTGAGCGCTTCAAGGATTACTGGGACAAAGAGTCAAAAGGTAACGTTGATAAGCTGACGCTTGTGCCAATCAAAGAAGACGCGACACGTGTGGCTGCGCTCCTTTCTGGTGGTGTTGACATGATTGCGCCGGTTGCGCCTAACGATCACCAACGTGTGAAAGATGCGAAAGGCATCGAGCTTGTGACGCTGCCTGGTACGCGCATCATCACTTTCCAAATGAACCAAAACAGCCATGAAGCGCTGAAAGATGTGCGCGTGCGTCAAGCGATCGTTCATGCCATCAACAATGAAGGCATTGTTGATAAAATCATGAAAGGTTTTGCGACAGCGGCTGGTCAGCAAGGTCCTGAAGGTTATGCGGGCTACAACGCGGAACTGGTTCCTCGTTTCGATCTGAAAAAAGCTAAAGAGCTGATGAAAGAAGCGGGTTATGAGAAAGGCTTTACGCTGACGATGATCGCGCCGAACAACCGTTACGTTAACGATGCGAAAGTGGCTCAAGCGGCATCTGCAATGCTATCGAAAATCGGTATCAAGGTAGACCTAAAGACCATGCCTAAAGCGCAATATTGGCCTGAGTTTGATAAGTGTGCAGCAGACATGTTGATGATCGGCTGGCACTCAGACACAGAAGATTCGGCGAACTTCTCTGAGTTCCTCACCATGACGCGTAACGAAGAAACGGGCCGTGGTCAGTACAACTGTGGTCACTACTCAAACCCAGAAGTGGACAAGTTGGTGGAAGCGGCGAACGTAGAAACCGATCCTACCAAACGTGCAGCGATGCTACAGAAAGTAGAAGCCACGTTGTACAACGAAGCGGCATTCGTTCCTCTACACTGGCAAAACCTCGCGTGGGGCGCGAAATCTACGCTGGATATCAAACCAATCGTCAACGCGATGGACTTCCCATACTTTGGTGACTTGGTCGTAAAAGAGTAACACTGGCTTTCTCCCACTCAAGCGTTGGGTGGGATGAGTGATTTTAGGCGCTCAACTTTGTTTCAGTCGGGTTGAGCGCCGTTTTCAGACTGAAGTTTATATGGCCGTGATAGCGAACGGGCATAGTCATGGATAGCAAAAGGGGCAAGGAATGTTTTCGTTTCTGGTCAAGCGCCTGTTTCAGGCACTGATAGTGATGTTTGTGATCAGTTTAGTGGCGTTTGCCATTCAGGATAACCTAGGCGACCCGTTGCGTGAGCTAGTGGGCCAGTCAGTTTCAGAAGCAGAGCGCCAAGCACTGCGAGATGAACTTGGTCTAAACGATCCCTTTATCACCAAATACACACGCTTTATCGGCGCTGCATTGCAGGGCGATTTAGGCACTTCATACTTTTTTAAACGTCCTGCGGTGGATGTGATTCTTGATAAACTCGTTGCCACCCTAGAGTTGGTGTTTGGCGCGACCGTATTAATCATCGTCTTTTCGATCCCGCTTGGGGTTTATTCCGCGATTCATCCGAAGAGTTTCTTTACCAAAGTGGTCATGGCAGGCAGCAGCATCGGTATTTCGATCCCCGTCTTCTTAACCGCGATCATGCTGATGTACGTCTTCTCGATTGAGCTGCAATGGCTGCCATCCTATGGGCGAGGGGAAACGTATAACCTACTCGGTTGGGAATCGGGCTTTTTTACTATTGATGGCTTAAAGCACTTAGTGCTGCCTTGTATCGCGTTGGCGTCGATCATGCTGCCACTGTTTATTCGTCTGGTGCGTTCAGAAATGCTGGAAGTGCTGAGTTCGGAATACATCAAATTTGCCAAGGCGAAAGGTCTCGCGCTGAACAAAATTTATTACCAACATGCGCTCAAAAATACCATGCTGCCAGTGTTAACCGTCGGTGGCGTGCAGATTGGTACCATGGTGGCGTACACCATTTTGACTGAAACCGTGTTCCAATGGCCGGGAACAGGCTTCCTTTTCCTTGAGGCGATCAACCGCGTGGATACCCCACTGATCACCGCTTACGTCATTTTTGTCGGACTGATTTTCGTGGTGACCAACACCATCGTTGACCTGCTGTATGGTTTAATCAACCCGACCGTGAACTTAACAGGCAAAGGAGCATAATCATGGAACACGTTAATAAAGCTCCTTCTGTATGGGAACGCTTTAAAGAATCGGATTTTCTTTACTATTTTAAACGCGACAAAGTGGCGATGAGCAGCTTCGCGGTGTTCATGCTGTTTTTGCTGTTAGCGATTGCCGCGCCGTTAATCGCGCCGAGCAACCCCTATGATCTCTCATCGATTGACATTATGGACGCGGAGCTACCGCCATCTTGGATGGAAGGCGGTGATGAAAACTTCGTGCTGGGCACCGATGAGCAAGGTCGCGATATCCTTTCCACCATCTTATATGGCTCGCGTTTGTCGCTCACCATTGGCTTTATGGCGGTGGCGCTGCAGCTGTTTTTGGGCATCGTGATTGGCTTGTCGGCGGGTTACTTTGGTGGCCGTATTGACAACTTTTTAATGCGTTTTGCCGATGTTCAGCTCTCCTTCTCGACCATGATGGTAGCGATTATTGTCTCGGCGATTTTTAAAGCCAGTTTCGGCAGTGATTTCTACAGCCAATATGCGGTGGTGATGCTGGTGGTGATCATCGGTGTGGCGGAATGGCCACAATACGCACGTACGATTCGCGCCTCGGTATTGGCGGAGAAGAAGAAAGAGTACGTTGAAGCGGCACGTGTGATGGGCTTTAAAGCACCGCGCATCATGTTCCGTCATATTCTGCCGAACTGTTTATCACCGATTTTGGTTATCTCAACCGTGCAAGTCGCCAACGCGATCATGTCGGAAGCGGCGCTCTCGTTCTTAGGGCTGGGTTTGCCCGTTGACCAACCGTCACTGGGTGCGTTGATCAGCATTGGTTTTAACTACATCTTCTCCGGCGCTTGGTGGATCACCGCCTTCCCAGGCATTGTGCTGGTGACGCTGGTGTTAGTGATCAACCTATTGGGTGACTGGTTACGTGACGTATTTAACCCAAAAATCTACAAAGGGTGATCTGAGCTGATTGATTTATAATCGGAAAACTACCTAAACTAAGAGTCGTAAGCCAATTACGGCTCTTTTTTTGCTTGTCATTTTTTATTCACCAGGACGCGGCAAATTTTTGGCCTTGCAACGTGTTGTAGGCAGCAGTCTGAGCGTCACTGAGCAATTCATTGATGAAACGGGTAGAGTGAAGTTATGGAACTAAGCAAATCGGCACGCTTGCCGATCTTCAAACCTCAACGATTGTGGTTGATGGCGGCACTGTGTTTCTTTGGCGTTGCTACTCCAGCAGCGGCGGAAGGCTTTCTATGTGAAGCCACACAGGCAAGCACCAACGAATTACCCATGTTAGATAAAGCCTGCCCGATTGGTGATGGTGTTTGGGGTAAAAAAGCGCCCAAAAGCGGCAAAGAGGATTTCTTTTGGATTCAATGTGGCATCTTAAATCAGCCAATGCCACTGGCCGACGCCAAACCGCTTTACAAGCAGATCACCACCGATGTGTGGATGAAACCTGAAAACAAAACCTATCGTTGTTTGATTGGCCCGTATCAATCTTTTGCTCAAGCCAGCAAAGATCTTAAACAGGTCAAAAAACTGGGCGATTACCGAGAAGCCTTTATTCGAGTCGTTAAGCCACATTCTGCGGTAAAACCGGTCACAGCAAGCAAAGAACAGAAAGCGATAACCAAGCCCACCGCCCCAAAAACGCAACCGAAAGTACCAGTTGCTGCTAACAAGCCAATGCCGGCCCCTGCGCAGGCGACCTTGGCCACAACGCCAGCTAAGCGCAGTAACGACGACTCTTCATCCATCGACATTCGTAAAAGTGCCGAGTTAAAAGGCCGTACTTATGTGGTGCCTTACTTAATGGATGATAAACACCAATTTTACATGGAGCATAATCAAGCGTGGAATCGTTTGGATTACAGCAGTGCGGAAGTGGTGTGCAGCGATCTGCACATGCGTTTATTAACTGAAGAGGAGTTCCTCACCTTATTGGATTCAAAAGTGATGGAAAACCAGCTGTGGCCAATGCAGTTGCCTTATTGGGGGCGAGGGAACAAAGGCTTTTTTACTGATGGTCGTGTGACGCAAGTAAAAGGCTCTTCATTGCTCAATGTGCTGTGTGTGAAGTAGTTGGATGACACCCAAAACAAATAAGCCCCGCGATGCGGGGCTTGGTGTATTTCAATGGTAACAATTATTCGTTGTTGCCAGTACCTGTCCATTTGATGTTGAACTTCACCGCTTCTGCGTAAGCGCCTTCAGCGTCTTTTGTTCGGCCAATAATGCTGTAAACATTACCAACAGTTAGAGCTGGGAGATCCAAATCAACCGTAGCGTATTTCAAACCATTTTCTTCCTTGGTGTAACACTCAAAATTCCATGAAGAGTTATTGCTTTGCGAGTAAACAGTGCCAATTTCAGGACCAGTGAAAGAGAAGCTTTCATAGAAATCAGCTAGGTCATCACAGGTGAAGCTTGTGTTTGGCATATCAAACCAAATACCGGCATCCATTGGTTGCATTGAGTCGCCGCTCTCAGTTAATTGAACGCTTACCAAACTTGGTACCCAAGTATTTGCTTGTGCAGCTGGCAAGTTCATCTTGAAGGCTCGACCTAGGTAATCGGCGTCTGATTTTACGTTGATACGTGCTTGCGCATCTAGTGCGTTGGCATAATAGGTGTAGCTCTCAGCTTCACCAGTTTCGATGCCATTTTCCAAGTAGCGCACAATGACGTTTTCTGCACCGGATGCGATATCACTACCACTTGGTGTAACCGTAGTTTCAAGCGTCATTTGCTCAGTAATAGTTTTACCATTTTCTTCAAACGTGAAGCTTGCAATAATTTTGTTATCGACTACTTCGTAGCTCGCCCCTTCCATAATAGAGTTTGGCTCTTGGCAGCTAGTCAAGCTGTCTGGTGTACGCGCGTATTCATACACTAAGCCATTTTCATAGCGAACCGAATCACACCAAACACTGCTGTAGTTTTGGTTCTGCTCACCGTTAGAAGAACCGTGCTCAAGCATGTACCAAGTTTTTCCCTCAATTGAGCCGCCTACTGGTGGTGTGTCACCCTCGGCCACTTTTGGTAGCGCGATACGCTTCATTTCAGAGAGCAAACCATCGTTCGCATCTGGGTTGATACCCGCTTGGATGAAGAACTCACCACCTTGGCTTGCTGCTGTAGGGGTGCCTGAAATGGTTAGAACACCCTGTTCAGCAGAGGCGCGAACGCCAGGAATGCTGGTCATATACTCTTGGTCTTTACCAGCAAGGCCAACGTAATATTCCACAACGCCGCTGGTATTTTCTGCGGTGAAGATATCGGCCAATGTGACGGTCAGTTGTAGCTGAGGAAGTGATTGACCTACTTTCATATCAGTAAGTTGGGCGTGGATCTCGCTTTGCAGGTTTGCAAGCTCTGCGTTGTTTACGCTAAAGCTTGGTACTGGCGCTTCTTCCACAGCGGCGAGTTTAAAAGCGATTGCTGTGCGCTCTTTACCATCAAAGGCTTCAACGGTAATGGTTTCGCCTGCCGCATAAACTTGCTCAGGCTTACCTTCGATACGTAAACGGTTTTGGCCTTGATTGTTAATGATAAGCGCGTTGAGACCTTTAACTGATGTTTTTGCCGTGTATGTCAAGTTGTCATCGTCGGCATCGGTAAATAGGCCATCAATTGACATCTCTTCTTGCTCGGTTAAATCAGTCCCAGCAAATAGCTCAATACTGCCAATCCACTCTTGCATGGTCGCCGCGATGCTTTGGTCGACCACTGGCGCACTGTTTGGGATCGCGACTTTTAGGTTGAAGATGGCCGCAGCATTACCGACCACTTTCTTATCGCTATTAATGTCATTGGCACTGACTTTCACCATGTAAGATAGACGTTCTTGTAGCGTACCACCTTTGGTTAGATCACCATCAACATGGATAACAGCGCCATTCTCGCCAACAGATGACAGAATGACTTGGTTGGTATCGTAGTCAATCACTTCCACGGTAACCGTGATTTCATTAGCATCTTTATCGGAGAATAGGTTCACCGTTTTGCCATTGATTGCCGCGCTGGTGTTGATGTCTAGAGCAATGGTGTGTGACTCTTGCGCTGTGCTTAGCGAGGTGCGAACTTGCGCTTCCACATTGCTGTTTACGCTCAGTTTGTTGTTGATGGTTACGGTTGCTTGGCCATTTTCTACTTCAACGGTAGGCTTAAAGCTTGGATCATCAAGTTTGTCCGCGTTATTTGCATCATTAACAATTGTGGTGGCTTCTTGCGCGATGATAAGAGCGGTTTCTGCATCATAAGTGCCGGAGTTCTTCTCTGCTTTCACTTTTGATTCAGTTAGAATCTGTGCGGTTTTGTGCAGCGTATGGTTCTGTGCGGCAATCACATCGCTAAAGGCAGTGTCGCCGCTAATACCGAGCGTTTCGTTCACTTTCTTTTTTGCTTGCGCAATTATTTCTTCGGTTGGGTTAGCACCCGCTTGAACCACAACAAGGTCAGTCAGTGGTGAAATTACTTTTTCGCCAGGTAGAGTGAATAGGGCGACCTCGTGTGCCATGGCTTGAGTCGGGTGGTCCATGTCGATAGTGTATTTACCTGCGTAAAGCGATGGGTCTTTCGCAATTAGCGCGGTTTGCACATTGCCACCAGGAACTAGCGTTTGTAGGCCTAGGCGTGTTTGTTTTTCTTTGATAGCGTTGAATTCTGCTGTTTTGATTTCAAGCTGACCATCTTTGCCTTTTAAAGGCGCAGTCAGACCTAGAATTTGGTCTGTGTTAACATCAAATGCACCGTTATTGTTGGTGTCAGCAAACACCACGGCATTGTTAAAGTAACCGTCAAAGCCTGTCACGATAACACCGCCAGGTGCAACGTTGCCATTTGAACCTGAACCACTGTCTGAACCGCCACAACCGGTGAGGGCGATCGCCACTGACGCTGCTAGTAAACTAACCTTTTTCATCTAAGAGTCCTTTGCTTCTTTATTCTGACTAAATTGAATAACGCACATCGTTAGAGTCTTCTTTCCTCTTTTTATAAATCATGCGAAAGAAGGGAGAATTTCGGGGCTTTTTTATCCGGTTAGAGCGGGAGTTTCAAGGCACGAAAAACAGCGAAAAAACCGTAAAATTTATTTTAATTTTTTTATCAATAGCGGGGTTGGCAAATGGTTCGACAGGGTTAACATCGGAGCCCAAAAAAGAAGGAGATAACAATGAAACAGTGGGTTAGGTTAATCATGATTGGTGCGTGTTTGGGCTCTTCAGCGGCTGAGGCGCAAGTGACCCTTGATAAGAGCAAATATGGTTACTCTTACTTTACCCTTGGCTTTGAGAATGTGGTGTATGAAGAGTTGTTTCCCGGCTTAGATTCCGATGCCAGCGTGGTGAGCCCGGTGCTAAACACGGGAGGGCTTTACCACATCAATGCGCGTTACGATTTTTCCATCGATGCGTTAGCGACCTTTTCGCCGATGAGCGCCACTGAAGAGTGGCAGAAAGACGGTACGCGAATTCAAACCAATCAGTTTGAATACTTGAAAGCGGCAACCAACATTTTGCTGCACTACAAACTGCAAGATAACTGGCGTGTGTTGGCTGGGACGTCATTGAGCTATCAAACCTACAAACGCTATGGCCTGAAAAACCACAATGGTTACGTCAATGATGTGTTTCGCGAAGGCAATACGTGGGAAGAGAAATCGACGGATATTTTCCTCGATGCTGGCTTAGCTTACGATTCTGGCCACCTGTATGGGGAGAGCGATTGGCGTGTTAGTGGCCGTTGGATATTCGGTGTGCCGATTTGGAGTGTCACTGAAAACTCACGTTTTGAAGACATTCAATTTAACGACTTCGGTTTTAGAACCAATGCGGAAGCAACCCTTAGCTATCAGATCATGCCAGGTTTGCATTTGGGGTGGTTTGTGATGCTCGGTTACGAGAAACGTTTCGAGTCTGATCCGCAACGAGTGATGTATACCACAGCAAGTGGTGTGGAGAAGCAAGGTCAAGCTTGGTTGCCAGAAGCACAAACTTGGACACTCAATACGGGATTACAAGCGTTGTGGAACTTCTAATCCCGTTTGTTGGGCTCAACTTCACAATTGCGGGTGGTGGTAAATCAGATTGATTTTTAACTCCTCCAACAGGTGTGCGAACTGCGGTTTCGGCCGTAGGATGTAGCTGTAAATCTCGCCTTGTTGCAGGTCATTGTCATCTCGATAGTCGTGGTTGATGGCCAAAGAGCGTTTGTTTGGTCCGGATGGAAAGACAAAACAGGCGACCAAGGAGACGCCATCTTCGCTTTGGCTGTAGGAGACAACATCTTCGTAGTCGCCCCGACCCGCAATGACGGAGAGCTCAAAGTAAGGCTGCAGGGTGGAGCAATCAAAACTGCCACTGATACGATGAATGTTGAGGTCGGAGTCAAAGCGCTGATAAACCGTGGGGTCCGCGGCTTGACGCTCGTAGATGTAGTTACCGACTTCTGCGGGAAGGTAATTTTGCTCAGCGTCGATAAAGAGGTAGTCAAAAAAGGTCATCTCATAAAGCTTTCGACCCGTTTCTACGTTGAGCCTTGCTTCCATCGCGGCTTTGTCGGTGACCATAGTGTAGGTTTCGTACTGGTTGCCGTCATGCACCGTGGTGAGATGGTTTACCAATCCTTCCGTGAGGTTGGATGGGTAGCTTTGGCGAGTAATCCAGGTTTGTTTGGCATCAAAGGCGGACTGACTACTGGTGAGAATCAGCTTATCGTCTTGCTGCTCAAACTCGCCAATCAATTTAAGTTCTTCATCGCTCGGACATTGGCGACGATTGCGCGCTGAGGCGAAATAGACCTGATGATTGATCAGCTTCCACGCTTGGCAGTAAATCACCTCATAAGGGTAGCGAATGCCCGCAAAGGTTTGGGTGGTTTCTAAGCGATAGAAGGTTTGACCAATCAGTGGGTGAGTAAACTGTGTACCCGTTTCTCCAATCGCGGGCAGGTCAAAATAAGCTTTTACCCACGCTTGGTCATCACTACCGTGGTGATCATCGCGCGCGGCGATCATCAACTGGGGTTGCGCTGCGGCTTTGGTTACGGTGCCTAAGATCTGCACGGTATCCAGATTGCGAACTTTGAGCCCCGGTACGTTTATACGCACTGTGAGGGTGAGAAAGTCGTCATCGGCATCCACAAACAGTTGATCAATGTTGAGGGAATAGCGAATGGGCGCGCCTTGATCGAGCTCCCAGCCGAAAACCTGACTCTGGATTTGTTTGGCTACTTCCGCATTGAGCCTAGGTTTGCTGTTTGCGCCAACGCCTTTGGCAAGTTCTTTGTCGGAGACAATCACTGTGGTATTCGACGCGCTGCTTGGCAGAGCGATTTCGAGTTCTTCCTCTGGTATTGGTGTTTGCCCAGTTTCCTCGGATGGTGGCGAAGGCAAAATGGCTGCCGCCTGAGTGAAGAGAGGCGGAACGTGAAGGTTCGCGTTTTGGGTTGGCGTTGCTGCGTTTGGTGCCTTGTTTTCAACCGAAATGGCTTTGGCATGTGGCGCTGCTACGTGGGTTTCTGCCTCAGACAGCACACTCGAGGTCGCTTGGCTTGAAGAGAGCCAAAACCACATTCCAGTGACAAATGTGATGGCGAAGACGACGAATAGGGGCTTACGGTGAGTCATGATCCGGATTATGCCATTCGTGATTGCAGCCAACTGCGTGAGAATTTGAGGTCTTTTTCAATCAAACTGGCACTGCATTCGAGTAACTCGCTGATCTCTTGGTTTTTCATCCCCATCAAGTACTTCAGTTTGAGCGCATTAGACTGACGAGGGTAGCGAACACTGAAGTTATCCAGTGCTTTGTCCATGATGATCAACTGCTCAAATTTTTCCTGATGTTCACTCGGTAGCTGTGTCACTTGCTGGCGCTTTTGCGCTTGCAGCGAACGTGCATTGTCGATCAAAATTTGGCGCATCACTTTGGCCGCCATGAGGAAAAAGTCGCGCTTGCCGCTGATTTCACTCATGTCGCTGGTGGAAAGCTTAAGGTACGCATCGTGGATCAAAGCGGTGGTGCTGTTCACGCTGTCTGCCAACACTTCGTTTTCAAGACCATACTTCTCGGCGTTGCGCTCCCGCTCTTGTTGGGCGATTTTGCGCAGTTGCAGGTAGGCAAATTGATACAGCTGGCTTTCGGCGGCTTTGTCACCCGCTTGCCACTGTTGAATGATATGGGTAAGAGAAGTCGATTGCGCACTCATGACGGCTCTCCTTGCTGTTTTACGAATTCGGAAATGGTGTAAGTATCAATGCGATCAGAGCCATCGCGTTGAGGAGACACTTGCTGTTGATAGCGATACAAGATGCCCTGATCCCAATTTTGTCCGGCAGGGAGGTATTCCCATGTGGTGTATTGCGCTGGGTAAGGTTGTGGAAACCAGCGCACCATTACGTTCATCTGCTCTAATTGTGCGTGGCCAGAGGCATTACGTAGCCACCACATATCTTGATACTCTTGTGTCACATCTTGGCGATAGGCTGATGCCGCCAGCGGGCATGACGACATATTGCTAGGGCCAAGCCACACTCGGCCATCGGCAATGTTTAAGCAGCGTTCTGTGAGGGTTTGCTCTTGGTATTGGGTCTCTTTCCAGATCCCTTCAAAGGCGATGTGTTGCCCCTTGTTTTCTGGGTAGATAAACCAAATCGATTCCGATTTGTTGCTGTGGGTGACTTCAGCCTTCTTGCCCAAACCTTGCATTTTGCCCATTACGAGTTGGGTGTGAGGGTCAAAATTCATCGCGACTGAACGATATTTCCAATCGCCTTCGTCGTCGAAATCTTCTAATGAAAAGCCATTGAGATCGTGACGTGTGCAACCTTGGCTAGCACAGCCAACAACCCCTTCCCACTGTGCAAAATGGCTCAATGGCTCCACGGTTTTTTCTCGATAGGCGTGCTGTCGATTGAGGTAACAGCCGTTGAAGTAATCGCCGACGCTGGGGTATTGGATTAAGTGCTCTTGGGTTACTTCGAAACTCATCTCGCCGATGGGGGTGCGGTAGTTGGGCTTATCGAGCATGCGTAAGTCAAGCGCACAAGCACGCCCCTGCCAATCGGCTTTTTTGATGATGATGTTGCGCAGGCGCACATTCAGCGGTGAGAAAATCGCTTCGTTCGAGGTAAAGTGCTGCTCAATGTAACGCTGGCTCTGATTGAGATGCTCAGCGGCTTCCTTGATGGAAACCAACTCTATATCCAGTTGGTTGGCGGTGTTATCGAGAAAATTGAGATCAATGCCTTGCAGTTGTTGTTGGAATTGAGGATCCGAGACAATGCGATTGAGCAGAATGATTTCATCACGATTTTCTGGCGTGCTGTCGAGCGAGAGCAACAAACGCGTCATATTGATACTGCGGCTTGGTTTGGTTGTGGCGAGTGTTGGGGTAATCACCTCTTGGCCAGAAAGCGTTGTGAGCAAATAGCCACTGTCGTCACTGCCGAGGAAAAAACTCACCACATCCCCTGGGTGGTATTGAAAAGCGCCTTTGTGAGTGGTGCCTGAGAGATTTGAACTGGTTTTGTAATACAAGCCCGTAACGGGAGAGTCAATAAAGTAACCCGTTTTGGGCGTGGCCGATTGCGCGCTCAAGGAGAGGCAACTTAGCAAGGCAGTGGCATAGAATCGTGGCTTCATGATCTCTTACGGTTTGATTAAGGTTGGCAATTTTCTTGGCAGTTTGCCTCGACAGCGTGTTTCTCTGGTGTTGGCGTTATCATCGCCAACAACATTTTCTGCTTAATGTGCTTAGGGATCTCTGGATTGGAGAGAATTCGTCGGCGTGTGATTTCTAGCATTGAGTTCACTGACAGATGTGCGGTTTCATTGCCTTTGGTGTGGAACATCAAACTGGTTACTTCATACATCATATTCTCAGCAACCAACTTTTCTTGCTGGAGTTGGCGATTTTTGCTGATCAAGGTGCTGGTGAACAGCATACCGCTCATCACTAATAAGGTGAGCAGCACAGTCGGGATCGGCCTTCGTTGTATTAGCCGTTTGGTGCTGTAGAGCGGAATGTGCTGTTTGAGTGAAATTGGTCGGCACGCCAGCATGTTCTCGATGTCCGCTCGTAATTCGCTGACGCTTTGGTAGCGTTGTTCCGCTTTTTCTTGGGTGGCTTTGTCGATGATGAAGCGCAGATCGGAATGTTTGCCAACTTGAGCAAAGAGCAACTGCAAGATTTTTCCTAGCGAGTAGAGATCACTCTGCTGCGTTAAATAGCCCCCCGATTTTTGCTCTGGGCTGGCATAACGCTCGCTAAAGGCCACCAATCCCACTTGCCCTGATTGATTGGCCTGAGTGCTGACTTTTTGCGTTAGGTTAAAATCGAGCAGCTTGGGCCTACAATCTTGATCAATGAGGATGTTTTCCGGCTTGATGTCAGCATGCAGCACCTGATTGTGATGCGCGTGTTCAATCGCTTGGCAAAGGTAACGAAACAGCGTGAGCCTGGTGCGTTGATCCAGCTGATGTTGTTGCAAAAAAGCATCCAGCGTGAGGCCTTCCACCTTTTCCATCACAATGTACACCGAATCTTGATGCACCCCGCCATCAAACACTTTGGCAATACAAGGGTGGTTAAGTCTAGCGAGTAACTGCGCTTCATCAAACAGCGCTTTTTTTCCCAGTACTTGAGTCAAAGAGGGTTGGATAAATTTGATGGCCAGTTGTTGTTCAAACGTCTCGTCAGCGCGATAAGCGGCGTACACCACACCCATGCCGCCTCTTCCCAGCTCATGAGTGAGCTGATATTTGTCGATTAGCTGGTTGGTAAGGTCGAGTGGGATCTCGGTAGCATGATTGGCGTGAAAGCCAAGCAAGGCGGTGAAAGGCTCATGTTCATGAGACTGGATTAACGGTGCCAACGCTCGAAAGACATCAGGGGCGTCTTGTTCGAGTTGTTGGAGCGCTTGTTGTTTCTCTTCTTCATTGAGATCCAGCAAGTGATAAAACACTTGCGTGGCACTGGAGCCTAGCGGTACAGACATTAATGCATATAGTTAGGTTTTTTGTTCGCGCTCAGTTTATAAGAATTCTGTATCGTATGTGAGAGTTTTCTTACTATTGAGAAATTAAAAAGATAAAATCTTTGATTTCAGTCGAAATTAAGAGCGACTAAACAAATAAAAATCACATATTATTCCGCTCTGTTTTCGATTTTTTGTGTCAGTTCCAGATATTTCTGCTCGATAAATGCCTTTTCTTTGTTGACGTGCATCAGCTGTTTTTGCATCGCAAGTAGCTTCTGTTTGAGCTCATCACTGGCAGCGCTACTCGTGCTGGCAGGCGCTTGATTGGCCAACTGCTGTTTGTAGTTCTCAATGGTGGCGAGCAGTTGATCCTTCTCTTTTTGAAAGCCTTGCTCGACATCTTGAAAGCCACCGCTTTCGCTGATCATGATGTACTCCCGCTCCAGTTGCTCAAACTGTTTCTCAATATCCTCTTTCTGTTTGCGCAATCCATCAACGGTATCATTTTGTTCTAGTAGCTTGGCTTTGGCTTTGCGCAGGCCACGCACGCTTTTGTCGAGATCGCCCCTGAGCTTACGAATCAACTGTTGGGATTTACTCAGTTTTTGGTTGAGAGCCTCAATGGAGGCGAGATCGTGTTCACTGGGGTTTGGGCTTGTGGCGCGAATCTCGGCTACTTGCTTTTCAAGTGCTTGTTGAATTTGAATGAGTGCATTGAGCGTTTCGCGGTTCTCATTGCTGTAGTCGATGGCGTGATTGACCGATTCTTCACACATCGCCACTGTCGTTGGGGAGGCGGCAAGGCTCTTGGCGTTTGCCTCTTTGGGGTGAATAGCTTTGCGAAACTCTCGCAGCATCAGCCACAGCAACACAAACCAAGCCAACAAAATCATCAAGCCAAGGTTGATGCCTAACATCAGCAACAACTCTTTATCCCAAGATTGGTCGAAGAACTCGAACGACATCGCGTGCTTACCTCGTTTAATCGCGTATTGATAAGTTTAGAAGCTGCGACGAATTGTGCCTATAATTTAAACACTTCTCGCAACTGGAAGCGCATCAACGGTGAAAATACTGATTGTCGATGACAGCAAAGCGACGCTGGAAATTGTTCGCAAAGCCTTGCTTGGGTTTGGCTATCGTCGCTTGTCGATTGAAAAGACCAACTGTGCTCGTGAGGCACTGGAAAAAATGGCGCATTGGCGTCCGGATATCGTGCTGACGGATTGGCACATGCCAGACATGAGTGGCTTGGAACTGGTGCAAACCGTTGCCTCCCGTTTTCCTGAGGTGAAAATTGCGATGATCACCACCGTCGATGATGACGAGCAAATTGCCCAAGCAAAAGCGGCGGGGGCGAGCTTTGTGTTGAGTAAACCGTTTGATGACGATGCATTGCATCGCAAGCTGTTGCCACTGGTGCAAGGGGCGGAAGAGAGTGAAAAAGCGTTTGATGAGCTGGTGGAAATCCAAAAAGAGCTCGCCTTGCCCAAGTTAAGTCAGTTGGAGAAGCTACTGCGAAAAGTGGTGCATGATGAGATTGCCCTCACCAATATCCGCTTACAACAGTTTGATGAAAGCAAAGTGCCCTGCATGATTGCCATCTATGAAGATGGCGAAACGCAAAAACCACGCGCGGTGGCGGTGCTGGATATTTACGCGGTGTGCGTGCTGGCGAGTGCCAATACGCACATTACAGCTGAACAACTGAGCCAAGCTATCCATAAAAAAATGGTCAGCAAAGCGATTTTAGACACATGCCAGATGGTGTTGGATAAATCCTCTTTGGCATTTTTGGACAGCTTAACGCGCAAAAGCCTACGGCTCAAAAGCGTCAGTTTTGTGCCAGAAGCGTTTGATAAGTTGAAGGTGCTGTTTAGCAAACCCGCCGATAAACGCCTCGATTTCTCCTGCCAGTTAGGGGAGATGGCGCAGGGGAAGATCACATTGGTGGGTTTTTAGCACTGCACCTTGGTTGTGTGTGAGGATCGGATTGGTCATAATGTTACAAGTAACATTAATGACAAAAATCTTTTTATGGCTCAACACAATAAGAAACCGCGCACCACTTTGCAGGATGTGGCGGATCAAGTCGGCGTGACCAAGATGACGGTATCGCGCTACCTGCGTAATCCCGATTCGGTGGCGGAAAAGACCCGCGAGAAAATCGCCACTGCGATTGAACAGATGGGGTACATCGAGAACCGTGCCCCAGCGATGTTGTCGAAATCCTCTAGCCGAGCAATTGGGATCCTGCTGCCTTCTTTGTCCAACCAAATTTTTGCTTCCTTTGTTCAGGGCATTGAAACCGTCACCAAAGCGCATGGTTATGAAACCCTCTTGGCGCACTTTAGCTACGATGAGCTGGAAGAGGAGCGCAAAATCGCGTCGCTGCTCTCTTATCAGGTCGATGGCCTGATCTTAACTGAAAGCCATCACACCGAACGCACCTTACAGATGATCAAAAACGCAGGCATTCCCGTAGTGGAAACCATGGAACTGCCAGCGCAGCCAATTGATATGGCAGTGGGGTTAGACCACGAAGATGCCTCTTACAGCGTGGTTAAACGCATGTTGGCTTCGGGTAAGCGCACCATTGTGTATTTTGGTGCACGCTTGGATACGCGTACCAAACTGCGTATGCAAGGCTATGATCGCGCCATGCGTGAAGCTGGCTTAGAGCCGAAACACGTGCTGACGGGCGAACACTCCAGTTTCTCGTTGGCGGATGAGCTGTTAGAGCGCGCCTTGGCGACGTATCCAGAGATGGACGGGGTCTTTTGTACCAATGATGACATCGCCATCGGTACCTTGCTGTGCGCGCAGCAGCGTGGCGTTGAAGTGCCGAAGCAACTGGCCATTGTGGGCTACAACGCCTTGGATATCGGCCAGACGATTCGTCCGAAATTGACCAGTGTCGATACGCCACGTTTTCAAATTGGTGAGAAAAGTGCCGAGTTGTTGCTGGCCCGTTTGCGCGGTGAAACGTTGGAACAAAATGTGGTGGATATGGGCTACCGCATTACCGCTGGCGAGAGTGTGTAACTCGGTCGATGTGATTAAAAGCAAGGGCGCGATAAACGCGCCCTTGTTGATCAGACGATAAAGCTGGCACCGTGTTCGGCACTGGAAACCGAGTGGCGAAGGGTGCTGAACAGATTGCGTCCCCAAGTTTGCTGGCTTGCCTCAGTATCGATTTCAAGCACGCAGCGACCAGTGGTGTCGCTGAGGTTGTTTAACTCGCCTGTCTGGCAATCGACACGAATCACATCACCATTACGCACTAAGCCAATCGCGCCGCCACGAATCGCTTCTGGAGAGACGTGAATGGCCGATGGGATTTTGCCTGATGCGCCAGACAAACGGCCATCGGTCACCAGCGCCACTTTAAAGCCCGCCTTTTGCACATTGCCGAGAATCGGCATCAACTTGTGTAGCTCTGGCATGCCATTGGCGGCTGGGCCATTGTGCGTCACCACCACAATGCAATCTCGGTTGAGCTCACCACGTTGGTACGCCGCTTCCACCTCATGTTGGCACTGGAACACCAGCGCTGGCGCTTCAATCACGCGCTGATCTTCTTTCACCGCAGAGACTTTCACCACCGCTTTGCCTAAATTGCCAGTCAGCACTTTTGTGCCGCCTGTGGACTGGAAAACGCAGCATTTGTCGGCGATCACATGGCTATCGAACGTACCCTCACATGGTGTCCAAACAAGCTTGCCGTCGACAAGGCTTGGTAGGCTCATTTGGTCGTCGAACTCGCCAAACACTGGCTTGACGTCACGATGCAGCAGAGCCGATTCGTTGAGGCGATGCAGCAGCGCAGGCACGCCGCCAGCTTGTTGGAAGGCGTTCATGTCCGCAGGGCCGTTCGGGTATACGCGTGCTAGCAGCGGCACCACGTCAGAAAGATCACTAATGTCTTGCCAAGTGAGCTCAATACCCGCAGCGCGCGCCACGGCCAACATGTGAATGGTGTGGTTGGTGCTGCCACCGGAAGCAAGTAGGGCAATGATGCCGTTGATAAGGCTCTTTTCAGTGACCACTTCAGCCAGTGAGCGGAAGTGAGCAGAGCCGGCGGTCATGGCCGCAATTTTGATCGCTGCGTGTTCAGTGAGCGCGTGTCGGAGCTCGGAGTTTGGATGGATAAACGCCGAGCCAGGTAACATCAATCCCATCGCTTCAAACACCAGTTGGTTGGTGTTGGCGGTGCCGTAGAAGGTGCACGTGCCGACGGAGTGGTACGCGCGACACTCCATATCAAGCAACGCGTCTTTGCCCACTTCGCCCGCTGCGTATTTTTGGCGAACATCGACTTTTTCTTCATTGCTGATGCCAGTTGCCATGAGACCCGCTGGCACAAATGCGGTAGGCAGGTGTGCGTAGGCGAGTGCGCCCATCAGTTGCCCTGGGGCGATTTTGTCGCAAATGCCGAGCAGCAAGGTGGCATCAAACACATTGTGGCTCAAAGAGAGGGCTGTGGACTGTGCAATCAGATCACGAGAAAACAGCGACATATCCATGCCCGCTTGGCCTTGAGTGACACCATCGCACATCGCAGGGACACAGCCAGCGACCTGAGCAGTATGGCCATACTCTGCCAGTGCGCGCTTAATTTGCTCTGGGTAGTGCTGGTAAGGCTGGTGGGCGCTGAGCATGTCGTTGTAGGCGCTGATCAGCGCCACATTGGCATGAGTAAAATCGAGGATGTTTTTCTTTTCTGCCGCACAAGATGCCGCCACCGCGTGCGCTAAGTTGCCGCACGATAAACCAACACGCCCTTTGCCTGCTTTGGCTTGCTCTTCGGTGCGTGCAACAAACGCCGCACGTGTTGCCTGGCTGCGTTCCACCAAGCGTTGAGTGACCTCTAAAATGACGGGATGGGTCATGCTTGTGCCTCATCTTGTTCTAGGATTAACTCGGCCGCGTTGGCGACAACGTCTTCGATAGTGGTATCAATGCTGACCAATAGAGTGCGAGGTTCACCATCGGGGCGCTCAAGTGTTTCAAACTGGCTATTGACCATGTTCTCTTTCATGAAGTGGCCTTGACGCTGGCGCATACGCTCAAGAATGAGTGACTTGTCGCCATCAAGGAACAAGAAGGTGACATTGTTGTTGCCGTCGCGGATTTGATCGCGGTAGCTCTTTTTCAGCGCTGAGCAGACGATAATGCCGTGCTCATTTTTGCTTTCAAGGCTATACGCCGCATCACGAATACGCTCCAGCCACGGCTTGCGGTCGTCATCGTTCAGTGGCTGGCCAGAGGCCATTTTCTGAATGTTGGCGCGTGGATGGAGATCGTCACCATCAATGAATTTACGCCCCAGCTTTTCTGCCAACAGCTCACCAATTGTGGTCTTTCCGCTTGCGCAGACACCCATCACAATGACACTACTACCCGCCATAACTTGTCCTCATAACTAAACTTGCGCGTGATCTCAAATTTGAAATTCACTTTGAAATATGGGTTTATCTTATTCATGTTATCGGTAACATGTTACCGGTAACGTAAATAAATGTGAACCACAACACAAACAATAATTCGAAAGGTGAACTTATGGAGCAATTAGCCCACACCCCTGATCCTACATATCTTTTAACCATAGCTGCGCTGGCGATTGCGGCGTTGCTAGTGCTGATCATCAAACTCAAAGTGCATGCGTTTGCCTCACTGACCATTGTCAGTTTAGGTACCGCCATTGCCACAGGCGTGACCTCGGACAAAGTAGTGCCCACCATGATGGGTGGCTTTGGCGGCACGCTCGCCTCTGTTGCACTGTTGGTCGGCCTTGGCGCCATGATTGGTAAAATTTTGGAAGTGACAGGCGGGGCCAAAGTGCTGGCCGACACGCTGATTGGTCGCTTTGGCAAAGATCGTGCCCCGTTTGCGCTGGGTATTGCGTCGCTGCTGTTTGGTTTCCCAATTTTCTTTGATGCCGGCCTTGTGGTGATGATGCCTATCATCTTTAGCGTGGCGAAACGCTTTGGTGGCTCGCCAATCAAATACGCCTTACCGTCTGCGGGTGCGTTTGCGGTGATGCACGCCTTTGTTCCTCCCCATCCGGGCCCAGTGGCGGCAGCGGAATTTTTAGGTGCCAACATCGGTTTGCTGCTGGTTGTGGGTATCCTGGTTGCGATTCCAACTTGGTATCTTGGCGCGTACCTATTTGGTTTGTACGCGGGTAAGAAATTCGACATCCCACTTTCTAAAGCATTTTTTAACAGCGATGCGATTGTCGATGAAAGCAAATTGCCAAAATTTGCCACGGTAATGACCATCTTAGTGCTGCCCGTATTACTGATCTGCTTGGATACCGGCCTAAACACGCTGGCAGTGGCGGGGGTGATTGATGGTAAAACACCGTTGGTGGAATTCCTTCGCATGCTAGGTAAAACGCCCGTCGCACTGCTTATTACCTTGATCGTGTGCTTGGTGGTGTTTGCCAAAGATTACGGCATGGCTAAGCTTGAAAAATTGTGTGGCGACTCACTGGCTCCGATCTGTGGCGTTATCCTCGTTACTGGTGCGGGCGGCATGTTTGGTGGCGTATTGCGCGCCAGCGGCATTGGTAATGCCTTGGCCGATGTATTGACCGACACAGGCATGCCAGTGATTGTGGCTGCGTTTGTGATTTCAACCTGTTTGCGTGTGGCGCAAGGTTCTGCCACCGTGGCACTGACGACCACCGCTGCGCTGATTGCCCCGGTTGTCGCGGCAACCACAGGTTTGAGTGAGTTAGACCTCTGTTTTATCGTGATTGCTATCGCAGGCGGTGCAACGGTACTTTCTCACTTTAACGATTCTGGTTTCTGGCTGGTCTCTCGTCTGCTTGAGATGGATGAGAAAACCACGCTGAAAACTTGGACGGTAATGGAAACCTTGCTTGGTGGTATTGCTTTCCTTATCGTCGCTGTATTGAGCTTTATTCTTTAGAGGTTATCTATGACAACACTTGAACAACGATTAAGAGAGATCAAAATCGTCCCAGTTATCGCTATCAACGATGTAGCACACGCCTTGCCATTGGCAAAAGTGTTGGTAGAAAACGGTTTACCCTGTGCGGAAGTGACATTCCGCACGGAAGCGGCGGCGGAATCCATTCGCATCATGCGCGAAGCCTACCCTGATTTGTTGATTGGTGCGGGCACGGTATTAACCACAGAACAAGTGGACATCGCCATCGAAGCTGGCGTGGATTTCATTGTCAGCCCAGGCTTTAACCCAACCACAGTGAAATACTGTCAACAACGCGGCGTGACCATTGTACCGGGCGTCAACAACCCAAGCCTTGTGGAACAAGCGATGGAAATGGGTTTGCGCACCCTGAAGTTCTTCCCTGCTGAGCCATCAGGCGGCGTCAACATGCTTAAAGCGCTGACGGCGGTTTACCCAGTGGAATTCATGCCAACAGGTGGTGTGAGCCCATCTAACGTGGAAGATTATCTCGCGCTGAAATCGGTTGTCGCGTGTGGTGGCACTTGGATGGTACCAACCGCCATGATGGACAGCGGCGATTGGGAAGGCATTGCCGAACTGGTTCGCGCGGTGAAGTAAACACCATTGCTCCATAACAAAAAGGGTCATCGATTGATGACCCTTTTGTTATTTCTCGCTTTATTCGATGATGCGATCAACGCATCGTGACGAATTCTTCTGAGCCCGTTGGGTGGATAGCCACAACCGAGTCGAAATCGGCTTTGGTTGCGCCCATCTTCATCGCGACGCCGAAACCTTGAATCATTTCGTCCACCGCGAAACCGATGCCGTGCAGGCCAACCACTTTCTCATCTTCACCCGCACATACGAGCTTCATTTTGCATGGCTGACGGTGTTGAGTCACGGCGGTGTACATTGCGGTAAAGCCAGATTTGTACACTTTCACGTTCTCTTCACCATATTGAGCGATCGCTTCTGGCTCAGAAAGACCAATGGTGCCGATAGGTGGGTGGCTGAACACAACAGTTGGGACCAAGTCATAGTCCATCTTCGCGTTGGGTTTGTTGTTGAACAGACGCTCAGAAAGCTGACGACCCGCTTTCACTGCAACGGGTGTGAGTTCGATACCGCCTTCCATAATGTCGCCCACACAGTAGATGCCAGCAACGTTGGTTGCTTGGAACTCATCGACTTTGATGTAGCCGCGCTCGTTGGTTGCTACACCGGTTGCGCTCAGGTTGATGGCGTCAGTCGCTGGGTGACGACCGATTGCCCAGATAAGCTGATCAACGTTTTGGCTTTCACCGTTTTCTAGATGAAGCGTTAGGCTGCCATCGGCTTCTTTGACCACTTCTTTTGGTACCGAGTGGGTGTGCAGTGTTGGGCCTTCTGCCGCCATCACTTCCACTAAGGTGTCGATGATCATTGGATCAAAGCTGCGTAGTGGCGACTCTTTACGGCAGAACAGATGGGTTTCTGTACCAAGGGCGTTGAGCACGCCAGCGATTTCCACCGCAATGTAACCCGCGCCAACGACAGCAACACGTTTTGGTTGCTCAGCAAGGTCGAAGAAGCCGTTTGAATCGATGCCGTATTCCGCGCCAGGGATGTTTGGAATAGTCGGGCGGCCACCCACAGCGATCAGAATGTGATCGGCGGTGTAGTGCTCACCGTTTACTTCCACGGTTTTCTCATCGACAAACTTAGCGAAGCCTTTAATCACGTTGACTTTGTTGTTGCCTAGCACGCGATCGTAAGATTGGTGGATGCGGCCAATGTACGCTTGGCGGCTCTCAACCAATTTGCTCCAGTCGAAGCCTTTCACTTCCACATCAAAGCCGTAGTCAGGAGCGTATAGGCTCATCGCTTCTGCGATCTGCGCGCCATGCCACATCACTTTTTTCGGTACACAACCAACGTTCACACACGTGCCGCCGAGATCTTTTGCTTCGATCAGCGCCACTTTCGCGCCATACATCGCCGCACGGTTTGCTGAAGCGATGCCGCCACTGCCGCCGCCGATACAGATATAGTCAAAATGCGTTGCCATTACTTTCTCCTGTCTGGCAGGGGCGATTTACTCGCGTACTCCCTGCGTTTTTCAATTTATTTCATTTTTATATGGAGGACAGATTGGTTGAACTCAATCTGTCGTACGGAAATTCTTTGGGGGCTGCGTCTCTCTTTTACTCAGGAACGATCCACTCTACCTTCCAATGACCGGTTGCCGGCGCAATAGCTTCCTTAAGGAAAGGCAAAATTTGTTGCATCTGGCTTTCCAGCGTCCAAGGTGGATTAATCACAATCATGCCTGAAGCGGTCATGCCGCGCTCATTGGTATCCGGTGACACGCCCAACTCAATTTGCAGAATCTTGCGAATGCCCAGACCTTCCAGCCCTTCTAACATGTCGTCGATGTCGCAGCGATTGACCACGGGGTACCAAATCGCGTAGATGCCGGTTGCCCAGCGTTTGTGGCTTTGGTAAATCGCTTGCACCACATCACGGTACTCTTTGGCCAACTCGTAAGGAGGGTCAATCAATACGAGACCGCGGCGCTCTTGCGGTGGCAAGCTGGCTTTGAGGCGTTGAAAGCCGTCTTCTTTGTAAATGCTGACTTGGCGATCGCGGTGAAACTCTTGTTCCAATAGCGGGTAATCGCTTGGATGGAGCTCCGTCAGAACCATGCGGTCTTGATCGCGCAATTGAGCACGTGCGACGCGTGGTGAGCCAGGGTAGTAACGTAGCTTATCGCCATTGTTGAGGGCTTTGATCGAAGCGATATAGCTGGCGATGTCGGCAGGCAGATCGCTGCGATCCCAAATACGCGCCACGCCTTGTTTGTATTCGCCCGTTTTCTCTGACCATTCGTGGGTCAAATCGTAGCGGCCAACGCCCGAATGGGTGTCGTGGTAGACGAAGGGTTTGTCTTTTTGTTTTAGCGAGTCCAGAATCAAGCTCTGAACAATGTGTTTTACCACGTCGGCATGGTTGCCGGCATGAAAGCTATGACGATAACTTAGCAAAATTCACTCTCGTAACACTCTTGGTAGAGTGTGGTCAGGGATTAATAGGGCGATTATATACCCAACTGACGCTGATGTTCAGGATTCTCTCTGAGTCACAAAAAAGTTAATCGTCTATTCGTATTGAAATGTGAACCTTTAACCCTCATTTAGTATCAAAATGTAAGACCAATTGGCGGTGGTCGGTGTAAATCGCGTATTATTATTGATAAGCGTGTCACCGATGGACAGTTGGCCACGATACTGAAGAGTCAAACAAAAGGAATTTATATGTCTAATCCACTCCTTACTTTTACGGATCTGCCTCCGTTTTCTCAAATCAAGCCAGAGCATGTGTTTCCTGCAGTGGAACAGGCGATTGCCGATTGTCGTGCCAAGATTGAACAGGTGCTTGAAGGCAACAATACCCCTAGCTGGGAAACGGTGATTGCGCCGATCGAAGAAGTGGATGATCGTCTCAGCCGTATTTGGTCACCCGTGAGTCACATGAACTCTGTTGTCAACAGCGACGAGCTGCGCGACGCGTATGAAAGCTGCCTGCCAATGTTGTCGGAATACGGCACTTGGGTCGGCCAGCACAAAGGTCTGTTTGAAGCGTACAAAGCGATTAAAGCCAGCGAAGCGTTTGCCAAGTTGACCACTGCACAACAGAAAACCATTACCGATGCTTTGCGTGATTTTGAGCTATCGGGCATTGGTCTGCCTGCGGATGAGCAAAAGCGCTATGGCGAAATCAGCAAGCGTATGTCAGAGCTGAGCTCTAAGTTTTCCAACAACACGCTAGACGCCACCATGGGCTGGACCAAGCACATCACCGATGAGAAAGAGTTAGCAGGCATGCCGGAATCGGCGTTGGCGGCCGCGAAAGCCGCTGCTGAAGCCAAAGAGCTCGACGGTTATTTGCTCACGCTGGATGTGCCTTCTTACTTGCCAGTGATGACTTACTGTGACAACCAAGCGCTGCGCCGTGAAGTGTACGAAGCGTACGTGACGCGCGCGTCGGATCGCGGTCCAAATGCCGGTAAATGGGACAACACCGAGATCATCAACGAGCAGTTGAAACTGCGTCATGAAATTGCTCGCATGCTTGGCTTTAATACCTACAGTGAAAAGTCTCTGGCGACCAAAATGGCAGAAAACCCAGCGCAAGTGTTGGGCTTCCTCAATGACTTAGCCACCAAAGCCAAACCACAAGGTGAGCGTGAAGTGGCAGAGTTGCGTCAGTTTGCTGAGCAAGAGTTTGGTGTGTCTGAACTGAATGTGTGGGATATCGCTTACTACAGCGAAAAACAAAAGCAGCACCTGTTCCAAATTTCGGATGAAGAACTGCGTCCGTATTTCCCTGAGTCGAAAGCCGTCAGCGGTTTGTTTGAAGTGCTCAAACGTGTGTTTGGCATGAGCGTGACAGAGCGCGAAGGGATTGACGTTTGGCACAACTCCGTGCGTTTCTTCGATATTTTCGATGCGCAGGGCGCGCTGCGTGGCAGCTTCTACCTTGATCTCTATGCGCGTGAACACAAACGTGGCGGTGCTTGGATGGATGAATGCCGCGTGCGTCGTATTAATGCACAAGGCGAGCTGCAAACCCCAGTGGCGTACCTGACGTGTAACTTCAACCGCCCAATCGGCGACAAACCAGCACTGTTTACGCACGATGAAGTGGTCACCTTGTTCCACGAATTTGGCCACGGTATTCATCATATGCTGACTCAAGTCACCACGGGTGCGGTGTCTGGTATTAATGGTGTGCCTTGGGATGCGGTGGAGCTGCCAAGTCAGTTCCTAGAAAACTGGTGTTGGGAAGAGGAAGCGCTGGCGTTTATCTCTGGCCACTATGAAACGGGTGAGCCATTGCCAAAAGCGATGCTAGAGAAAATGTTGGCGGCGAAGAATTTCCAATCGGCAATGGGCATTTTGCGCCAGCTTGAGTTCGGTCTGTTTGACTTCACGCTGCACACCGAATTTGACCCTGAAGTTGGCCCACGCGTGCTCGAAACCTTGGCGCAAGTGAAGCAGAAAGTCGCGGTACTGCCTGCGGTTGAATGGGCGCGTTTCTCACACAGCTTTGGCCATATTTTTGCGGGCGGTTACTGTGCGGGTTACTACAGCTACCTATGGGCAGAAGTGCTCTCTTCTGACGCATTCTCGCGTTTTGAGGAAGAAGGCATTTTCAACGCTGAGACGGGTCAGAGCTTCCTCAACCATATTCTTGAGATGGGTGGCAGCGAAGAGCCGATGGAGCTATTCAAACGCTTCCGTGGCCGTGAACCACAAATCGATGCTTTGCTGCGCCATTCCGGTATTGCGGCTTAATTCGATGAAGTAAACTCAATATCACAAGGTCAGCCCAACGGCTGGCCTTGTTTTTTTGCGGTGCGCTAAGTTTGTTGCGAGCTAAGGATTGACGTTGCGATTGATCGGGTTTTGCAGCGAAATCAGCGTTTCGGTCGATTGCACTTCGTCGATCGCTTGCAGTTTGTCGATCAGCACAAATTGCAGCTCTTCAATCGACTTACACATCAGTTTGACGAAGATGTTGTACGCGCCCGTGGTGTAATACGCTTCCACCACTTCATCCAATGCGTTGAGTTTTTCCAGCGCGGAATGATAGTCGCGCGCCGCATTGAGGTTGATGCCGATAAAACAGCACACGTCGTAGCCGAGTTTTTTGGTGTTGACCACCACTTCGGTACCTTCAATGATCTCCGCCGCTTTCATCTTTTCGATGCGCACGTGAATGGTGGCAGGGCTGACGTTGAACTGCTTAGCCATCTCTGCATAAGGCGTTTTCGCGTCCGCCATCAGCGTTTTCAATATAGCGCGATCCAAATCATCAATCTTGGTATTGGCTGAATGCATTGTCTGTCCCTTTTCTAATCAGCATATGGGTATAATACTAACAAGGGCAGCTTATCTTTCACAATCAAGGTTTTTTGCTCATAGGCTGAATGAGAGGACGGTGAGCCAGTGCGATTTTATTTTTCCATGTTGATAATGCTATGCAGCTTTTGGGCAAGTGCCCATGAGAAAAATATTTTAGTGGTGCACTCTTACCACCAAGGTTTCTTTTGGACAGACTCCTTCCAACTTGGCCTCGCACAAACACTCGGTGAGCGCGACATGACTCTGCGTGTGCTTTATCTCGACACCAAACGCAATCAAAGCGCCAGCTTTCTCAATCAGCTTTACTTTCTCTACAAAACCAAAGTGGCACAAGAACGTTTTGATGCGATTGTGGTGAGCGATAACGTTGCACTGCAGTTGATGCAGCGTTTGGCGGAGCCACTGGCGGGCACGCCGGTGATTTTTGGTGGCATTAATAATTACACGCCAGAATTGCACACGGGTTTGAATGCCACTGGCGTGATTGAAGATATTGATCTGCTGTCGAACGTGTCGCTGATTGAGCGTTTACAGCCCCAAGCACAGCAAATTTTTGTGGTGACGGACCATTCGATCACGGGTGTCGCGCTGCGCGCGCAGGTGGACAAGTTTTTGTCCCGCTATCCTGAGTATCAGCAAAAAGTACAACATTTAGTGCCGAATACGGTGGCTGAGCTGATTGAGCGGGTGCAAACGCTCGATTTAGACAGCGCAGTGCTGTTTTGGGCTTATTACCGTGATGCCGATGGTACGTTGAGTGATGATGACGATTGGCAGGAGCTCAATCGCGTCAGCAGAGCACCGATCTACATGGTGCACGATCTCGGTCTTGGTCATGGTGCGGTCGGTGGCGTGATTCAAAGTGGTTACAAGCAAGGCTTTGCCACGGGTGAAGTGTTGAACCAAGTGCTGGACTCACCCGCCTCACCTTTACCGAAAGTGAAGGTGGTGGAGCCTGACATCAAACTGGATTATCAAGCCGTGGCGCGCTGGAAGTTAGGGGTGGAAGGCGAGCCAGCCTCGGTGTTGGTCAATAAACCCGAGCCATTTTCGGTGCGTTACGCGCAAGAGATCCGTCTCTACAGCTCGGTATTTGTGATGTTGCTGCTGGTGATTGTGCTGTTGGTCTATTACTTGCGCCGCATTCAACAGAGCGAAACGTTGGCGCGTGAGAGTCAGTCGATGCTCGAGTCTATTTTCGACCAGAGTTTGCAATACATTGGGATTCTAGACAGCAATGGTTGTGTGATTTCGAGTAATGCTCAATTACAAGAGCTGTTGTTTGACCACGGCGCATCTGTTGATCGTCCATTGTGGCAACATCAACATTGGGAAGATGAATCAGCCAAGCGTTTGGCGGACTATTTCAGTGATTCGAACGCGCAGCTTTCAACGTTTGAGGTTGAGATTTGGAGTCGAAATCTGGGCTCCATCATGCTGGAAATCTCGTTAAAGCCCCTTTATTCAGACAGTAGTCAAGAGGCGCAATTTCTCTTTGAAGCTCGAGATATCACCTCGCGTAAGTTGATGGAAGATAGGCTCTATAAACGAGAGTCCAACTTACGCAATTATTATGAGCAACAGCCGGTGATGATGGTGACGCTGGATAAAAACAACCGCATTCAGCAAGTAAACCGTTTTGCTCAGCAGCTTTTAGGCTATGAGCAACTCGAGATGATGGGACATCTACTACAAGACTTCTATATTGATCAGCAAGCAATGACGCCAAGACAAATGTTGCTGCAACCTACGCCAATTTTACAAGGGGTATGGCGACGCGAAATCGAATATCGTCATCAAGATGGCAGTGCCGTTTGGCTGAGAGAAAACATTCGCCCATTGACCGAGTCTGGGCAAATTTTGATCGTTGGTGAAGACATCTCCCACAACAAACAGTTGGCACGCCAGTTGGAATATCAAGCCAAATACGATTTGTTGACCGATACCTTTAATCGCAACCAATTTGATATTGAACTCAAACGCGCGCTGCGCGAGGTGGAAAGTCATCGCCGTGTGCATGCGATGCTCTACATCGATTTGGATCAGCTTAAAGTGCTCAATGATACCGCAGGGCATGATGCGGGAGATGGGGCAATTCAATTTTGTGCCAGTATGTTGGAAGAAGTGTTGCCACATACCGCGATTTTGGCGCGCTTAGGTGGCGATGAATTTGCTGTCTTACTCAAAGACAGCAATGAACACACCGCCATCGGTGTGGCGAAAACCATCATTGCCACATTAAGCAGCCAGCCTTTCATCTGGGAAAAAGTGCAAATAAACCTAACCTGCTCAATTGGCATTCGTATGATTGACCATACGGCCGAATCGCCACAAATGGTGCATGCGCAGGCAGACACGGCCTGTCACGCCGCTAAAGAGCAGGGGCGCAATCGCTTTAAACTGTTTAGCTTGGACAGCGAAGAACTGCAGCGACGCCAGCAAGAAATGGAAAGTGTCAACCTAGTCCATGAAGCCCTGGCCAATAACCGTTTAGAACTGTTTGCTCAGCGTATTATTCCACTCAGTCAAGAACGCTCTACCATGCACTTTGAGATTTTGAGCCGAATACGTGATGAGCAAGGGCAGTATCTTTCTCCCGCGATTTTTATGCCAGCTTCAGAGCGCTACAACATCGCGCATTTGATTGATGAACAGGTCGTGACCCAAACCTTTAACTGGCTTGAAGCTCATCCTGAGGTCGTGGCGCAGCTTGATCGTTGTTCAATTAACCTTTCTGGACACTCGATGGGTAACCCAGAATTCATGATGTTCCTGCTCGATCGATTGGAAAACACCGTCTTACCGTGCGATAAAATTTGTTGGGAAATCACCGAAACGGCCGCGATGAAAAACATCAGCTTGGCGATGGAGTTTTTCGCTCAAGTGAAAGCGCTGGGCTGCTTGATTGCATTGGATGACTTTGGTTCTGGGCTGTCATCGTTTGGCTATCTCAAGCAATTGCCCGTCGATGTGGTGAAAATCGACGGCATTTTTGTGCAGGACATGCATCGCAATGAGAGCGATCACATCATGGTGCGAGCCATCAATGAACTGGCGCAGCAAATGGGTAAGCAAACGGTAGCTGAGTTCGTTGAAAACAGTGAAATTGTCGCGTTACTGACAGAACTTGGGGTGGATTACGCCCAAGGCTACGTGATGGGTTACCCAACGCCATTGGCAGAGCTGGTGGCACAATGGCAGGCCGAACTAACACAGCGAGGTAGCGCTTGAGTGAATGCATCGCCCTGTTTAGGGCCGATGGAATCGCTACAGTTCCAGCCTTGCTTGCGGTAAACTCGCCAGCCAGTTCCTCATCCATGACGATTTTTCGGAGCACCCTGTGCAACTACAACTGATTTGTGAAGATGCGGCTTTACAGCCTTATCTCGACGCCATTGCCAGCAAATGGCAACTGACCCACGATGCACACAGCCATTTCGCTCTTGTGCTGACGTTCGAGCGTTTGGAGTTGCGTAAGCTTGATGAACCTAAGCTGGGAGCGATTTATGTCGATTTGGCCGGTGGTGCGGTTGCGCATCGACGCAAGTTTGGTGGCGGCAAAGGGCAAGCCATTGCCAAAGCCGCGGGACTCAACAAAGGGGTAACACCGACGGTTTTGGATGGCACGGCAGGGCTTGGGCGTGATGCGTTTGTCTTGGCTTCGCTTGGGTGCAAGGTGCAGATGGTGGAGCGCAACCCCGTTGTGGCCGCTTTGCTCGACGATGGCTTAACCAGAGCGAAAAAAGATGATGAAATTGGTGCTTGGGTGAGTGAGCGTATGTCACTGCTGCACGCGTCAAGCCACGACGCGCTCGCCGCGTTAGCCAGCGATGCCGAGTTTGTTCGTCCCGATGTGGTCTATCTGGACCCCATGTACCCGCATCCTGAAAACAAAAAGAAAACCGCCTTAGTGAAAAAAGAGATGCGCGTGTTTCAATCTTTGGTTGGGGCAGATACCGATGCCGATGCGCTGCTCACACCGGCGTTAGCATTGGCGACCAAGCGTGTGGTGGTGAAGCGCCCAGACTATGCAGAGTGGCTCGATGGCGTTAAACCCAGCATGGCGATTGAGACCAAAAAGAACCGTTTTGACGTCTATGTCAACGCGTCGATGAGTTAAGCGCTTTTCCCCTCAATCTCTCCTTTTCTTTTCTGTCGCGCAGAAAGTCTCACATTTCTGCGCTTGCCAATTTGCCGCACTCGCTGTATATCTAACTAAGAATTATTATTATTCAAACTATCGGTAATGTGCAGACATGGTTTGTGTTGGAGTAGTCGCATGACAAAACGCTTTTGTAAGATGGATAGAAGAGAGATCGCCAGTCAATTGGGTGAGATTCATCAGTTGGTTGCAGCGCCCAAATACCTTTGCCGTTCTTGTGCGCGTGCGTCTTCATCGAAAAGTTCGCTGTGCAAGCCACAAGCCATTCCGAGTCTAAAATCGAAAGCCAAACCCTTGGCGGTAAAGGCTGCCACGTTACCCTCGCCAACGTCGATAGCCGAGAATCAACGTCCGCAAACATTACTGACGGCGGAGTCGGTGAGTGCGTTTGACATTAATTTGCCATCACTGGGTAAAAAACAACTTAAGCAAGCCAAAAAGGCGCTGAAAAAACAGCGCAAATACCATAAGAAACTGGCGAAGTTAGCCAAGAAGAAAGTCAAACAACTGCAAAAGCGTGAAAAGTTGGAAGGAAAACTCAACAAATACAACGGCATTTTACGAGTGTTAAGCCACAAACAAGTATTGCAAGGCAGTGCCGATCAAGTGCACTAAGCGTGCTTAAGCAAGTATAACGACTCAGCCCACCGAATGGTGGGCTGAGTGCATGTGGGTCATTGAAGCAGGGCGCTAGGCGAGATAAGGGCTAGGCTTGTGACGCTTTGCGAGCAAAGTCGCGCTCCACTTTGGCTTTGACCCAGGTTTCATTCAGCCACAGCGAAAACAGAATGACCCCGCCGCCCAATGTTAGGCGCAGCAAATCGACATCGCGATTCCAAATCACGATGTTGACGATAAGCCCAGCAGGCACCAAAGCGTTGTTCATTACCGCCAAGGCTCCAGCATTAACCAACGTTGCCCCTTTGTTCCAGGCAAAATAGCCCAAGCCAGATGCAATCAGGCCTAAGTAAATCAAAATGCCCCATTGCAGTTCGGTGGTGGGCAGCTTGCTCGGATTACCCATCAAAGCAAACGCCACCAAGGCCACACACAGTGCGCCAAGGTAGAAGTAACCAAATACCGTGTGTTGTGGCAACTCGAGTTGCTCTTTCTCCATAATGTATTTGTAGCCCACTTGGCCAATGGCAAAACAGAGGTTGGCCCCTTGCACCACCAAAAAGCCCAACAAGAAGTTCGGGTTAATGGTGGCAAATTTGATAAAGACGGCACCCAATACGGCGATGATGGCCGTCACCAAATACCAAGGAGAGAAACGCCCATGCAGCAAATCGTAGATCAGCGTGACGTAGATCGGCGTAAAGACGGTGAACAACAACACTTCAGGAACAGACAGCAGCAGAAACGATTGGTAATAGAAGCAGTACATCAAGCCGAGCTGGAAGCCGCCGACCACCATTAATTTACCGATCAGACGCTTGCTGACCCCTTTGAATTTGAGGAAAGGAACAAACACGACGCTGGCGAGTGCTACGCGCATCAGTACCGAAAACCAAGAATCCACCTGACCGGCGAGGTAAACGCCAATCAAGCTAAATGAAAATGCCCATAACAGGGTGACTGCGGAGAGATAAAACATAGTGATAACGAGTAAATAACAAATGTCCGCAGTCTACCGATTTGCCGAGAAGGGCAAAAGCAAAATCACTCTTTAAGTGGTACAACCAACATATCAACCGGAGAGCAGTTGATCAGTTGACGAGTAGAAGAGAGCAGTTTACTCCAAAAATCTTGGTGATGGCCGCACACGAGCAAATCCACTTGGTACTCACCAATGGTGTCACACAGTTCATTGCTTAAATCGCCGCTGCCGACCAAGGTATGAGTGATCGGGTAGTTGGCGTAATCCGCGAGATTGCCTAATTGAGTGCGAGACGCCTCCATCGCCTGATGCTGTGCTTCGGCCATGTTGATGTCGATAAGGCCGGTGTACAGCTCGGCATAATTCACATCGATATGGATAAAGGATACTTTCGCTTCTAAAGCTTTTGCTAAAGAAACGGCTTTATCGATCAATAGCTTGCTGTCGTCAGAAAGATCAACAGCGACTAATATGTGTTGATAACTCATGGTGTGCTCTCCTTTATCATTTTCCCTCGTGGGTATAGTTAAAACATAGCACTTAGGTGAATAGTTTTTTGCCAAAGGGATCTCAGATCCAATTCCATGTAACAAAGAGTTATCGAAATTTTCGTGGTATAGTAGCTCAAAACGGATACAAACAATCAGGAGTCCTCATGCTGTCTCAGACTATGGTCGAACAATTGAATGCGCAAATTAATCTGGAATTTTTCTCATCCAATCTATACTTACAAATGAGTGCTTGGTGTGAAGATAAAGGATTTGATGGCGCAGCACAGTTTTTAAGAGTGCACGCTGTGGAAGAGATGCAACACATGCAACGCCTGTTCACTTACGTCAGCGAGACGGGTGCATTACCGATTCTAGGCGCGATTGCAGCACCAAAACATGATTTTGCAAGCTTGGGTGAAGTGTTCCGCGAAACGTATGAACATGAACAAATGATCACTCAGCAGATTAATAAGCTCGCTCATGTTGCGTTTACCAGTCAGGATTATTCAACCTTTAACTTCCTGCAGTGGTATGTCGCAGAGCAGCACGAAGAAGAAAAATTGTTCAAAGGGATTTTGGATAAAATTGAACTTGTTGGTGAAGATGGCAAAGCGCTGTTCTTCATCGATAAAGATCTGGCACAAATGGCGAAAGAAGGTTCATCTTCAATCATGGATGCTCCAGCAGCTTAACGGAACAGCCAGTTTCCGTTAGCGGGTTAGAAAGACATTGATTGTCTTTTTCTCTTGAGCATTGATGAAGATGTAGGGAGGAAAAGATGATCAATGGAGATATTATCCTGTTTGCGCTTATGGTGGTAACGGGGGTTAACCTCGCTCGTTATCTTACCGCTCTTCGTTCACTGATTTATATCATGCGTGAAGCGCATCCACTGTTATATCAACAAGTGGATGGTAACGGATTTTTTACCACTCACGGCAATGTCACCAAACAGGTGCGACTCTACCACTATCTGAAAAGCAAAGAGTACCACCATCATCACGATGAAGTTTTTACTGGGAAATGCGATCGGGTAAGAGAGTTATTCGTCCTGAGTGTAAGCTTGACCGGTGTGACTTTGTTGGCTGCATTTCTTCTGTAGCCAGTGCTTGGAAAATAACCCACTTTGCCGTTAGAATAGCGGCGAAAAAGTAAGGATGTGCCAACTGCACATCCTTTTTTATTGTCAGAGAGATTTTCCAGCATGAGTAACAAGTTTGATGTGGTGGTGATTGGCGCCGGTGCGGCGGGATTGATGTGTGCTGCCGAGGCAGGCCGTCGTGGCCGCAAAGTGTTGGTGCTTGACCACGCGAAAAAGCCAGGACGCAAAATTCTCATCTCCGGTGGTGGTCGTTGTAATTTCACCAACAATGAGGTCTCGGCGAAAAACTACTTGTGCCGGAATCCCCATTTCGTCAAATCCGCCCTGTCGCAGTACAGCAACTGGGACTTCATTTCGATGATCTACAAATATGGTATTGAGTTTGAAGAGCGCGACCATGGTCAGCTGTTCTGCCTCGACTCTGCCAAAGAGATCGTCAACATGCTGCTGAGTGAGTGTGACCAGCCGAACATTGCCCAGTGCTACCAGGTACAACTCACCGAAATCGAGAAAACCGAGCAAGGTTTTGTGCTGCGTGCTGGCGCAGAGGCATTTGAATGCCAATCTCTGGTGGTGGCGACGGGTGGCTTATCGATGCCAAAACTGGGCGCGACCCCTTTCGGCTATAAAATCGCTGAGCAGTTTGGTATTCCAGTGGTGCCGACCACCGCAGGCTTAGTGCCATTTACGCTGCACAAGCAAGATAAAGAAGACTTTGCAGAGCTCTCGGGAATTGCCATTCCGGCGGAGATCACCGCAGAAGACGGTACGTTGTTTAAAGAAGCACTGCTGTTTACCCATCGTGGTTTATCTGGCCCTTCAGTACTGCAAATTTCGTCTTACTGGAAGGCAGGTCAAGCGGTGAGCATTAATCTGGTGCCTGAGGTGGATGTGCTGGAGCTGCTGCAACGCAATTTGGAAAAACACCCAAATCAGACTTTGAAAAATACCCTAGCGAAAGTGCTGCCTAAGCGCCTCATCGAAGTACTGATCGATCGTAACGAGCTGACGGACAAACCTCTTAAGCAATACAATGGAAAAGAGCTGCAAGAGATTGTTGAGTATTTGGAGCATTGGAAAATTGCGCCTAATGGCACTGAAGGCTACCGCACGGCGGAAGTCACGTTGGGCGGTGTAGACACCGATTACCTTTCCTCAAAAACCATGGAGTGCAAAACCGTCCCAGGGCTGTACTTTATTGGCGAAGTGATGGATGTGACAGGTTGGCTTGGCGGTTACAATTTCCAGTGGTGTTGGTCGAGTGGCTTTGTCGCGGGACAGTGGGTGTAAGCTCAAGTAAAGACAAATAAAAAACAGAGGGACGGTTCAACCGTCCCTTTGCTTTTACAGGTTATCTCTTTCACCAAGAATCAGTGATTTTGTGCCAGCGTCAGCGCTTTACGTGACACTTCATGCGCGGCTTTGTTGAGGTTTTGCTTCTCAAGCGCATCGGCTAGGAAAGCGTAGTCGGAAACACTCGAACGTACTTTCAGTGCCGTTTCAAAGTGCGACTGTGCTTGTGGCCATTTTCCTTCACGGAAATACAACTGCGCCAGTGCGCTGTGCGCTTCGGCGTTGTGGTTGTCGTTTTTCACATTCTGTTCGAGCATCACAATCACAGGATGCACATCGCTAAGGTTGAGTTGTGGCAGGAGTGCATACAGCTCTGGCGATGGTGATTTTTTCAGTGCTTCTTTGATCACGGTGAGTGCTTCGTGGTCGGCTTTACGGGCAATCAACTGTTTGGCAAAGCAGGCCACCAAATGTGGGTCTTGTTTGACTTTGCGTGGCAGTGTATTCCAGTGTTTGATTAATCCTTCACTGCCTTGTTGCCCAGCAACGTCGGCCAGTAAACCGCACTGAGCTCGTTGGTGCATCTGTTCGGCGTCCTCTGGGGAGATCAACGCTTGCTTGTTGAGTGTTGGCAAGAGGTCAATCAGAGGCTGCCATAACTTGAGCTCTAGGTAAGTGGTTTTGAGCAAGTTCAGCGCAATCGGATTATTGGGGTAGCGACCTTTGAGAGACTGCAAGCTATCAAACGCCAGCGCAAATTCGCCCTCTCGTACCAACTGCTTTGATCGGGTTAGCTCTACCGCCAAGTAGGCGTTTTCTTGCTCGGCGGCCAATGCTAAGTAGTGATCGCGCTTGGCTTTGTCACCTTGGCCATCCGCTGCTTCTGAGGCCACTAAGTAACAAAGCAGTGGCATGTCATGATGGCTTGCCCAGCGTGTCACTTTCTTCTCTGCGCCTTTCCAGTCGCCTTCCAGCAACTTGATGATGCCTTCGTTAGTGTAACGACGAGAGCGGCGCATTTTGCGTACGCTAAACCAGTTCCACGTGGTGAAACCGGTATAGAGTACTTTTTTAACTAGGTATTCTAAGCCAAACAAACCGGCCAAAGCCGCGACAATGAAAATCACCAACGTGGTGACGCTCATTTCAATGGTGGTGTTGGCGATCGAGATCAGCACATAGCCCTGCTGGCCAGAAAACTGGGTACCGACAAACAGCCCGGCACCAAGCACGACAAAGAGGAAGATCAAACGAATCATTGCTGCGCCTCCGTGCTGGTCATGCTAGTGACTTCACGGCGTAGACGTTCACGAATCACATCCGCCAATTGATTTTGCGTTTGCAGCTTCACAGGGTATTGCACCTGAATTTTTTGCTCGCTGAGCTGTTTCAACGACTGAGTAAACTCTTTCACCGTGTTGTTATCTTGGTTAAAGAACGCTTGCGACCACGCTTCTGCGGTGGTGAGTGAGCTGGTGTAAACCTCACCTTGTTCTTGATAGACCGCTTTGATGGCGGTTTCGATTTTCGCTTTGATGTTCTCTTTCAGATAGAAGTGCTGCTCTGGCGACAGCAGTGGAATGACGTTGCCATCACGAGTACGGAAGGTAATGAAGTTCTCTGAGAAGGCTTTGAGCGACGCCATTAAGTTGTTTTGCCAGTTGTTGATGTCGTCAGAGACTTGTTGTTTCTCGACGGTTTTCGCTTCTGGCAGAATGGCATTTGCCAATGGCAATTGGTCGACTTGTTGTTGCAGTGCGGTCAAACGCAGCACTAAACCATCGCGGTCAATCAGCGGAATGGTTTTCAGATCGGTAATGTCTTTGGCCATCGCTTTGCGCAGAGGCACGAGGCTTGGATCGTTGAGTGCCGCGATGCGTTGGTCGGCACTTTCCATCAAGCTGGTGGCGCTCACGACGTCATGCTCAAGGAACAGTTTTCGCCCCGCCAGTTTGACGAGGTAGTCGGCTTCCGCCAATAACCAATCGTTCGGGCGACGGCCTTTTACGTCCGCCATTGCAAGTTGCAAGCTTTCGATGCTTTTCTGCTGCTGAGCCAGCACCACTTCTGCTTTGTGAGTGACTTCGGTCGCTTTGGCGACGGTCTCTTGCTTCACTTGGTTAAGCTCAGTGCTCATCGCGCTTTGCGTTTGTTGCAACTGATTTTGCAGCGCAGCGATTTGTGCCTGATATTGGCTGTTTTGCTGTTGAAGCTGGAACGCCACGCCGCCAGTGCCCAACAACGCAATGATGATGGCAAGGATACTGAGTTTTTGGCTCGGTTTTTTATCTTCTTTCTTTGCAGCGGCTGCTGGTGGCGGTGTTGTTGGTGTCACCGTTGGTTCATCGGCTGAAACGGACGCAGTCGATTCGGTGTTCGATGTTTCTGGCGTGGAGGCGTCAGAGGTTATTGGTTGAGAAGTTGTTTCTTCAGGCTTATTTGGCTCGTTATTTTTTTTACTTGTCATGAGTTTGTCCTGTGTTACTTAGGCTGGAGAGCAGCCAGTAAATCTTTGTTCGAGGCACTTCCTACATTGCAAACCTGAGTAAAGCCAAGTTGGGTCGCAATGGCAGCAATACGTTCGCTGGGAACCAGCAAGCGTTGTTGATATAACCAAAATTTACCCTCATCACTCATTTGAGCGTGGAGGTAGTCGAGTTGTTCTGCACTGGTGACAATCAGAGTGTCGACGCCCTGATCGCGCCATAAGGTGAGAGAGCTTACCGCATCAAAGGGGATCAATTCTCTCTGGTAGGTCTCACAATACCGGACGTCAGCCCCTCGTTGGCTCAATGCCTGATGTATCAGTTCTCGTCCGCCGTTACCGCGTAGAATCAGTACGCGTTTTCCAGCTATCCGATTGAACTCTGGGAGTTGTAGGAGGTGCTCGCTATCACTGACCGTCGGGTAGTTTACGTCTTGGTGGGTAACTTTGCTCAAATAGTGTGCGGTTTTTTGACCAACGGCAAGGTAAAGCGCGTTTTGCGGCCAGTTTTGTTGCTGTGCTTTGAGGATGTGTTCGGCGCAATGCACCGCATGTTGACTCACCGCGATGATCACATCGCTTTGCTTCAGGTCGTTGGCGAGGGTGTTGAGTGAGCTATTCGCAACGATATCAATAAGAGGGTGCTGGAGTGCAGGGACTCCAGCTTGTTGAAGCAGTTGGCAAAGCGCTTGGCCTTGCTCGGCTGGCCTTGTTACCAGTACCGCCATGTTATTCGTGGTCTTGGTACAACTTAGTGAGGATCTCTCTGGCGCCCTCATCCAGCAGTCGATTGGCCAATTGCACGCCTAATTGTTCCGCCTGTGCGCGAGGGCCACGAATTTCACCACGGACGATTTCGCTGCCGTCTGGCTCGCCCACTAAAGCACGTAGCCAGATCTCATCACCCTCAAGCAGCGCATAGCTACCGATTGGCACTTGGCAGCCGCCTTCTAAGGTGAGGTTCATGGCGCGTTCGCATTTGACGCGATCGGCCGTATCGGCGTGGTTCAGTGGTTCGAGAAGCTTGAGAATACGCTCATCGTCAGTACGACATTCAATGCCCACAGCACCTTGGCCTACGGCAGGGAGCGATTGTTCTGGCTCAATAAAGCTGCGGATGCGCTCTTCCAGTTCAAGACGTTTCAGACCAGCGGCCGCGAGAATGATCGCGTCGTACTCACCCGCATCGAGTTTGCTTAAACGAGTGCCGACGTTGCCGCGCAGTTCTTTGATCACCAAATCTGGGCGATAGGCTTTCAATTGGCATTGACGACGCAAGCTACAAGTGCCGACAACCGCGCCTTGAGGCAGTTCATCAACATGATGGTAGGTGTTTGAGACAAAGGCATCGCGAGGATCTTCACGCTCACAAATCGTCACCAAACCTAAACCTTCCGGGAAATCCACTGGCACGTCTTTCATCGAGTGAACGGCGAGGTCAGCACGACCTTCCAGCATTGCCACCTCGAGCTCTTTGACAAAAAGGCCTTTGCCACCCACTTTGGCAAGAGGGGTATCAAGAATCACGTCGCCTTTGGTCACCATGGTCACCAGCTCGACTTCCAAGCCCGGATGGGCTTTCTGTAGCGCATCTTTTACGTAGTAGGCTTGCCATAGAGCGAGGGGGCTTTTGCGTGTTGCGATTCGGATTGGCGTTGAGTGTGTCATTGTCTTCCCAATATCTTGAACGTTCTGATTTGGGCTAATCCTACCACTCTCACTGCTAAAGTCTTACTGTTAGTTGGTGGAACTGATGCTACCGTTAACGAAATGGTAGGTGAGACTGAAATAGTGTGATTGGATTCTCATTTGGCGGATGGACTATTATTAGTTATAAAGATTACAAGCGACACTTAGCCGCCGAGTTTGAGGCCGTGCTCTGCCTATCACCAGCGCGAGTGTGGTGGTGAAGAATGCAGCGCATTTGTCTTTACCAATACGGATGGAAGTGTTAAATTGATCACGTTTTTTAGCCAGGATGGCTCAAAACTTATGCAGACGTGTCTCAATATTGAAACCAAGGATATCCCTTGCAGGCTTATACCGAAAAATTAATCCAGCGATTAGATACCCTCAACCGGCAACGCATCGAGCGTGCGCTGGCGCTTATGGATTTGCAAAGTCAGCAAGTATTCCACCTTATCCCGGTTTTACTGCACTTTAATCACCCCGCTATTCCCGGCTATTTTGACGCTGATGTTCCCTTTGGGGTGCATGGGCTTAAGCTCAATGATATTCAACAGCAGTTTGTTGATGACACGGAATTAACCCTAGGTCAGTCCTTACCTCGCGCGCCGCATGCACAAATTCTTGGTCTCTATACCATGGGCAGTACCTCGTCCATTGGCCAAAGCACCTCCAGTGATCTCGATATTTGGGTCTGCATTCCTACACAAATGGGCCATGACGAAAGAGAGAGCCTCGCCAATAAATGCTTACTGATCACCGATTGGGCGCAGATGCATGGCGTAGAAGCCAACTTTTTCTTGATGGATGAAGATCGTTTCCGCAGCAACCGCTCGGAAGAGATGACGGGTGACAACTGTGGTTCGTCACAGCATATGTTGCTGTTGGATGAGTTTTATCGTTCAGCGGTACGTCTTGCTGGGCAGCGCTTGTTGTGGCAAATCGTGCCGCCTGAGATGGAAGAGTGCTACGAACAATACGTGGCAGAGCTGTGCAATGGTGGCCACATCAATTGCAATGAGTGGATCGATTTTGGTCAACTGAGCCGCATTCCGGCTGAAGAGTACTTTGGTTCGAACTTGTGGCAGCTCTACAAGAGTATCGACTCGCCATACAAGTCGGTATTGAAGGCAATTTTGCTTGAAGCGTATTCGTGGGAATACCCACACACGCAATTGCTGAGTATCGACAGTAAGCGTCGTTTCTTTGCTCATGAACCAGATCTCTATGGGATGGATGCGTACTATCTGATGCTGGAGAAGGTCACTCGCTATCTCGAACGTATTAATGACCACACACGTTTGGATCTGGTGCGTCGCTGCTTTTATCTCAAAACCCATGAAAAACTCTCGCGTGAACCGGGTATCGGTTCCGTGGCGTGGCGCCGCGAAGCGTTGCGTGAGTTGACCAGCCAATGGCAATGGTCGCAGGCGGTGATTGCGGAGTTGGATAACCGACGTAACTGGAAAGTGGAACAGGTCAAAGTGGTGCATCATGCTTTGCTTGATGCCTTGATGCAGAGTTACCGCAACCTGATTCAGTTTGCTCGTCGTAACGATATTACCTCGGCGATTAGCCCTCAGGACATCAGTATTCTTGCGCGTAAGCTTTATGCGGCGTTTGAAGTGTTGCCGGGTAAGGTGACGCTGCTCAATCCACAAATTTCCCCAGACTTGCACGAACCCGATTTGAGCTTCATTGAAGTGCGCCAAGGGCGCATCAATAAATCCGGCTGGTATCTGTATAAGCAACCGCTGATTGCGCACCGCATTTTGGGCCAGCCGTATCTTGAGCATCATGAATACTTAAGTAAGTTGGTGGCGTGGGCGTTCTTTAATGGCTTGATCACTGAGTCCACTCGTTTACACGCGGTAGTAAAAGAAGCGCAACTGGACATCGATAAGTTCTATCAGATGGTGAGCGATCTGCGTAATACCTTCTCGCTGCGTAAACGCCGTCCGACCATGCAAGCGTTAGCCAGCCCATGTGAAATCAGCCAATTGGCGATGTTCATCAATTTTGAAAACGATCCCACCGCTGAGCTGTCTGGACGCTCATTAAAAGTCGATCTTAAGAACGCCGACATCTTCAGTTTTGGTGCGGAACAGAAATGTTTGATTGGCAGTGTCGATCTGGTTTATCGCAACTCTTGGCATGAAGTGCGGACTCTGCATTTCCGTGGTGAAACCGCAATGTTGGATGCACTGAAAACCGTGTTGGGCAAAATGCACCAAGACGCGATCCCACCAGAGTCGGTGGATGTGTTCTGCTACAGCAAGAACTTACGTGGCGTGATGCGCAATATGGTGTATCAACTGTTGGCTGAGTGCATTGATTTGCGCCTGAAGCCGGTGGAGCAAGAAAAGCGTCGCCGTTTTAAAGCGATTCGCTTGGCAGCTCAGACTTACGGTTTGTTCTTTGAACGTCGTGGCGTATCGGTGCAGAGGTTAGAAAATTCAGTCGATTTTTACCGCAGCATCTCGACGAATAAACTCAAGGGCTCACCGCTGCTGATGCTGGATCGTGAGGACGACTATCATCTACCGCCCGTGGTGGATGGTTTTGCCAGCGAAGGCTTGATTCAGTTTTTCTTTGAAGATACGGAAAAAGGCTTCAACATTTATGTGTTGGATGAAGCCAACCAAGTGGAAGTGTATCACCAGTTTAGCGGCTCTAAAGATGAGATGATCGCCAGTGTGAACAGTTTCTACACCGCGGTGAAAGACGACAAGCATGTTGCCTCGAAATGCATTAACTTCAACTTGCCTCAGTATTATCAAATCATTCATCCGCAAGAGGAAGGGCAGGAGTCGTACATTATTCCTTATCGTAACGATGCCTGTACTCAAACCAAGATGTCAAAAGCGGTCAACGTATAGTTACCTAGCCGCTGAGTTACCTAGCCACTTAATGGCTTAACGATAGCTACGCGTCTTACTCTACTCGAAACACAAAGAGCACCGAAAGGTGCTCTTTGTGTTTGTGCGTTGCTGGTGTGAGACGACGTTGGTTTAAGCCCAATCGATCGATTCACCCGCGTGCTTTTCACACTCTTGTTTGACCATGTGTGCAAACTCAACGCCAGTCTTGGAGCAAATCCACTGACCCGCTTTGTATTGGAAGTGGAAACCGCCGGATTTCGAGGCTAACCAAATTTCTTGCATCGGCTCTTGGCGATTGATGATGATTTGGCTGCGGTCATCAAATTCTAACGTCATCACGTTGCCCGTGGTTTCGTAATCGATGTCTGCGCCTGATTCATCAATCGCTTCTTCAATGAGTTGCAGCTCGTTATCCACTAGTTGATGAAATTCAGTATTGTTCATCCTATCTATCCTATTGCTTTTCCTGAGTGTGGTGCGATTATAGGGGGCATTGAATCAATAATCACGATATGCAAAATGAAAAAAATACTTACTGTGCTGTTAACCTTGTCGGTAGCGCTCTTGGCCGGATGTGGTCAATCGGGCGCTTTGTACATTCCAGATGACGCTCAACAATCTGAGCAATCACAGTAGGCATCGCAACTGATTTAGCAGTCGACCATATTATAAGGGAAGTGAATTTTGGATTATTTCAATTATCAGGACGATGGTCAGCTCTGGGCGGAAGAGGTTTCCTTAACCAGTCTGGCTGAGCAGTACGGCACACCTCTGTATGTTTATTCGCGTGCGACGCTAGAGCGTCACTGGCATGCGTTTGACCGCTCGGTAGAAGGGCATCCTCACCTGGTTTGTTATGCGGTGAAAGCCAACTCGAACCTGGGGGTACTGAACACCTTGGCGCGATTAGGCTCTGGTTTTGACATCGTATCCGGTGGTGAATTGGAGCGGGTGTTGGCCGCTGGCGGCGACCCACGTAAAGTGGTGTTCTCTGGTGTGGGCAAAACCGAAGCGGAAATGCGCCGTGCGCTTGAACTCAACATCAAGTGCTTTAACGTCGAATCGGAACCTGAACTTGAGCGTTTGAACCGCGTTGCGGGAGAGTTAGGTGTGAAAGCGCCAATCTCACTACGCATTAATCCCGATGTGGACGCCAAGACCCATCCTTATATCTCGACTGGTTTGCGTGACAACAAGTTTGGTATTGCGTTTGATCGCGCGCCTGCGGTATACCAATTTGCCCAAAGCCTAGCAAACCTTAACGTCCAAGGTATCGACTGCCATATCGGCTCGCAGCTTACTGCGATTGACCCATTTATCGATGCGACCGATCGCCTGCTGGCTTTGATCGATAACCTAAAAGAGCAAGGCATCAACATTCGTCACCTTGATGTGGGTGGTGGCCTTGGCGTGGTCTACCGCAACGAATTGCCGCCTCAGCCTTCTGAATACGCTAAAGCGCTGTTGGGGCGTTTAGAAAATCACCAAGATTTGGAACTGATTTTTGAACCAGGACGTGCGATTGCTGCGAACGCAGGCGTATTGCTGACCAAAGTAGAATTTCTCAAGCACACCGAACACAAAAATTTCGCCATCATTGATGCAGCGATGAACGATTTGATGCGCCCTGCGCTGTACCAAGCGTGGCAAGACATTGTGCCCGTTCAGCCGCGTCAAGGCGAAGCGGTGACTTATGACTTAGTTGGGCCAATTTGTGAAACCGGTGATTTCCTTGGTAAGGACCGTTCGCTGGTATTGGCAGAGAACGATTTGCTGGCGGTTCGCAGTGCGGGCGCTTATGGCTTTGTTATGTCGTCCAACTACAACACGCGCGCACGAGCAGCCGAAGTGATGGTGGATGGCAAAAAACACCATTTAGTTCGTCAGCGCGAAGAACTGCGTAGCTTGTGGGAACTAGAAAACATCCTTCCGGAGTAACGAGCTTTTTATGCATTTCCATTTTTCTAAAATGCACGGTTTGGGTAACGACTTTATGGTGGTCGACTGCATTACTCAAAACGTTTACTTCTCTCAAGAGCTGATCCGCCGTTTGGCGGATCGTCATACTGGCGTTGGTTTTGACCAACTGCTGGTGGTGGAAGCACCTTACGATCCTGAGACGGATTTCCACTATCGTATTTTCAATGCTGATGGCAGTGAAGTGGAACAGTGTGGCAATGGCGCGCGCTGTTTTGCCCGCTTTGTTCGCATGAAAGGGCTGACCAATAAATACAGCATCAGTGTCAGCACCAAGAAAGGCAAAATGATTCTTGATGTGGAAGAAGACGATGAAATCACCGTTAACATGGGTGTGCCAGAGTTTGAACCGAACAAAATCCCTTTCCGCGCCAAGCAAAAAGAGAAAACCTACATTATGCGTGTTGGCGAAAAAACGCTGTTTTGCGGTGCGGTGAGCATGGGCAATCCACATGTCGTGACAGTGGTGGATGACGTTGATAGCGCGGAAGTGGAGACGTTAGGTCCATTGCTTGAATCGCATGAGCGTTTCCCTGAGCGCGTCAATGCCGGATTTATGCAAGTGGTCAATCGTGAACAGATTCGCCTGCGCGTGTATGAGCGTGGTGCGGGTGAAACGCAGGCTTGTGGCAGCGGCGCGTGTGGCGCGGTGGCGGTCGGCATCTTACAAGGCTTGTTGGATGAAAACGTCACCGTGAGTTTGCCTGGCGGCGATTTGCTCATTCACTGGAAGGGGCCTGGTACGCCACTTTATATGACGGGACCTGCGACCCATGTATTTGATGGTCAGCTGTCTTGCTAGAACCCACGGATTCTAGCCACCGCGGGTGATGAGTTTTCATCACCTTGCATGAGTTATCGTTTGAGGAAATGTTTTGTCTTACCCTGAAGCCGATGCTCTGACCGCCGAAGTGGTGGCGGAGTATCTTCAAGATCATGCCGATTTTTTTGTTCATCGTCCGGAGTTGGTCGACCGCTTGAACTTTCCGCACCCGGAACAGGGGACAGTATCGCTTGTCCACATTCAACTGAACCGTCAACGCCAACGTATTGAAGCATTGGAAGAAGAGATCACGACCTTGATGTCTTTGGCGGCGAACAACGATCGCACCTTTTATGAGTTCATGGACCTGCAAGAGCAGATCCTGCGTTGTCGCGATTTTCAGCAAGTGGTGAAGGCGATAGAGCTCAAAGCGCATGAACTCGGTTTGGTGGCCTATGTGCGTTTGCTGAACCAATGTGAAGCAAAGCACCAACTGAGTTTGGAAAATTACCAGCGTTTTGCCACCAACCATCTCAATGGCAAATCGGCGTATTTGGGTCGTCTGCGCAATGCTGATCGCGAAGCGCTGTTTGGTGATTTGCCCGTACCAGAAATGGGCTCTTACGTGGTCTTGCCGCTAGTGAAGCAACATCCCCTTGGTTTGCTGGCGTTTTCCAGTGCCGATGGGGGTCATTTCCAACCGGAGATGGATACCTTGTTCCTTCGTCACCTCTCGTTAGTGGTGGCCCATTTAGCTCAAACCCTTGCTTGGCAATTGCAGCATGACGACAGCGTCAAACACACCACTGCCTAGTGGCCTGAGAAAGCCGCTTGATCAGTTCTATGAGTACTTGCGTGCGGAAAAGGGCTTAAGCCTGCACACCCAGCGCAACTACAAGCAGCAACTGGAAACCATGGCGGAACACTTGCACAGTATGGGGCTGAAAGCGTGGCCGCAAGTCGACGCAGGTTGGGTACGCCAACTAGCGGGCAAAGGGATGCGCGAGGGGATGAAGGCGAGCAGCATCGCGACGCGTCTGTCTTCGCTGCGCAGCTTCTTCGACTTTTTGATTTTGCGTGGCATCCTCACGGCCAATCCAGCCAAAGGGGTTTCGGCTCCGCGCAAAAAACGTCCTCTGCCCAAAAACCTCGATGTTGATGAAGTGAATCAACTGCTCGACGTGAATGAGGATGATCCGCTGGCCATCCGTGATCGCGCCATCATGGAGTTGATGTACGGTGCGGGATTGCGCTTGGCCGAATTGGTCGATATCGATGTCCGTGATGTGCATTTGCGCAGTGGTGAAATTCGCGTGATCGGTAAAGGCAACAAAGAACGCAAAGTGCCTTTTGCAGGTATGGCGGTCGAGTGGGTTGGAAAATGGTTAAAAGTGCGCAGTGGTTTGGCGGACCCAAGTGAGCCGGCGTTGTTTGTCTCGAAGCTGGGCTCGCGTATTTCCCATCGCAGTGTGCAAAAGCGCATGGCCGAATGGGGCCAAAAACAGGCCGTGGCCAGCCACATTACGCCGCATAAACTGCGTCACTCATTTGCTACGCACATTCTCGAATCGAGCAATAACCTGCGTGCGGTGCAAGAATTACTTGGCCACGAAAACATTTCGACCACGCAAATCTATACTCACCTCGATTTCCAACATTTGGCCGATGTGTATGATCAAGCGCACCCAAGGGCGCGTAAAAAATCTTCTCAACACAAAGAGGAAGATGAATGAAACACTACCGCCCGCTGCAGCCGATCGCGGCAATGACCTTCGACTTAGACGATACCTTGTATGATAACCGTCCGGTGATTGAACGCTTGGAGCGTGAGGTGCTGGCGTGGCTCGCCGCGCAGCATCCTGCGACACAAGTGATGAGTCATAGCGATTGGTCTCAGTTAAAGCGTGAAGTGGCGGCAAGCTCCCCGCAATTGCGCAGTGATGTGACGCAGCTGCGTCATCAGCAACTGACCCAGGCGTTTTTGCGTCTTGGGTACGATGTGGCGGCGGCGAAGCAAGCGGCGGATGAGGGGGTTGCGGTGGCGTTGTATTGGCGCAGCCAGTTGGTGGTGCCATCCGAAACGCACCGTGTCATGAGATTATTGGCGGACAAACTGCCTTTAGTGGCGATCACTAATGGTAACGTGGATGTCGCGGCGATCGGCCTGGATGGCTACTTTCAAACCATCTTAAAAGCCGGTCCTGATGGGGTGGCTAAACCAGCGAGCGATCTGTTCCAGCGTGCGGAGCAGATCTTGCAGTTGCCGGCGCAGCGCATTCTCCATGTTGGCGACCACTTACTCTCGGATGTACATGGTGCCAATTTACATGGTTTTATGTCGTGCTGGATCAATCCAAAGCAGATCAATCTACGTCAGCAAGCCAAAGCAAAAACACTGCCTAATTTAGAAATCAATGAATTAAGTCAGTTATTACTACTTTTGTAAGCCCGCTCTCAATCCTATCAATCTTCCCTGCATAACGCTGGTTTTGCTGAAAAAAGCATCATAAATTAGAATTCTCATAATTGGAACATGCAGGGTTTGCGCCCATTTGACGTCGGGGTTGATACGGATATGCAGACTTTCTCGTTCTGGGTCGAGGATCTTGCGCAGTTACAAGCGATGACCGCCGGTTATCGCTGGGACGCGCACAATGCCTATTTGGTGCAGATTTTCTCCACTCAGACGGCTTTTATCACACAGGGATACGCTCGGCATCTGCTGGCGCATTTGCCGAATGTGGACATCATAGGCCACAGTACGCAGCACACCATTCGAGGCGGTGAAATTTTAACCGGCGGTTGCTTGGTGGTGATCGCGGAATTTTGTCACACCACACTGACTTCGGCAGTGGTGGCCTATTCGGGATCCGCAGAGCTGGATGGTTATGATTTACGCCAAGCATTGCAATTAACCCCCACCAGCCGAGCGGTGATCAGCTTTTCCGTGCAAGTGGAACGGCAAGATTACCTACTGTACGGCACGTTCAATGATGGCATCGCAACGCCAGTGTGCGGCGGTTTAGCGCAAAGTGGCGCTGACGGGTGTTGGGTGCTGCACCAAGACCAGCTCTACACGCAAGCGGCGGTGGCCGTGGCTTTGCACAGTGAACAGCTAAAAGTATGGACCAGCGCGTACTCAGAGTGGAACCCGGTTGGCATGTACCATGCCGTTACGGCCGCCGAAGGGCAGCGTCTCATTTCTCTTGGTAATAAGCCAGCCTACGAGGTTTACAAGCGTTACTTGGCCGACGGCCATGAGCTCTCGGCCAGCCATCTGCTCAATTTTCCGCTCTACCGAGAACGAGGCAAACACAAAGAGGTGTGTGCGGTGCGAGAGATCCACAGCGATGGCAGTATCTCTTTCGATAAAACCTGGTCTATCGGCGATCAGGTGCGTTTTTGCTACAACCACCCTTCGTTAACCTTAGAGCAGCTCAAACATGGTGTGGTGGAGCTGGCGCTGCATCAACCGGAAACGGTGTTTATCTACAATTGTGCGTCTCGGCTCGATTTTATCGATGGTTGCCAAGAGGTGGCGCCTTTTCATCAGATCGCGATCAGTCATGGCAGCTACTGCATGGGCGAGCTATATCATGATGGCGTCAAACAAGATCTGTTACACCACAGCTTAACTTACCTTGCGATGCGCGAAAGCGATGAGGTAGCCGAGCTTAAACTGCCCGCTGATGATGTCGACAGCACCATCTCACCGCTGTTTTGTTTGATTCGCAATGCGATTGCCGATCTCGACCAAGTGCAGTCCCATATGGAGTATCAACTGGAGCGGCAAACGCTGAAACTGCAAGAAAGTTATCGCCGTGACAGTCGCACCGGTTTACAAAATCGCATCGCCCTGAAAGAGTATTTGTCGACCATTCGCGATGATGAACATTTGTTGACCTTAAAGCTGCTCAACTTCAGCCACATCAATGAAAAATATGGTTATCAGGTCGGTGATGAGCTGCTGCGTATGTTGTCGGTGAGTTTCTTAACTCGTCTGAGGCGGCGCTTGGGCAAACAAGCGGATATGCAGCTCTACAGCATTGGTGTTGGTGAATGGGCATTTGTCTTTCGTGCTGAAATCTGCGGTGACATCATCAAGCAGCAATTTACCCGTTTTGCCGATGTGATTGAGCAAACCAACTTCGAACCGTCTGGTTTGGAGCAAGTGGATTACCTGTCGATTTCATTGTGTGGTGGCTTAGCCAGTCGGCGAGATTTCCCGCAAGCCAGTGGCGACGAACTGCTGCTCAAAGCGATTGAGGCGCGGCGCGCTGGGGTGCGCAGCAACACCCATATTTGCAATGCCAAAGACATTCAAGTGAGTGACGAGCGACGCAAAGAGCAACTGGCTTGGCTCAGTTGCGTCAGCCGGGCGATTTTGCAGCAAAATATCGTCACGTATGCGCAACCGCTGTTTCACGCCGACGGCACCACCCCCTACTCGCAAGAATGTTTGGTGCGAATCGTCGAAAACGATGGACGCATTATTTTGCCAGGGCAGTTTTTGCCGATGATTGCCGACACCCACCTCTATACCCGTTTGAGCCGCCATATGATTCAAAGCACCTTGAACTATATGCGAGAGAGAAGCGGGAAGTTTTCGATTAACCTCTCCCCGCAAGATCTGTTGAGCGATAAAACCATGCTGCTGTTGGAAACGGCGATTCGTCAGCTCAATGACCCTAGCCGTATCGGTTTGGAGGTGTTGGAATCGGAGCAGATCAAAGATTATGGCCGCATGATTGAAGTGTGCAGCCATTTCCGTCAGTTGGGGGCGCGCATCATTGTTGACGACTTTGGCTCGGGTTACTCCAACATCGACGAAATTATTAAGCTTGAGCCAGACATCATCAAACTCGATGGCAGCTTGATCCGCAACATCGACCAAGACAGCAAACAGCGCAAGATCGCCAGTCAGTTGGTGCGCTTGTGTCAGGTGCTGGAAGCGAAAACGGTGGCAGAGTTTGTCCACAATCAGCAGGTGTGTGAAATCGCCCAAGACATGGGAGTGGATTACTTACAGGGCTATTATCTCGGCCAGCCAAGTCGCTTATTCTGAGGGGGACGGGTTAGCCCTAGATGGGGCATCAGGGCTAACTTTTGTGTCGTTAAGGCTCGCTTTTTAGCGCATGGCCACTGCGATCGGCATGAAACGCCGCCAAATAATCGCGCAGCAGTTCGGTCATTGACGTGGCGTTGTGTGCTTCACCGAGTTGCTTCACTAACTCTGCCGCAATCTCTAAGGTGCACAGATTGCCTTGTTGCTGATTGCGTCTTAGTTGATAGTTCGATGCGCTGTCGCCGTGTAAAGCGAGCTGTGGCAGTGCTTGTAGCCACTCGCTTTTATTGAGCATTTTTCGCGCTTCCTGCCATGTGGCATCAAGAATGATAAACAGCGGCTGTCGCTGGGTTTGCTGGGCGCGCTCCTTTACTTGAGATAGGGCGATACTCTGTTCACTGGGGTAGAGCACCACAGGCATAAAGTGCGCATCGCTAAGGAGATCCAATAACGCTTGGGGAGGCGCTGCGCGTTGCCAAACGAACGGGCGCACGGGCAAACGGCACCAATGCAGTAATTTCCCGGTATTGGTTTCTCGCTCGACCTCATTGGGGTGCATCAATAGCACCAGTGCGACCTCACTTTGCAGTGATGGAAACTGGTCACACAAGCATTGATAACGCAGCCCACACTGAGGACAGGCTTGTGGCTTCACAGTTTCACCCCTTCGCGTACCGGGCTGATGCCATCGGAGAACAGTTCTACCGGACTGATCTGCTCACCAAGCGCGACAGGCGCAACGCTCGGATTGAGTGGATAGCTAATACCATCATATTGCATCAGGTGTGACTGAGCTTTGGCGCCGCCGCCACTGACGTTGAAGATAAGATCTTGCCAGCCGTGGTTGCGTTGATTGCCGAGGTAAATCGGTGTGTTCACCAAGGTAATGCGGCTATTGAAGCGCCAAGTTTCTTGATGATTTTCAAAAATCAGCAGGGTACACCCACCCGAGCCGCACCAATCCAATTGCGCCAGCAGTTCTTCTTTGCCATCTCCATTGAGATCGTACGTTAGCCAGCGGTATTGGTTATTGCTTGGATCGGTTTTGTGCAGACGAAAATACTCACGTATTGCCTGATCAACATCGCGACGAAACTCCGCGCTGGAGGCTACGTTACGGGTGTCTGTGGGAACGGCAGTTTGAGTGGTGATGGGAGCGTCACTCATCATTTCACCTGCGGCGGCGGGATACAAAATCAGCCCCCCTTGAGCAATCGGATAGACCACCTTGCCGACTTTTTCCTTGTCCGCTTTTAGCTGTGAGCCCGTGCGGGTGAAAATGCGTTCGGTGACTAATTTTTGCCCCTGATGATGCGTCATCACGACTTGGATCTGGTTGGGATTGAGTTGCTGCCAGTAGCCTTTTTCCACCAGAGGACGTTCTTCATTGGCATAGAGATAACGCGTTTCAGCGCTATGGTCTGCGTTGAGCTGCATGTGCACGCTAAAACCGGACGATTGGGTTGAGGTGGCCGTGTACAAACCACGCCAACCGAGCGTGGCATCGATGTTCGAGGTGGTGGCACAGCCCGATAGCTGAGTATCTTGCCAGTCAAGCGTTGCTTTCCAGCCGTAAAGGCTGTTGCTCATGGTGTCTTTGCACAAATTTTCAGTGAGGAGCAATTGGCCGTCATCAAACTGATACTCGCGTTTGCGGGGGCTGAGTTGGCTGCGGCTAATCGCACGCGTTTGCTCTTGTTTGCTCAGTTGCTTGATGGTCAGCTGATTGGCAGCAAAATCGATACGCCAGTTGGGCTCATTACCAAATGCTTGCGTTGGGCGAGCGGCTTGCTCGCAGCGGGTTGGGTTGCTGGCATCGACTAAGTTGAGTTGCTCCACCACAAACAACGCATCGTATTCCGAAGCAAAGCCTTCATCACCGGTGGTTTTTAAATGGCCGATCACTTCGCCATACATGGACTGATAGGGCAGGCTGGTCAGCGCCATCAATTGCTGACGTTGCTGAGCGCTCAGCTGTAGCCAATATTGCTGCGTACTGCCGCAAGGTGTGATGTATTGCGCTTCATGGCCGACGACCAAACTGCCTGACAGGATAAAGCTCTGTGCGACCACAGACTCTGGCTGGTTGAGATTGGCGGTTGGCAGCACAGGAGCAGATTGAGTGGCGACGGGGGCGCTGGTTGAACACGCTTGTAACAGCAACAGTGTCGATAGGGCGACTGGGTTTTTAAACGCCTTCATGTTATATCTTTCTCCATCTCTAAATCTGCTTGGACCGCATTATGGCATATTGGTTGTTTAAAACTGAACCGGACACCTTTTCTATCGACACTTTACGCGTACAAAAGGTTTCATGTTGGGAGGGAGTGCGAAATTATCAGGCAAGAAATATGCTGCGTGATGAGGTTAAAGAGGGCGATTGGGTGATGATTTACCACTCCTCGTGCAAGCAGGTTGGCGTGGCAGGGATCGCCAAAGTGGTTCGTGAAGCTTACCCCGATCATTTTCAATTTGATGCCAACAGCGACTATTACGACGCGAAATCAACGCCAGAAAACCCGCGTTGGATAATGGTCGATGTGGAATTTGTGCGCAAAACCGAACGAGTGATCCCTTTGGCGGTGTTGAAAGCCATGCCTGAGTTGGAAAACATGCCATTGGTGAAAAAGGGCAATCGCTTGTCGGTGATGCCGGTGACGGAACAAGAATGGCAGGCAATTTTGACCAAAGAAAAACTGCCGAGCCGTCGCTAGCCTTGCCGATGTGCAGCAAGGTTGTCGCAAGTGAGCAGCAGGCAAAAATAAAAACGGGGCAGCGTGGCGCTGCCCCGTGGTCATTGATGGTGCCGTATTTACAGCAGATGCTTTTGCAGATAGTGCGCCACGGCATCGTCGGCATTGCTGCCAATGATTTCGTTGTCTGGCAGGGCTTTCTTCACTTTTTCGTGAGAGGTTTCCATCACCAACCCTTTGCCAGCCATCGACAACATTTCCACGTCGTTCATCCCATCGCCAAAGGCCACACAGTTTTCCAGTGTCAGACCCAGTGATTCTGCGACCGCTTTCAGCGCGTCCCCTTTTGACACTTCCGCAGCCATCACTTCCAAACACCAAGGCGTTGAGAAGGCAATATTGAGTTGATCGCCAAAGGCTTCACGCAACTGGTTTTCAAAGCCAACCAGATGCTCGTGATCTTGCTCTGGATGGGTGAAGAAGATTTTTGCAATGCCGTCAGTCGGTGCGTTGTCGATATCGTAAACCTTATAGGTAAAGCCCGTCTCTTCATGGAACTTGCGCATCACTTCGTCTTCACGGTTGAGGCGCCAGTCTTCGTTTTGATATAGATGAACGAAGATCTCAGGGTCTTGTTTGACAATATCAATCACCGGCTGCACAAGCTCGGCCGGAACATTTTTGCTGTACATCAGTTGGTCATGCTGGTCATGAACACGAGCACCGTTTGAGGTGATCATGTAGGCGGGAATGCCCACTTGAGCGCGAATGCCGGCCACATCGACATGGTGACGGCCAGTGGCGAAAATAAAGGTGTAACCTTGCTCATGCAGCGCTTTGAGCGTCTGCTTGGAGAATTCGCTGAGTTGGTGATTCGGTGCCAGCAGCGTGCCATCCAGATCGGAAGCAACGATTTTGGTGATCTCTTTATTTGGCAAGCTCGCAGTCATACGGCCCTCTTATGTCAGTCGGATGTGTTCAGGAAACAGGAATAAAAAGCTGCTCATGAAAATCAATCAGAGCAGCAAAAGTGACACAACACTTATCCAACTTGGATGTTTGAATGAGCGATGTTCACCAGGGGGATAAGCGCCAGTGTATGTGAAAAGCGCAGAGAAAAAGAGGGTAAATTAAACATGCTTGCTTTCCTCTTTCTGTAAAAAGCGGAACATCGCACTGAGTGCTTGATTACGGTACTGGTCTTTTTCAAACAACAATTCATGTTGCGCGCCTTCAATCGTCACCATTTCACTGCGTTTATTGGTTTTGTGCAGTTTTTTGAAAAACTGCGACTGTGCGTGATTGCTGACGATGCGATCGCCCCCCGCTTGCAACAGCAATACCGGAATGGTGAGTTGTCGCGTCAGCAAAATGCACTGTTTGGCGGCCATTAAGCCTTGCCATACCCAACGGGTGCTCGGGCCACCCACTTGCAGCTCGGGCTTGTCGCGATACAACTGTCTAAACCATTGATAACGCGCTTGGCTCTGGCTGAGTGGGTTATCTTCAAAAGGCTTCTCATAGTAGCTTTTGTGTCCCGGCGCATAAGTGGGCGTTGGGTAGACGGCGGTGAGAATCTGGCTAACCGCCATGGCTACTGGGCTGATATACCAAGGGAGATCAATACCAAACATCGGCGCACTGAGCACCAACTTATCGAATCCATGTTGCGGGTGGGTTTGTAAGTAGCGCGTGGCCACAGCACCACCCATCGAATGAGAAACAATGTATCTCTGCTGATAAGCGGAGAAATCAAAGTGCGCAATCACCGCTTCCATGTCGAGAATGTAATCATCAAACTCGTAGACGTGACCAATATCAGAGTCTTTCACCAGGCGATCTGATAAACCTTGGCCTCGATGATCGTAGCTGTAGACGTCATAGCCTTGACGGTAGAGATCAAACAGAAGCTCTTGGTACTTCCAAGCCGATTCGATTCTGCCATTGACCACCAGCACTGCCTTTTTGTGTTGTGGGTTGGTCAACTTACACCAATACAACTGCATCTTATCGCGCGTTTTTAGGAAACCCTCTTGTCGCTGCTGCCAAAGGGCAGCGATCGGGCCACCGATTGCTTGCTCAAATAAAGCCTCTTGCGTATAAGAGAGAGGTGAGCTGTTATTAACCATTAAATAAATACCTGATCATGCGTTCCTGTCGTCAATGATCAGAGAATTATCGGGGAAATGCAAATGGATACCCATGTTTGGCTGGCGTATGTTGTGACCGCCATTGTTTTCAGTTTGGCGCCGGGATCTGGTACGGTCAATTCGATCAGCAACGGCCTCAGTTATGGCACTCGCAAATCATTGGCCTCTATAGTGGGGCTGCAAATCGGTTTGTCCGTGCACATTATTCTGGTTGGGGCGGGCATTGGTGCCCTCGTCGCACAATCGGCGACAGCATTCACGGTGATCAAGTGGGTGGGGGCGGTGTACTTGGTTTGGTTGGGCATTCAAAAATGGCGAGATAGCTCGAGTTTGGTGACGGCTTCACAACAGAAGGCGATTTCAGGTTTTGCTCTGATGCGCAAAGCCGTGTTGATTAACCTCACCAATCCCAAATCGATCGTCTTTCTGGTGGCGCTGTTTCCACAATTTATCGACCCAAGCCAAGATCAAGTGACTCAGTTGGCGGTGCTAGGCATCACGACTGTGGTGATTGATGCGTTTGTGATGCTCGGTTACACCAGTTTGGCCGCTCGATTAGGGCGTTTTGTTCGTTCAGAGCGTGTAATGGTCAAAATAAACAAATTATTTGGTTCAATGTTTATGGGTTGTGGGGCATTATTGGCCGCGGCAAAATCATAACTCCCTTAATAACGGCTTGGTTTAGCGACTAGGCATAAGATAAAGCACGCCATGAACACCACTTACGTTGCTCGACAACCGATTTTTAATCGAAAAAAGCACACCTTAGGTTATGAACTTTTGTTTCGTGACGGGGAGAAAAATGCCTACCCGACGCACATTGAGTCCAACCGAGCAACGTATCGCCTGATTGTTGAGAATTTCTTGTCGATTGGCACCAATCCAACCATCATTTCCTCACGCTGCTTTATTAACTTTCCTTACCAAACCTTGATTCGCCGTTTGCCGCTAAGTTTGCCCAAGAATAAAGTCGTCATTGAAGTCTTAGAAACCTGTCAACCGACGGATGAGTTGCTTGAGGCTATTCGCGAGCTACACCAATCAGGCTACGTGATCGCGCTCGATGATTTTACCCTAACCCCAGAATGGCGTCGTTTCTTGCCCTATGTGCACATCGTGAAATTGGATGTGATGGCTCTTGGGATGGACAAAGCATGCCTAGTGGTGAAAGAGCATTTAGCACGACGAGTGAAATACCATTTCCTTGCCGAGCGGGTAGAAACCGCGGCCGAGTTTGAGCAAGCAAAACAGGCGGGTTTTAAATTTTTCCAAGGTTATTTCTTTAGTAAACCCGAAATGGTGCAAACTCGCTATGTCAGCCCTGAGCAGGTTGTGGCGTTGGAGCTGTTTCGTGAAGTGTGCAAAAGAGAACCGGATTTTGTTCGAATTGAACAGCTGATTTCGCAAGATGTGGCGCTATCCTACAAGCTGCTGCGTTTTGTCAATACTCAGTCAACTCGTTTGGAAGTGGCAATAAGCTCATTTCGCCAAGCGCTGATTTACCTAGGGCAAGACAAGTTGAAAATGTTCGTCTCTTTGGTGGTGGCGTCTTACATCTCAACCAACAAGCCACGCGAGTTGTTTAACTTGTCACTGCAACGTGCCCAGTTTTGTGAACTGATGTCGCGTCGTCTGCCATTTAGTAAGCACAACGAGCAAGGCTTTATGATTGGGTTGTTGTCGATTCTTGACGCGATGATGGATCTGTCGGTGGAGTCTTTGGTCAACGATCTGCCATTGAGCGAAATCGCGAAACAGGCATTGCTGTGCCGTGGTGGTGCCTACGGGGCATTAATTGCGCTGGAAGAGTGCTTCGAACAAGCCGATTGGCATGGCATTGAACAGCTATGCGTTAAGCTAGGCCTCTCGGTGGAAGATGTGCGCTACGAACTGGTCGAAGCGCAGCGTTGGTCGCAGGAGTTCACCCAGATTTAATCCAGTCAGCACCGCGCAATATGAATTTTTGATGACAACTGAGCCGACGCGTTGACGTCGGCTTTGTTTTTTTACAATATATTCGCATATCCATATATAGGAATGTAAACATGCTGCCACACCAGTTTTTTAAACTGCTTTCTGATGAAACTCGCGTTCGTTGCCTGATGCTGGTGGCTCGTGAAGGCAAGATTTGTGTTGGAGAGCTCACTTATGCCTTGCAAGAGAGCCAGCCGAAAGTCTCTCGTCATTTGGCACAGCTGCGAGCCAGCGGAGTGTTGGTGGATGAAAGACAGGGTCAATGGGTCTTTTATCGCCTCTCCGAACAGTTGCCTGGTTGGATGAAAAAAATGGTCGATGACTTGATTGCTTCCAACTGTTTAAAGCAAGTTTATCAACAAGATATTGCGCGCCTGCATCAGCAAGATCGTGTGGCGTGCTGTTAAATTGAAATTGAATCATTAGGGAATAGACCATGACTATCAAAGTGGGAATTAACGGATTTGGCCGTATTGGCCGCTTGGCAATGCGCGCGGCCTTTGATTGGCCAGAATTGGAGTTTGTTTTAATTAATGATGTGGCGGGGGATGCCACCACATTGGGCCACCTACTGGAGTTCGATTCAGTACAAGGGCGCTGGCACCACGAGGTGACTGTGCAAGGCCAGCAATTGCACATCAATGATCACGTGATTGAAACCACTCAACAGCGTGACATCAGTGCAGTGGATTGGTCGGGTTGTGATGTGGTGATTGAAGCGACCGGCGTGCATCGCAAAAGCAGCTTCCTCAATCAATACCTCGAGCAAGGCGTGAAACGTGTGGTGGTCAGCGCTCCAGTGAAAGAAGAAGGCATTGCCAATATTGTGGTGGGTGTGAATGACGAGATCTTCAACCCAGAGCAGCACCGCATTGTGACCGCAGCCTCGTGCACCACCAACTGCATTGCGCCAGTGGTGAAAGTGATTCACGAGAAACTCGGTATCGAACAAGCATCATTTACCACTATCCACGATCTCACCAACACGCAAACCATTCTTGATGCGCCGCACAAAGATTTGCGTCGTGCCCGTGCCTGCGGCATGAGCTTGATCCCGACAACCACAGGCAGTGCCACGGCGATTGTGGAAATTTTCCCAGAATTGAAAGATCGCATTAACGGTCACGCGGTGCGCGTGCCTCTAGCGAATGCCTCACTGACCGATATTATTTTTGATGTGAAGCGTGACACCACTGCTGAAGAGGTCAACGCATTACTCAAAGAAGCCTCGCAAGGGGAGTTAAACGGCATTCTCGGCTTTGAAGAGCGCCCATTGGTGTCGATTGATTATCGTGGCGACCAACGCTCAACTATCGTCGATGCCCTCTCTACCATGGTGGTGGGTACGCGCATGGTGAAGATTTACGCTTGGTATGACAACGAAATGGGCTACGCGACCCGTACCGCAGAGCTTGTGCGTAAAGTAGGAGCGGCATAATGGCAACGTCAATCACCTACCACCCTGTTTGGCAATTGGACCTACCGTCTGGCGCATTGGTCTTAACACCTTGCCCTGGTACCAAAGGGGTCGATTTACGTTCGTCATTACAACAGTTGGCGGACAGCGGTGTACAAGCCGTTGTGACGGCGCTGGGCGATGCGGAACTGGCGAGTAAAGAGGTCGCAGAGCTTGGCCCGTTGGTCGTCGAGCTCGGCATGCGTTGGTATCAAATCGAAATCGAAGATGACTGCGCGCCAGATGAGACCTTCGCCGTGCATTGGCAGCAAGCCAGCCCAGAGCTGCAAGCCATTCTCCGTGATGGTGGCAAAGTGGCGCTGCACTGCATGGGCGGATCCGGTCGCACCGGATTGTTCGCCGCCCATTTGCTGCTAGAGCAAGGCTGGGCATTGGGCGACATTATCCGTGAAGTGCAAGCGTTGAGACCCGGCGCCTTCACGCGAGAAGTGCAGTTGAGCTACATCGAATCTGTGGCAAACGCACAGTGAGCAGCCATTAGAGCTTTTGGATCATCATGATCCAAAAGCTTGTTAACCTGTACACAGAGGGCTAATGATGATCGCTCAACTGAGCAAAAGTGTCCGCCAATACATGCTGGTCACGTTTAACTATTGGAACTTTACCTTAACCGATGGGGCACTGCGCATGCTGGTGGTGCTCTATTTCCACGACCTTGGCTACTCGGCGCTGGCGATTGCCTCGCTGTTTTTGTTTTACGAGTTTTTTGGCGTGGTGACCAACCTGATTGGTGGATGGTTGGGGGCAAGGCTCGGGCTCAATAAGACCATGAACATCGGCTTAGCCATGCAAATCATTGCGTTGTTGATGTTGGCTGTCCCCGCCGCTTGGCTGACAATTCCTTGGGTGATGGCCGCGCAAGCACTTTCTGGTATTGCCAAAGATTTGAATAAGATGAGTGCCAAAAGCGCCATCAAAACCTTGGTACCGGACGAGCAGCAAGGCGCATTGTTCAAGTGGGTGGCCATTCTGACGGGTTCGAAGAATGCCTTAAAAGGGGCGGGCTTTTTCCTTGGTGGTCTCTTATTGGCTGTTCTCGGTTTTCAATACGCGGTACTCGTCATGGCAGGGGTACTCACCCTAGTGTTGATTGGCAGTTTGCTTAGCCTAGAGTCGGAGATGGGCAAAGCGAAAAACAAGCCGAAGTTTAATGAGATTTTCTCCAAATCAGCGCCTGTCAACATTCTTTCAGCTGCTCGCCTCTTCCTCTTTGGTGCACGAGATGTCTGGTTTGTGGTGGCACTGCCCGTTTACCTTGGCAGCGTATTTGGCTGGGATCATCTTTGGGTCGGAGGCTTTCTTGCCTTATGGGTCATGGGGTATGGCGTTGTGCAAGGCATCGCGCCGCGCATTACAGGGAAGGCGCAAGGTCGAGTGCCGGATGGTCGCAGTGCTTTTTACTGGGCCGCGTTATTGGCATTGCTAACAGGAGCCATTGCCTATGCGGTGCAACAAGCGTGGCATCCTCAGCAAGTGATCGTGATGGGCCTGTTGCTATTTGGGGCGGTGTTTGCGATTAACTCTTCCCTTCACTCGTATCTGATTGTCAGTTATGCCAAAGGCGATGGCGTCTCATTGGATGTGGGTTTTTACTATATGGCTAATGCCATGGGCCGTTTGATCGGCACACTATTGTCGGGGTGGATCTACCAAGAATTCGGTTTGGCTGCTTGCTTGTGGGTCTCTTGCTTCTTCTTGGCTTTGACGACGTTAATTTCAATCAAGCTCCCTCGCTTTGCAGCGAAAACCGCCTGATCGCAGTGTGTGAATTCTAACCAAAAGCTGACGCATGATGTCATGTGTCAGCTTTTTTTATTGCTATAGTCAAAGCCATGAAAAGCAAGAGGATAGAGAATGCGCGAAAGAGTTCAGTTTTTTGATTTGCTACGATGTGTCGCGGCGGTGGCCGTGATCGCCATTCATGTGCTTGCGCCTTATCGTCATGAGTTAGGGGCGATTCCTTTTGATCAGTGGGTGACGGCCGTTGGCATCAATGGCATTTCTCGTTGGGCGGTACCGGTTTTTATTCTTATCACTGGCGCCCTGATGCTCAGTGACACTCGGCCATTTGATCTGCCTTATTATGCTCGTCGTCGTTTAGGTAAGGTGCTGATCCCTTTTCTCTTTTGGTCGTTGTTCTATGCGCTCCTCTCCGGCTTGAGTGCGGGCGGTTTTGATAGCAGTAAAGTGACAGAAGTGCTCAGCAACAGCCCAGAGCATGCCACCTATTACCATCTTGGTTTCTTCTATTATTTTATTCCGCTCTATTTTGTGATTCCGATGTTCCAGTGGCTTGTTCGCCAGCAACGTCAGGACATCCTCTATCTCTTTACCGCGTTATGGTTGTTCACCACTGTGTTGTATCTGGCGGGTATCGATGGCCCTTGGAGCTACGAGCTATGGCTGTACAGTGGCTACCTTCCTCTTGGCTATCTGCTCTTTAGCAAAGTCCCGAATCAACGCTCAGTGGTCGTTGGGGCGGTGCTGCTGGGGGGAATGGCATTGGCTGCCACGGTGATTATGGTGGTGAGTAATAGCCTTGCTGCAGGGGATTACACCGTTGGGCGTTGGCTGTCGTATAAAACCATCAATGTGGTATTGGCGGCATCGATGGTGTTTGTGCTGTGTCGCTCTGTGGGCGAGCGGTTGTCGGCTCAATGGCAAAAGTGGGTGGCGTTGATCAGCCGCCACAGTTTAGGCATCTATTTATTGCATCCTATTTTTCTATGGCCAATGAAAGAGTTGGGTTGGTATCAGGGTCATCCTGCGTGGGTCATCCCGTTATGGGTCGTGCTGAGTGGGGCGGGTGCCTTAGCGTTGAGTTACCTATTCTCGCTCTCCGCTAAGACACGTTGGTTATTGCCTTAGCGCTTCAGGGCAAAATGAAGAAACTTATCGCCCTTGTAAGTGAGTTCCCCTTTATCGCCGGGGTTAAGAGCGTGGAAATAGTGTACCCCAACCTGAAACTCGCGTTTGGGGCCGAGAGCGCCACGTTGTACGTAGATCCAATACTCTTGATCATCTTCACCAGGCTGAGCATCGGCAATAGGGATAACCTGTTTATCAAGCACAGTGACCTGTACTTTTTGTTCTGGGGCGTTATTGCCTTGAATATGAGTACGATAGAAACGAACGAAGAGCCAACCACCAATAGCAATCAATGCGAGTACGGCAAAAACAAAGGAAATAGGCATGATGACCTCCAGTCTGAATGAGTGTCTCATTTTACAGAAGCTAGTTGCCAAACAAGGGGTTGCCAGTAGCGAATCGTGATCTAAAGATAAGAGACGATAAAATTTTCGGCGCATATCACATTCTATATGCGTATGAGAGCACAATTTTGAGCCTATGCGGCTCACTTGGCTCGAAATGTGAATCAAACTGTAGAAGAATAGAATGAAACAAACACTCGAACGAAAGGAGGGCACGATGTCAGAAATCGAACAAGTGGTCACTCGTACCCGTAGATTAGAGACTTTGTTGCGCACTCAATATCATGCTGAAGGTAAAGGGTTGCATCAGCTCGTGACGAGCTGTGAAGAACGTCTGCCACATGACGTGATTGGCAAGCTCCGTTTTATTGCGACGATACGCAATAAAGTCGTGCATGAAGATAATTATCAGTTGGATGATAAAAAGGGCTTTTTGGCGGTGTGCGATGAGTGTGAAAAAGAACTGACACCGAGAAGTGGCCGCTTTATCTGGCGTGTGGCGATTTTATTGATGCTTTCCATGACATTGGGGGCGATGGCTTTTTACTACGCCAACTGGGACGTACTTAGCCAGCATTTTAAATAACGCTCAACTGGGAAAAATGAAATGAGGCAATCCACGGAGTGCGCCGTGAAGTGTAGGGTGAGGGGATGCTCTTGCCATGTCTAATCGTTGTATGGGCGTATGAAAGACAATAAAAAAAACGGGATGCGAAAGCATCCCGTTTTTTATTTAGATTCTGAAACTTAGTACATCATTGGTAGTGTCATTAAACCAACGATAACTGCGATCATTACCAGTCCTTGCTTTTGAGAAGAAGACATCACAACACTACCTCCATAAACGGTTGATGAACTCTATGAACGCAATATAGCATCGTTTTTAAGGCGTGATCAATAGATCGTTAGTAATCTCTTTGAAAAAATAAGATAACTTTGTGTTTTTGTCGGTTTGTTGGTAATTAAACAGTGTTTTTTGGGTGCTTTTAAATTGCGCTAATTTTTGTGTTTTAGTAAATTGTTGTTTTAAGTTTATGTTTTTAATTGTTTTTTTATTAATGTGATATTGCTCAAATAGTGTTTAGTGCTCTTTGTTTGGTTTTGGTTTGTCCTGCGGCTTTTATTGCTAAATAGTCGGTCTTTTCGATTGGTTTTTTCGAGGTTGTAGAAAGTCAATAGAGACTGCGTAGGGGTTTTATCATTGGATGAGAAAACAATGATGTGATTAGTGGTCTATTCTGGTTGTACCAGCTCGAGGGGTGGTTTTCTTTTGTTTTAATATTTAACTTGTTGATTTTATTTGTTTTGTTTCTGTTCTGTTTTGTTTTTTAATTTTGTTTTTTCAGTCTATTGTTATTCATTACCGCTGATAATGTCCGGCTTATTTTCCTTTGAGTGAGTTTAACGTTTGCTTTCTGCTTTTTATCACGTTTTTTATCTAGGGGGTCTGAATTTAAAACGTATTGTCGTGATCCGATACCGTAAAATAGCGGTTTTTCTCTAAGCTATGGCTTACCTCACAATAAGCAGTGAATCGCTATCAAGATCGAACTTTCGCCCTCTGCCGCTTTACATAATTGCTCGTCTACCTAGACTAGCCGCGTAATAAATAGAAGGGTACTGCAGATGTGGAGTTGGTTGGCGATAGGCTTATCTGGAATGACTTCCGTTATGGGCGTTCGACACGCAAGTCAATTTCAAGCGTTGTTTTTTAAATTGTTTACCTTATCTCTTTTACTGGTTTTGGTGTTAACGCAAGGACCAGCATCTGCCCATAGCTACTGGATTGCCGCAGGCTTGCTGGTGTCAGTGGCTGCCGATACGCTTCACTCTCTTAAATCGAAGAAAACACTCTATTTCTCTGGCTTTCTTCTCGCGCAGCTTTGCTACAGCAAGTCTTTCTGGTTACAACTCAATGGCGACATTGTCTGGTGGCTTTTGGCATTGTTGTTGGCGGCGAGCATCGTGGCGTTTTTCTTACTCCTCCCTCAATTGGATTCTTTGGTTTTTCCTGTCGTGATTATGGGCATTATGTTGGTGCAGTTAGCTTGGGCGGCAGGGGAAGTTTGGCTTCAAGCAAATGACTTCTCCAATGCGATCGGTTTTGTTGGAACCTTAGTCATGATTTATTCTGCGCTGGCGTATGCGATTCATGGCTATCGTAAACCGATGAAGCGTGCTTATGTTTGGGTGTCGGGCAGTTATTTTGTCGCACATGCTTTGATCGTGGCTTCTATCATCTATTGAGCTGTTTTAGGTCAAAGCACGATTTTTATAAAAGGTTAAGCTGGGGCCACTTGACGTGTTACAGGACGCTTAATCCATGAATGATATCCATGCTCACAATCTTCTTCACCTTCTTAAAGAACAGCCGATGGACCGTGCGGAACTGCTGGCGCATTTCGGTGGTGAAACCCGCTTTCATACGTGTAAGCTACAAGGGCTCGATTTAGACTCACTGCTGAGCTTTTTGTTGGAACGAGAAAAAATCAGTGAGCAGCAAGGAAAGTTCTGCGTCAACTTGGCGCGCATCTGTAATCACTAAGGGTGCATCCCTGTAGGAACGAGTGGTTTGATTGATCGCTCGTTTCTCTCCCTAGTAGCGAGCTCATTTTATGCCAGGGCTCGCCCGACTCTGCCTCCCAACGCCATTTGGTATATACTCTCGCCATTGTTGTATTTTGAGAGCACTTATGGACATTCTTGCTGCAGCCACCATGCTGTTTCTTATCATGGACCCGTTGGGTAATCTCCCGATTGTTCTGTCAATCTTAAAACACCTTGATGCGAAGCGACGTCGCAAGGTATTGATTCGTGAGTTACTGTTCGCCCTCCTCATTTTGATGCTGTTTTTGTTTGCAGGGCAAAGCATCATGGCTTTCTTGCAGGTAGAGCCAGAGACCTTGAGTATTTCCGGCGGCATTATTCTTTTCATCATCGCGATTAAGATGATCTTCCCCAGCGCAGGCAGCATTACTGGTTTAGCGGCAGGTGAAGAGCCCTTTATTGTGCCAATGGCGATACCGATGATTGCCGGCCCATCTGTGATTGCCGCATTACTGTTGCTCTCTTCTCAGCATCCTAATAATTTGGGTGAGCTCTCTATTGCGGTGCTGATTGCTTGGTCGGCAACGTTTGTGATTCTGATGTTCTACAGCTTTTTCCATCGAGTTTTGGGAGAGCGCGGCTTAAAAGCGGTTGAGCGTTTGATGGGCTTGTTGCTGGTGATGATTTCAACCCAAATGTTCCTCAACGGTGTTAAAAGCTATATGGGCGCCGTGAGCTAATCTGAATGACGGAATAAAACAATGCCGCTCTAGGGAGCGGCATTGTTATTTCTGAGGCAAAAGAATTACATCATATATTTGCGTCGAATATCGAGCAGGGCAAAAATGCCAAATATCAGAATGGAATTCTTTTCCCAGCGCGTCATGGTAATTTTGTCACCAAACGCGCCGACGAAGATCAGCATTTGTAGTCCATGCATGATGAACAAAAATGCCGTCATGATATACAGCACGATGGCGGCGTTACCTGGAAATGGTGACACAATATTAACCAACAGAATCAACCACACAAATGAGATGGCGGCTTTCGCTAAAAATAACAGTGCTTTCATTTCTCGATCCTTTGCTGACTATTGTCGCTCGTAAAGGCGATAGCTGACTTGCCCAGCGGTTTTTTCGCGATGCAGATGCCAAGTCGAAGGCAGCTCGTCTACCTGAAGTTCTTTTTCACTTTCAATATAAATCATCGCGTCGTCTGCCAGCCAGCCATTTTGCTCCAGCAAAGTCACGGCTTCGGCAAGCAGTCCTTGGCGAAATGGCGGATCAATAAACACCACGTGATGCGGCGTGCCTTGCTGCTTAAGGAATTGCAGTGCATCGCCTTGAATCACTTTGATATTATTTGCCTTTAGTGCTGTGACATTTTGTTGCAATTGAGCAAACGCTTTGGGGTTTAACTCCAACATGGTGACTTGCTCTGCCTGACGTGATGCCGCTTCAAAACCTAAGCCGCCAGAGCCGGCAAACAGATCCAAACAGCGAGCGCGAGGGATATCCTGTGCTAACCAGTTAAACAGCGTTTCTTTGACTCGGTCAGTTGTAGGGCGCAAGCCTTCGGCGTCATGCACGGGCAGCTTTCGCCCTCGCCAAAGACCACTAATGATGCGTACACAGCCAGTTGTTGGCTTATTTTGTGATGTGTTTTGCTGGCGACGTCTTACCATAGATTTTTTGACCGCTAATAAAGTGTTACTATAGCCAATCGCCCAGGCCTAAAGCCTGGATATTGCCCAGAATTTGATAGTGACAAAGTGTACCATTATTCCGCTGAGAAAAACGGATCACGTGTGTATACCAGTCGCGATTGTCTCTTTGCTTGCGTATCAGCAAAGATTCAACCCAGTATATAAGAAACCAGGATATCTCCCGATGACGGAAAAGAAAAAGCGCGGATTACTATCGTGGCTTGGCTTTGGTGACGATGACCAAGTAAAACAACCAGAGCCGGCACAATCAGAAGAGGTGATCAGCGAGTCTGACGAAAAAACCGTAGAGAGCCTTGAACCGATTGTCAGCCAAAAAGTGGTTGAAGAGGCGGCGGTAGAACCAATCAGCGAACCAGCAGCTGAAGAACCCGTTGAAGTGACACCTGTGGTGGTTGAAGCACCGCGCGTGCAAGAACAAGAAAAACCAACAGAAAGCTTTTTTGCGCGTCTAAAACGCAGCTTGAGTCGCACGAAAGCCAATATCGGCGCGGGTTTCTTTGGCCTATTTAAAGGCAAGAAAATCGATGATGATCTGTTTGAAGAGTTGGAAGAACAGCTACTCGTTGCGGATGTGGGTATGGATACCACGTTGAAAATCATCGAAAACTTAACAGAAAAAGCGTCTCGCCGTGACTTAAAAGATGGTGAGGCTCTGTATGGTTTGCTCAAAGAAGAGATGGCAGAGATCCTCTCTAAGGTTGAGCAACCATTGCAAGTGGACAGCAGCAAAACCCCTTACGTTATCCTGATGGTCGGGGTAAATGGCGTGGGTAAGACCACCACCATTGGTAAGTTGGCGAAACAGTTCCAAAATCAAGGTAAGAAAGTGATGTTGGCGGCGGGCGATACCTTCCGTGCGGCGGCCGTTGAGCAGTTGCAAGTGTGGGGTGAGCGTAACAATGTCCCAGTGATCGCACAGCACACTGGCGCAGACAGCGCATCGGTAATTTATGATGCGATTGAAGCCGCCAAAGCGCGTGGGGTTGATGTGGTGATTGCCGATACCGCGGGTCGCTTGCAGAACAAGAGCAACTTGATGGAAGAGCTGCGCAAAATTGTCCGAGTGATGAAAAAAATCGACGACTCCGCGCCGCATGAAATCATGTTGACCTTGGATGCAGGCACCGGTCAGAACGCGATTAGCCAAGCAAAACTGTTTAGCGATGTCGCGCCGATCACCGGGATCACCTTGACCAAACTGGATGGCACTGCGAAAGGCGGCGTGATCTTTGCTATTGCCGATCAGTTTAACATTCCAATTCGCTACATCGGTGTGGGTGAAGGGATTGAGGATCTCCGCCCGTTTGAAACCCAAGAATTTATCGACGCGCTATTTAGTCGAGAAGAGTAAGCATTAGAGAGGAATAACCGGTGATCCGATTTCAGCAGGTAAGTAAAGCCTATCGTGGCGGCCGTCAGGCCCTGCAAAAAGTCGACTTTCATTTACATCGTGGCGAAATGGCGTTTTTAGGTGGACACTCAGGTGCCGGTAAAAGTACCTTGCTGAAATTGATCTGTGCCATTGAGCGACCTACTGATGGTCGCATCAGTTTCAATGGTCATGACATCACACGCATTCCGAATAAAGACGTGCCGTTTTTACGTCGTAATATCGGCATTGTTTTCCAAGATCACCGCTTACTGATGGATCGCAGTGTTTACGACAACGTGGCACTGCCGATGCGCATTGAATCCATCTCAGAGAATGAGATAAAACGCCGAGTCTCGGCGGCTCTCGACAAAACAGGGCTGCTTGATAAAGCCCGCTGCTTGCCTAGCCAACTTTCTGGTGGTGAACAGCAACGTGTCGGCATCGCTCGCGCCGTGGTCAATCGCCCAACCTTGTTGTTGGCCGATGAACCAACGGGCAACCTTGACCCTGAGTTGTCCAACCGAGTGTTGCGTTTGTTTGAAGAGTTCAATCGTGCTGGCGTGACCATTTTATTGGCGACACACGACATCAACTTGGTCAACTCTCGTCCTCAGTATCGTCATTTCGAACTTAACCAAGGTTTTCTCAGTGAGGTAGAAGATTATGGCCGCGAATAAACGCCTTAAAAAGCCAGCGAGCAAATCGACCTCGAATCGCCCTAAGACGGACGGTTTTGTTTCGATTCATATCAAGCAAGCCAAAGCCTCCTTCAAAGCGATCTGGCATCGCCCGCTGGGGAATATTTTAACCTTAGCGGTCATCTCCATGGCATTAGCCATGCCTGCCTGTTTGTATTTGCTTGGTAAAAACATCGCCGTTGCCACCTCGCATGTCACGTCGCCAGCACAAGTGAGTGCCTACTTGCGTGAAGGAGTACCAGAAGCTAGAGTCATGGTGCTCAAAGATGAGTTGGAAACGCAGCAAGATGTTGAATTGGTGGAGTACATCTCTCCGCAGCAAGGCTTAGAGCATCTCAGCCAGTATTCCGGTTTTGACCAAGCGTTAAGCTTACTGGAAGATTATGCCCTGCCGGGCGTCTTGGTGATCACCCCTGCGGTGGAAGAGAACAACGCCATCAAAGCGTTGGCGCAACAACTGCGTCAAGAAGAAGACATTACGGATGTGCGTCTAGACGAAGATTGGTTAACACGGTTAGATGCAATAAAAACGGTCGCGACAATTATTGTCATGACCTTGACACTGTTAATGTTGGGTGCTGTATTTTTAATCGTTGGCAATACCTTGCGCTTTAATGTGCTCGCCAACAAAGAAGAAATTCAAACCATGAAACTCATTGGTGCGACAGACAACTTTATTCTGCGCCCCTACTTATATTCAGGAATGTGGTTTGGTTTACTCGGCGCGGTATCGGCGTGGTGTTTTACCGCGCTGATTACGGTGTTGTTAAATGGTGCCGTTGCGGATCTCGCGGCTTTATACGACAGCCAATTTCGTCTTATTGGCCTAAGCTGGGATGAATCCTTGTTGCTTGTGATGACAGGAACCTTCTTAGGTTGTGTGGCGGCAAAAGTATCGGCGCAGCGCCATTTAAAAGAAATTGAACCTGTTTAAGTGATGCGGGTCTTATAGTAGGCAATCGTCGCACAGAATCAAATTTGATTGACTTGTATAGACGATTTGTTTATGGATAATTGCTAACCCTGCTTGAAACTGATTCATCTTCAGTTCAAGATAATGGCGCTAATTTGCAATGTATAACTCCAGATCAGAGATTGATGAGGAATTGAATGACAACTCAAGCGTATCCGATGGCACTAGTAACGCAAGATAGCCTTGATGGCTACATTCGCTCGGTGAACAGCTACCCAATGCTGACCGCAGACGAAGAACGTGATCTAGCTGAACGTCTACACTACAAAGGCGAAATTGAAGCGGCAAAAGGGCTGATTCTCTCTCACCTGAGATTCGTTGTTCACGTTGCCCGCGGTTATTCTGGCTACGGTTTACCAATGGCTGATTTAGTACAAGAAGGCAATATTGGTCTCATGAAGGCGGTAAAACGCTTCAATCCAGAAGTTGGGGTGAGGCTAGTTTCTTTTGCGGTTCACTGGATCAAAGCGGAAATTCACGAGTACGTACTACGTAACTGGCGTATTGTGAAGATCGCGACCACCAAAGCGCAGCGTAAGTTGTTCTTCAACCTACGTAAGTCGAAAAAACGTCTTGGTTGGTTTAACAATGGCGAAGTCGAAACCGTGGCTCGTGAGTTGGGCGTAGAACCGGCAGAAGTGCGAGAAATGGAATCGCGTTTGGCGGCGGTCGATTCGACCTTTGATTTGCCAAATGAGGAAGACGATTCTAGCTCGGTATCAACGGCACCAGTCCTTTATCTGGAAGACAAATCTTCAGATGTGGCGGACAACCTAGAAGCGCAAAACTGGGAAGCTCACACCAATAACCGCCTTGCGATGGCATTGGCTAGCCTTGATGAGCGTAGCCAACATATTGTTCGCTCGCGTTGGTTGGACGATGATAAAGCCACGCTGCAAGACCTCGCGGAAATGTATGGTGTTTCTGCGGAGCGAATTCGTCAGCTTGAAAAGAACGCGATGAAGAAACTGAAGATGGCCGTCGGCGAGATTTAGTTCTCTTACCAAACCACTCAAGAATCAGCAAAAGCCGAGATCAATGATCTCGGCTTTTTTGTTGCCTGCCACAACATCATGGCGAGTGTTGTTGATCGAAATCGAGTGACGAAAATGATCACGAAATGATGCCAAGCCTGTGAATAACTCTGTGAAGTAATTATTTATCAACTGTTCGAAAGCTGGATGAAATCAGGGCTTGAAGAGGAATTTTGTTTGGGGATAGCTATAAAACTACACACAGAAAGATCAAGATCCTTACTACATGTAGTGGATCAAAATGACACAAAACACTTTATCAACGCAATCCACAGATTTATCCACAGATGATGGATAAATGTACGCTTGTCAAAGACCAGAAGAACTGTGTGTCTAAGTTTGGCTCTGGATAGGTTACAATCCCAGCAGAACAAAATAACGAAAATGAGAAAGTATATGGAACAGTTCAAGCATATTGATGTACAAGGCGCGCACGCGCTCATCAGCCGTGGAGAAGCACGCTTGGTGGATATTCGTGACCCACAATCTTTTGCTGTGGCGCATGCCCAATCGGCCTTTCATCTAACCAACGATTCGATCGTAAATTTCATGCAGCAGGTGGAGTTTGAACAGCCTGTTTTGGTGATGTGTTACCACGGCATCAGCAGTCAAGGGGCGGCCCAATACCTGGTCAATCAAGGTTTTGAAGAGGTGTACAGTGTCGATGGTGGTTTTGAAGCTTGGCATCGCGCCAGTTTGCCCGTTGAAGCAAGCTGATCCCTTTAGAAAGAAGGGCTTTTGCCTAACGGCCTTTGATGTGGAAGAATGAGGTTCGATTTTTCGTCTAACTGAGGTTCCTCTATGCAGCGTCTTATTGTGTTGAACAATCCAAGGATGGCGCAGGCTTTTATCGACTACATGGCGTCTCGACAAATTGATTTGCGAATGATGCCTGAAGGTCAAGGGCAGTTTGCCTTGTGGCTGATGGACGATCAGCATTGGGTTGAAACCGAAGCAGAGCTCAAACAGTTTTTGGCTAATCCTGGTGACAGTAAATACAGCGCGGCATCTTGGGATATGGCGGAAACGCGCAAAACTCAGTTCAGTTACCGAAGCCCCAGTTTACTGGCGATGGTGAAAGCGAAAGCGGGGCCAGTCACCATGGCGGTGATGGTCGCCTGTGTGGCGGTTTATGTGCTCATGATGTTTGGTTGGGAAAGCGCGCTTTTAAGTGCGATGCATTTTCCTGCGGAAGCCGCGCAACAATGGCAACTATGGCGTTGGGTGAGCCATGCACTGCTGCACTTCTCGGTGACCCACATTGTGTTTAACTTACTGTGGTGGTGGCAGTTTGGTGGCGACATTGAACAGAGATTGGGTAGCGGTAAACTACTGCAAATCTTTGTCATTTCGGCCGCCCTCTCTGGCGCTGGTCAGTTTTGGGTTGAAGGGGCCAATTTTGGTGGTTTATCTGGCGTGGTTTATGCCTTGCTCGGTTACGCTTGGATTTTAGGTTATCGCGTGCCTCACCTTGGCTTATCAGTGCCTAGGCCCGTGGTCGCTTTTATGCTGGTATGGCTCATTCTTGGTTACGTTCAACCCTTTATGGCGATTGCCAATACTGCTCATCTCGTGGGTTTGTTGTCTGGTATGGGGCTGGCCTATCTGGATTCCACCAAGCAAAAACATCAAAAAGCGGCCTAGGCCGCTTTTTGCTTTATAACTTAAATAGAATCAGCCGAGCTGAACATGCTACTGATAGAGGTATTTGGTAAACAGCAGGTCAGCAATGACGGTTTTGCCCGTTTCTGGCAATAAGATCTCATTGAGTTTTTCGACCAAATGCTTACGCAAATCTTCACGTCCAGCCAGTGACTTCACCGTGTCTTCACTTTGCTGGCCCAGCAACTCAACCACAGCGTCTCTGATCAACGGCTGATGGTGTTCGACCAACGCCAAATCCGCATTGCTCATGACCATGATGTCGATGCGCACTTGGATGTAACCCAGTTTCTTGCCTTTGGTATAAAAGTTGGTGGTGAGGTCTGGCTCAAGGGTGAAATACGCAAGTTGAGGGCCAGTCTGTTCTTCTTCGGCATGCAAAGGTAAAGAAAAGAGCAAGCTGAAGGCGATAATTATTTGGGCTATATAACGTTTGTACATATTTCTGACTTTTCTTTCTTCTGATCACGATACTCGAAACGCATTTGTCTTGTTACAATAGGCGGTCCAAATGTCACTATAAGTTATTACAATCTTTACGGTGGCTCATTACCGTAAAGTGACGCTTTATTGTACGCACAACGCGACTAAAAGCTACTAATTGAATACTAGTATGAATCAGCCAAACTCGCTCTATCTTGCTTTGTTAATAGAAGCAAAATGGCAAAATCCTGAAGATTTTCACTTTTCTAGTGACTTTGCTAAGCACTGGTTACTGGAGCAAGGCTCCTTGTCTCGCCGTTTGGCGCGTCATTGCCAACATCTGACCGTTGAGTTGATGCGCAATGAAAAAAGTGGTGTAGGCCAATTAACAAGGCAAGAGACTCAGGGATTGTCGCCTGAGATTTGCTTGATCCGAGAGGTGGTGCTATCCGGTGATCAAACTCCGTGGGTGTTGGGGAGAACGTTGATCCCTGAAACCACCTTAGCTGATCAGCCCTACGACTTAGCCACGCTGGGTGATATTCCTTTGGGGCTCACCGTGTTTAGTGCAGAGCAAGTTGAGCGTGACGCATTGCAAGTGGCTTGGATCGAAACACCGCAAGGGAGTTTACTCGCCAGACGTTCTCGTTTATGGATGAACCACAAACCGATGTTAGTGGCAGAACTGTTTTTACCTGATGCACCGATTTACTCCAGGGAGAGTGTGTAAATGTCAGTAGAAAAGGCCAAGGCGTATTGGCAACTGATGAGGATGGACCGACCAATTGGCACGTTACTGCTGCTTTGGCCAACCTTGTGGGCGTTGATTATTGCTGCGGAAGGGACTCCCGATTGGCATGTTTTGCTGGTCTTTGTGTTGGGCGTGGTGTTGATGCGCAGTGCCGGTTGCGTGATCAATGACTTTGCCGATCGTAAAGTGGATGGTCATGTTAAGCGTACTCAGCAGCGACCTCTGCCTTCAGGTCGCGTGACGGCGAAAGAAGCGATTATTCTGTTTTTGCTGTTAGGGATCAGCTCTTTTTTGTTGGTGTTGACCATGAACCCACTCACTATCCAGCTCTCATTTGCCGGTATCGTGTTGGCGTTCATTTACCCTTTTATGAAGCGCTATACCCAACTACCGCAGTTGTTTCTTGGCTTAGCGTTTAGCTGGGCAATCCCGATGGCATGGGCCGCGCAGGCGAATGAGTTGCCTTGGGTGGTGTGGTTTGTGTTTGCAATTAATGCGTTATGGACCATTGCGTACGATACCCAATATGCGATGGTTGATCGCGATGATGACATTCACATCGGTGTTAAATCGACCGCTATTTTGTTTGGCCGCCACGACAAGTTAATCATCGGCCTGTTGCAATTGCTAACGCTAGTGATGCTGGTTTGGCTTGGCTTGCATTACCAATTGGGGCAAAGTTTTTATTGGAGCGTACTGGCCGCCGGTGCGCTGTTTGTTTATCAGCAGCATTTGATCCGTCATCGTCAGCGAGAGTTGTGTTTCCAAGCGTTTCTCAATAATAACTATGTCGGGATGGTGCTGGCGCTCGGGTTATTTGTCGCGTTTTGGTAGACCGCACTGAGTCTGCTTGATGCTGGTTGCACAGCAAAACAAAAAAACAAAGGCATCCACGGGATGCCTTTGTTGTATTTAATGCTGGCTTACGCCGATTTGAGCTGGAAGACACTCTCTTCAATCGTGAGCTTCACTTCTGGGTAGAGCAAGGCGTAGAGCAAAGTAGCAAATTGTGCGGTTTTCTCACTGTCGCAGTTGCCGTCACTATCAAGGTAGCCTTGTTGTTTTAACGTGCTAAACAGAGAGGCGAACACACCTTTGTCGAAGTACTCCGGCGCATTGATACCATGTAAGCGAGTCAAACGCTGAGCGATGTCTTGGCTCTTTTGTTCCAAATCCGCTTTAGCCAATTCAGGATTGGACACCAGCAGATTGAAGGCAATCGAGTAGCGCTGAAGCGTTTCTGAGATGGTACGACCGAGCAAGACAAGCGTGAGGGTATTCGCTTGATTTTTCGCAACCTTATCTTCTTTCAGGCTGATCAGATCCTGCGATACCAACTCGTTTAGCACTTTCACAACCAGTTCATCGAGCTCTTCTTCTTTGTGGCTCAAGAACAGTTCCGCTTTCAGGAATGGGTAAATCTCCGCCACTTGCTGCTGGATTTGGCTCACGGTTAGATTTTCCTGACGAATGATCATCTGTGCAATCAGCGATGGTAGCGCGAACAAGTGGATGATGTTGTTGCGGTAGTAGGTCATCAAGATCGACTGATTACGATCGAGCGAAATGATGTCGCCCATGGTATCGGTTTCGATGACAAACTTATCCAATGAAATCGCGTGTTCCACCAGAGCTTCGGCGCTTTCAGAAGGCACGGTATAGGTCTTCGAGTACGGCACATTCTTCAAGAGTTGTAAGTAACACTCAATCTGATGAATCAGAGAATCTTTAGAAAGCGCCCGCTGACGTGATGCCAGTAATGCGGTGGCACACAAGGTCAATGCGTTCGCTGCCGCAGCGTCGTTAATGTGCGTCATCATCTTATTCGCCAACTGGTTCACCACAGGATTGATCCATTGAGGTCGGCTCGCGCCCATTGGGTCGATGTCTTTGGTCCACTCAGGGGCATGTTCGTTGAGGTATTGGTTGAGCGGAATAGGCTCACCAAAGTTGACATAACCCAAGCCAAAGTTACGCAGTTTGCGTAGCGTGCGCAGTACAAGACCTGCGTTTTCTTTCTCTTTACGTTTACCACGCAGCTCTTTGGCGTAGGTTGCCACTTCCATCACGTGCTCATAGCCAATGTAAACCGGCACTAAGGTGACTGGGCGATTTAGCCCACGCAGCATGGCTTGAATGGTCATCGCCAACATGCCGGTTTTGGCTGGAAGCAAACGACCCGTGCGCGAGCGGCCACCTTCCGAGAAGTATTCTACCGAGTAGCCTTTGGCAAAGAGCTCTGCCAAATATTCGCGGAAAATGGTCGAATAAAGACGATTGCCCTTGAAGCTACGACGAATAAAGAATGCCCCGCCGCGGCGGAAAATCGGACCCGCTGGGAAGAAGTTGAGGTTTATGCCGGCGGCAATATGCGGTGGCACCATCCCTTCGTGATAAAGCACGTAAGAGAGCAGCAGGTAGTCCATGTGACTGCGATGGCAAGGCACATACACAATCTCATGACCATCTTGCGCTAGACGGCGCACCGTTGCGGCATTGTTGATGTTAAGCCCCTGATAGAGCTTGTTCCAAAGCCATCCCAACAGGCGGTCGCCTTGTTTTACCAATGAGTAAGAGAAATCCGCTGCAATCTCATCCATGATGTCTTGCGCTTCTTTACGCGCTTTCTCCATCGAGATGTTTTTGCTTTTTGCTTCTTCCTCAATCGCTTGCTCAATGGCTGGCGATTTCATCAAACGCGCAAACAGCACTTGGCGCGAAGGCAAGTCCGGGCCAGAAGCCGCCAGTTTTTGACGTGAGAAGTGAATGCGAGCTACGCGTGCCAACTTGTGGGCAATCGAGCTATCGGTACCGTGTGATTGCGCCATGTAACGCAGTGAGACCACAGGGCTAAAGCGCACAAGGCAATCACGACCGGCGGTGATCACTGCTTTGGCTTTTTGCAGGCCATTCATCGCTTGTAGGTAAGGCTTATTGTTGCCTTCTTTACCCGGCTTACGCCCCCACAATACGGTGGCAGGGATCACCTGAACATCCAGTTCGCTGTCTTCCGCGTGGAGCGCCAGTAAATCGGAGAAAAGGGCAATCGAGTCACTTGGTACATCGTTATCGCTTTGAACCAACGTTGGTCGAGAGGCGATAAACACATAACGTTTGAGTGATTTGCCATGGATCTCAAGCGGAGAAAGTGGATCGGGTAATCCTAACTCGAGTGCGTGTTTTTGGAGTGTTAATAGGTCCACGGCCGAGCGAAAAGGCAGGGCATAAACAATGGGCTTATTAATATCGATGTGGTGATCGTCGATTGGATTAGAAGGAATCGCAGTGCCTTTCACCAACGCCGACAGCGGTAGCTTCAGTAATGAATGTGAAAATGATTGTCCTGAAGACATATAGGTTCACAGCCTCAATAGAATTCAAACATACCCAAACTTATTTCTGTTACTGAATGATTCCAGTAATAGGAATAAATCTGAGCGATAATTTTTAAGCGGCAAGGATACCAGAACTGGTCAAACCTTTTAACTTAATTGAGTATGGATTAGACGAATTTCCTTAAATTGCGTTGAACCGAGCGGGTCAAGCGTGGCGTTTTAAACACAAATGTTCGCCAAAAAGAGAGAAGAAATTAAAAAACAATCAATTGGGTTTCCATTTGTACAATTACTGGATATACTCACAGTTAACTGTATAAAAAGACAGGTGACCTATGAAGCCGTTAACGCCACGCCAACAACAAGTTTTCGATCTGATTAAAAGCAAGATCGAAGTGACTGGAATGCCACCCACTCGTGCGGAAATTGCGCGTGAGCTGGGTTTTCGCTCTGCCAATGCGGCAGAAGAACATTTAAAAGCGCTTGCTCGTAAGCAAGTGATCGAAATTGTCCCAGGTGCCTCTCGTGGGATCCGTATTCTGCTCGAAGAGGAAGCGGCGAATGATGAGCCAGGTTTACCTCTGATTGGCCGTGTTGCGGCAGGGGAGCCTATCTTGGCGCAAGAGCATGTGGAAATGCACTACCAAGTGGATCCGAGCATGTTCCGACCTCAAGCCGATTTTCTTTTGCGCGTTCATGGCGAAAGTATGAAAGACATCGGCATTATGGATGGTGACTTGTTGGCAGTGCACAAAACACAAGACGTGCGCAATGGGCAAGTTGTGGTCGCGCGCGTTGAAGATGATGTAACGGTAAAACGTTTGGAACGTAAAGGTTCAACCGTGCTGCTCCATGCAGAAAATGAAGAGTTTGCACCTATCGAAGTGGATCTCACTAGCCAGCAGCTGACTATTGAAGGCATTGCCGTGGGTATTATCCGCAATACGGATTGGATGTAATACGCCCTACCATGTGCAAAACAATGCTCAATAAGCTCCGTTTCTACGGAGCTTATTTGTTTTGTCTCGGCCCCATTTGACGATCGTTTCTCAATAAGGCGTCAGTGAGGATGCAGCGCACGGATTGAAATTGCAATTGAGATTTATTATCATTAAGTTCTTTTATGGAACGATGAGAAAGGTCTCGTGATGTCTTCAATCAAACAGTCATCGGAAAAGGGATATCCGGTACCAGCAAGATTGTTGCAGCCGTTGTGGCTTCGTAGCCGAGAAAGCTTGGTCGACGGAGGGTTAATCTATGACCCGATTGCCGCAAAAGCCTGCTTAAGTTGCCAGCTTGCGCCTGAGTGTTTATCTGGCGATGTAGCGCAAAAACAGCTGTTACACGCGACCTTAGCGCAGCAGTGCGATCAACAAGTCTCGCAGTTTTTACAGCAGCATCCAGAAGGGTGGATTATTAACGTTGGTGCTGGTCTCGATACGCGCTTTTATCGTCTTGATAATGGCCGATGCCATTGGGTGGAGTTGGATGTTACGGAAAACTTGCTCTGGCGTCAGCGATTATTCCACAAAAACGAACGCTACCAGCAACAGCATGGCAGCGTCGATGATCTTTCTTGCTTAGAGCAACTGGCGATCAACGACAAGACACCTGTATTGATCGTGTGTGAGTTGGCGCTGCTCGATTGTCCATTGACTCAGGTTGCCAACTTTGTGCAACTGCTTGGGCGACGCTTTGTGTCTGCGCAGGTGTGCATGGTATTGGCGGGAGACTTAACCGACAGTAGCCTGGGGCAGAAATTGGGCTCTGATCGTTATGCGCATGCCATGGCAGCGCCGGCAGAACAAGTTTTGCAGTGGCTCCCTTGGGCACAATGGGTCAAAGTGTTTTCTCCCTTCGATCGTTTCTGTGCACGTTGGAAAACATGGCAGCGTTGGCTAAGTAAAATACCCATGCTGAAACATCGTCTTACTCCCGTCGTGGTCCATATGAAATGGTAAAAAAACAGCAGGAATTCCTGCTGTTTTTGTTTGGGAAGCGGGGGGCACACTAGAACAGACGGTTGAGTCCATTGAGTGCAGCAACACGATACGCTTCGGCCATGGTGGGGTAGTTGAAGGTAGTGTTGACGAAATACTCGATGGTATTGGCTTCGCCTTTTTGCTCCATGATCGCTTGGCCGATGTGAATGATTTCCGCCGCTCGTTCCCCAAAGCAGTGAATACCAAGAATTTCTTTGGTTTCACGATGGAAGAGGATCTTCAAGCTGCCGATGTCTTTGCCGGCAATCTGTGCGCGAGCCAGATGTTTGAACGAAGATCGGCCAACTTCATAGGGCACTTTCGCCGCGGTTAATTCTTGCTCTGTTTTACCAACCGAGCTGATTTCCGGAATGGTGTAAATCCCCGTTGGGATGTCATCAATCAGATAGCCATCGGCTTTGCCCTTAGTGATGGCTTGCGCCACAAAGCGCCCCTGGTCATATGCCGCGCTCGCCAGACTTGGGTAACCAATCACATCGCCCACCGCGTAAACATGTTCCACTTCGGTTTGGTAATTGCCATCGACTTTCAGTTGGCCGCGAGAGTCACCTTGAAGCCCAACTGCAGGCAGGTTTAACTTGTCGGTGTTACCAGTGCGACCATTGGCGTAGAGCAAGCAATCGGCTTTCATTTTTTTGCCCGACTGAAGATGAACAATCACCCCATCTTCGGTGCCTTCAATGCGTTCATAGGTTTCATCATTACGGATCACGACGCCGCTGTTCCAGAAGTGATAGGAAAGCGCATCGGAAACTTCGTTGTCCAAAAAGGCCAGTAAGCGATCGCGTGTGTTGATGAGGTCGGTTTTCACCCCCAAACCACGGAAGATGGATGCGTATTCACAACCAATCACTCCTGCGCCATAAATGATGATGTGGCGAGGGTCGTGTTTGAGACTGAGAATGGAATCGCTGTCGTAGATTCGCTCATGATTAAAGTCGACATCGGCTGGTTGATAAGGGCGAGAGCCAGTAGCAATCACAAACTTATCCGCCGTATACACTTCTTCAGTGCCGTCGTTTTGCGTCACGCTAATGGTGTGCGCATCGGTAAAACGGGCGGTTCCGAAAATCAATTGGCACTGATTGCGATCATAAAAGCCTTGGCGTAAGCGAGTCTGCTTGTCGATAACGGATTTCGCGTGGCCGAGAATGGTTGAAAATGTGGCGTGTAAACTGGAGTTGTTTTTGCAAAACAGCGGGTTGCTGTTGAATTCAATAATACGGCTAACCGCATGGCGCAGCGCTTTGGATGGAATGGTGCCCCAGTGAGTACAGCCGCCGCCAACACTGCTCTCTTTTTCCACCACGGCAACTTTCAGGCCTGCTTTGGTTAAACCCATTGCTGCCCCTTCACCGCCAGGGCCGCTCCCGATAACAATCACATCGAAGTGATTCGCATGCGCCATGATTTCATTCCTTGTTATATTTGCTTAACATTGCTTTAGCGAGATTTTAACTGATTATACCAGCAGGTAAACAGCAGGCTCGGTAGAGAGTGGAAGTGATCACGCACATTTCACGAAAACCAATCAATGGCATGGCGGATGTCGACAAATTGAGCACAAAAGATTGCATAACCGCCTTGGCCAGTAGTAACGTGCTCGCCATGGCGCATCATCGCTTATCGCTAGCAGCGATTCGCGCTATAGTAACGGCCGGAAGCCAATTTAAGATAAGAGCAAACATCATAATGAAATCAATGGGTATTCGCGCACAGCAGAAAGAGAAAACGCGTCGTTCTTTGATTGACGCGGCATTTAGCCAATTGAGTGCTGATCGCAGTTTTTCCAATCTCAGCTTGCGAGAAGTGGCCAGAGAAGCGGGCATTGCGCCGACCTCGTTCTATCGCCATTTTAAAGATATGGATGAGTTAGGTTTAACCATGGTGGATGAAGGTGGTTTGCTGTTACGTCAATTGATGCGCCAAGCACGTCAGCGCATCGTCAAAGAAGGCAGCGTGATCCGCACTTCGGTGGAAACCTTTATGGAATTTATCGAAAGTAGCCCCAACGTATTTCGCCTATTGTTAAGAGAGCGCTCTGGAACTTCCGCGGAATTTCGCGCTGCGGTTGCGCGTGAGATGCAGCACTTCGCAGCAGAGCTTACCGAATATTTAATTAGCACGGGAATGAACCGAGAAGAGGCGTTGGCGCAGGCTGAAGCGTCGGTGATTCTGGTTTTTAGTTCCGGTGCAGAAGCTTTAGACTTAGACCGACGCGAGCGTGATGAGCTGGCCGAGCGTCTGATTATGCAGTTGCGAATGGTCGCCAAAGGTGCGTACTGGTATCGCAAGGAACGTGAACGTAACCGATTAAAAGGTGAGATAGAATAATGTCTAATGATAATGAAAATAACGTGAATCGCAGTTCGGAAAGGAAGACGTTGGTATTGGCGTTGATCACAGGGATGTGTGGCGATGCTATCCTTTCTTGGCTGACCATGAGCGAAGTCTCTTTCTCCATTTTCCCTATTATTGCCTTAGTGCTGGCTGTGCAGGCACTCTACCGTGAGTATCTCAATCATCCCGTGTCGGAAGAGATCCCTTTGGTTGGACTGGCGTGCTTTTTTGTCGGGGCGTTTGGTCACTCGGCCTTTATTAAAGCTCAGCATCCTGAAGCAGGATCGAACTTCTTCGCGATCATGGTGGTGTTACTGCTGTTGGCGTGGATTGGCAGTAAGCTGGGATACATTCGCCGCCCAAGTGCCGATTAATCGGCACTTGATCTGAAAAACGATCCGTACTGTGCCCCAGTCCAACGAGTTGTGGGACTGGGGAAGGATTAGAATGCTGGCTCAATAGTGCCGTTAAAGGTAGTGGCTAGGTAATCTCGAATCGCTTGTGACTGGTAGATTTCAACAAACTTTTTGTAGTCAGGGTTATCTTTGTTTTCCGCTTTTGTTGCGATAACCATGACCGCGAGTGCCGCATCTTTCGGCTCGAGATAAATCGCCTTCTCTTTGGGGTTCAATCCTGAAGACATCACGTAGTTCATCGTGATCGCCGCGGCATCGACATCATTCAATGTTCTTGGTAGTTGCGCCGCATCGACTTCAATAATTTTGATATTTTTCGGGTTATCTACAATGTCATTGATACTGGCTTTGTGTCCGACATTCTCTTTCAATGTAATCAGCTTGGCTTCTTGGAGCAGCAACAAACCACGCCCACCATTGGTTGGATCGTTTGGTATCGCAATACGGGCATTTTGTGGTAAGTCCGATACCGATTTCACGCTATCTGAGTAAATCCCCATTCGCATCAGAATCGATTGACCAACCGACACTAAATTGGCGTTGCGGCTCTGATTGAAGTTGGTGAGAAAAGGTAAATGTTGATAGCTATTGATATCAATACTACCGTCAGCCAATGCGGCATTAGGGGTAATAAAATCGGAAAACTCGACAACTTGAATATTTAAGCCCTGTGCTTTGGCCTCTTTGGCCACCGCTTCCACAACTTGTGCGTGTGGGCCGACCGTTGCTCCAACTTTAATGACTTTGGCTTCTTCTTGGCCACAAGCGGTTAAGCCTAAAGCGACTGCCGCAATCACAATCCCTTGTAATGCAATTTTTCTCATCTTCTTCTACCTAATCTGATTTTAATTAAAGATGCCTAGACATCTGGAGCTCTATATTCATACAGGGTGTCGGGTTTATCAAGTTATTTACTTATTTGTTTTTGTTCTAATTAATTCATAAGTTTGCCACTCGATGACGGATGGCTGTGGCAAGGGGATGGGGATAATGTGAAGTATGGATACCGAAGTCTCCATTTGGATTAGCAACTTGCCAGCCCATCACATCAGGCAGATAAGAAGTCCACCGATTTTCTCGATCTGTTGTCGTCCGATAACAATGAATTATTACAACGGATGTCCAAATGTAACCAAGTGTGCCAGTTTTCACATTTTCATATGAAACATTTATGGAACGACATGTTAGTGAGACGTTTCATCATTTTTTTATATGAAGTCTCCTATATTGAGTGCTGATGAAAATTATCAGCAAGTCATTGGCAGGAACAATATGACCAGTCTAAGTCGCACCGTAATAAGCACTCTTATCGCGGCGGCACTTTCAGCCTGTGGTGGTGGAGATGGTGGTAGCAGTAGCTCAAGCCCATCTCCAGTCGGCCCAGTCACGCAAGTGCGCGCCATCAGTACGCAAATCGTCTCCGGTCAGGTGACCGCATCCAGTGGACAACCTATCGCCAAATCGAGCGTTGTGGTTCAGTTCAAAAGCAGTGATGGTCAGTCATTGCTGGAGCTCAGTACTGAAAGTGATGACAGTGGCTTCTATTCCATCTCCGTCCCTGAACTCAAAGCCAGTAGCCACCAAGCAAGCCGTGTTGTGGTTTTGGTGAAGAAATCAGGATTTGTAGAAAATGAAAAAAGCATCGACATCAATGAGCAATCCAGCCGGATGGCAGTGAATGTTGTGTTAGCCACCGCACAGGTGAGCACCGTGAAACGTTCGGAGCTTAGTTCTGTGGTGGTGTCGGCCAATGGCGTGCCGAGTCTGCGCTTTTCTTTGGTGAAAAACAGCCAAGGTCAGCAGCGTGTCGTTGTGGGTGATGTTTCTCCCGCGGCAGGTGATGAGGTGCAACTTTCACTCAACTTGCCGGTTGCAAACATTGACCCGGCAGTGAATGCCATCAACAGCGAAGTCGCCTATTTTGACTCCAGTAATGCCAATGATATTCAAAGTTTCCCAGGTGAGTTTGAGGGACAGGGTGAAACCGACAATCAAGGGCAAGGGGTTAACTTTGAAAATCAAAACAGTGATGAAAGCTACCGTCTGATCTCCAGTACCTTTAGCCAGATACGTTTGACGGATGAAAATCAGCAGCCGCTGCCCCTGAGCGATGTGCAACCTTCGGCAGACGGGGGGCCTTCGCTCGTCATGATGGTTCCTAAAGGCTCATATTCTACGATTCAGCGTGATTTTGATATGAATGTCGATGGCATTCAAATCCCGATTTATGTTTATCGCAGTGGTCAGGGTTGGCAATATGTTGGTAATGGGTTGCTGGTGAACGATTCGGCAGGCGCTGTTGCCACCAATAGCAGCGGGAATGACATCCCTATTGACGAACAGGGCGTGATCACTCTGACGGGCCAAGAAGCACTACAACTGTACGTCAAAGTCGAGATCAGCCAAGCGAATGAGTGGATTCAATGGATCAACTTAGACTGGCCAATCAAAACCGGTGTCAACAGCAGTATCTGTTTGCAGGGTAACGTTAGCTATCAAAACGGCGAGAAGTTCTACGGTCAGATGACGGTTAGCCTGCCTGATGGAGGGACCGAATGGCACTACATTGAAGACGGTTCTTATCAAATCAACACCTTAGTTTCCGCCACCGCACAGCCAACCGATGGCACTCGCTGGTCACTCCCTGTCTATAACCAGAAAACTGGGCAGACCGAATATGTCCAGCTACCGGAAACCCTGACGATAGGCTCAGGGGATAGCAACTGTAATGAGTTGCCAGAATTAGTACTGGTTAATCCTTATGCTTGTACCATCGAAGGTCACACGTTTGAATCAAATGGCACAACACCTGTGGTAGGGCAGTATGTGCAAATTGGTCATTCACGTGGGCAAGATTATGCGTACACCGACAACAATGGTTACTACAGCCACAGTGTGTTGTGTGACAGTGCGCTAACGGTGAGCGCGCTTGGCCAGAGTCAAACAACAACGGTGACCAGTGCTGACGAGAAAGCGACGCTGGACTTTACCCGCGCCAATCAACCTCCGCTACTTGGTGCACTATTGCGTAGTCAGGCGCAAATGAAGATTGATCAAGTTGCCGATTTGCGTTGGTCTGTCTCGGACCCAGATGGCGATGCCGTCACCGTCAATATTGAATGTGAAGGCGATGCAAACTGCACAATTGTACGCAGCGGCACGCGAGCTTCCATCACCTTTAGCTCAACTGGCGATAAAACGCTGGTGATCAGCGCTGATGATGGGCAAGAGCGAGCATCGGGCGTTATGAATCCAGAGCGTCGCTTTGCGATTACTGTGCGTGATAGTGACAACATTGCACCACAAGTTATCGGTTTCGATTACGGTAGCATCCGCTACTCAGCAGGTGAAACCATAAAAGTTCAACAAGGAAATCAGGGTATCGTTACTGCCATCGCACGTGATGGCAACGGTGACACGTTGAGCTACTTATGGAGCGACTCATGTAGCGGTACGACAGAGCAATGCGATCTCGCGCCGCTGGCGGTGGGGCTTCATAATGCGACCTTGACCGTGACCGATGATCATAGTGCACCGTTGTTTGGCTCTGCGGTTATTTCATTCAATGTGGTTGCCGATCAAGCACCAGTGATTGAGGTGCTCAGCGCTAACCCAGGTTCGGTTGGCAGTAATGGGCAGAACAACATTGCATTGATCACCCTGACTGCGTTAGTGAGTGATGATTTCACCGCGCGTGATCAGCTCCAACTGAACTGGCGTCTCGTCAATGGCGACAATCAGGATGTGACCGCTTTGCTCGGTGACGCTCCTGGGCAAACCATCCGTTTGGCCGCGAACACCATTCCTGTTGGCACTTATCAGGCAACATTAACGGTAACTGATGATGCAGCCACCCCCAATGAAAGCAGTAAAACCGTGACGTTTAGAGTGTTGGCTAACCAACCGCCATCTGTGGCACTCAGTAGTAGCGCCAACAATATCACGGTACTGCAAGGGCAAAGAAACCCTGACCCTATCATCGTGTCGGCGCAAGTGTCGGATGATGATGGTGTATCAGGCTTAACTCTGGATTGGACCATGAATAAAGATGGTCAAGACATGAGTAGCGCACTGGCATTGGCAAGCGACCAACAGCAGGCGACCATCGCGGCGGACACCTTGGGCGCAGGTAATTATGTGATCACGCTAAAAGCGACCGATGCGGTCGGCTTAAGTAGTGAATCACAACTGACCTTGACTGTGGTGGAAGACAAAGCGCCACAAATACTTTCCTTAACGGCGACCCCACGAATCCAGAAGGCAAACGTATCGGGCACCAATTCAGACACCATCAATTTGAGTGTCAGCGTGAGTGATGATAACGACAGCTCCCCAACGGTCGAGTGGACGTTCAGTGCTGGCGTATCCGCGACGATCAATGGCAACAATGCGTCTATCGCAGCTGAGAGCTTAGCGGTCGGAGAGTATCAAGTCAGCGTGACGGTGACAGACAACCAAGGTCAGGAAGCAACGCAAAGCCTCACCTTATCGGTACTGGAATTTTCAGGAAACATCGGAATTATTGTCGAATAATTGGCAGGGACACAACTATGAAAACTTTATTTACACTTAAACCATTAGCAGTGGTTGTCGCTGCAGCAATCGGCTTAGCAGGCTGTAACGATGAGAACGTAGCAGCATCTTCATCAGATGCGCCTCAAGAGAAGAAAAGCGCATCGGTCACATTGGCGGCTAAGTTCCCCACACCAGAAGTGGGAGCGTCTTGGATTGGTAGCGCCAGTGACATAGAAGTCGATTTTTATCGCAATCAATACGTTGGCAGTCTCTCTGAAGCGGAAGAGATGCTCGAAGCCCACCGTTCCTGCGATGAGGATTCAGCTAAGGCTGCCTATCAAAATGAGACCGTTATGGTGGGCACTGAAGAGTTAGCGTGTTACGAGTTACCCATGAATGGCTTAAAAGAGCGCTTTGCTGTCGCCGCTTCGCTCAGTGCGAGTTCGCCAACGGCATCCGTCAACTTGATGCCAGGCAAGTACCGTGTCGAAGCGAAGTTTTTGGATGCGCAAGGTGTGCTGCGTGAGACCAGTGTTAGCTATGTCACGTTCACTGAAGGAGAGCACCAAGTTGCACTAAAAGGGGTGGCGGCGACTTGGACGGCTCAAACGCCAATCGCGCTCTCTCTACTCAATCAAGTACATGAAAAAGACTGGGACCCTGAAACCGAGGGGGTACAGACACCTGCACAAGCAATGGGCATCACAGGGAACATTCTCGGCTTACACTTACCTAGCCTCTATGGGTATTCAGGCAACTTGGGTGAGAAGGTGGATCTCGACGATGGCGATGCTGGCGTATTAACTGGAAATGAGTTCAATGCCAAAGCTTCGGCGGCGTTATTGGCACCCGTGTGGCGTATCCAAGATGGCGCGGGCGAAAGCGATTTACATCCTTATGCGAATAACCAGTCTGGTGACTATAACGGTGGCATGGTTGAGCCAGGCCAAGTGGTTGAGCAGATGTTCCGCCAAGACAGTATCGCAGGTTTATTTCAGCAGTATGCCGCTGGAGAAAACAGTGCGTTTATTGAGCTTGGCACCAAAGAAATGGAGCTTATCTCGTTAGATTGGAGCGATGCAAATCAAAGCTCACCGATCCGAACGTTCTGGAATGCAACTGTGCTGATGGGGGTGGCCCATGTCAGTGGTGATGGTGATGGCCAAACCGAACGTAATAGCTGGGACATGGAGAATATCTCCTACTACGATGCGAGTAGCGGACAACCTATTGACACTGGTATTCAAGTGTTACACGTTAATACTTGGCAAGAACAAAATAACTACGAAAAGACCTTCTTAGATGTATTGAGCGGCAGTGCAAACTCGTTCGTTGGTGGCAATACCATTAATGGTTTCTTCATTGAAGTTCTTGAACAAGGCAGTACAGCAAATGGTACAACAACGCCGGCCAGATACCTCGATGCGTCACTCAATGAAATTGCGGTGCAAGCGGGCCTGCTTGCTAGAGCAAGTGAGAGCTGTAGCGATCTAACCAACCAAGACGTCAGCTTCAGCAACCAATACAGTTGGGATGAAGCCAATAGTCGTTGGGTGGCTGGCGCAATCAACACCTTGCTGTTGAATGGTTACAGTTATTTGTACTCACAGTTCGACAATTATCGAGCAAATCATCAGGGTGCGATTGATATGAACACTCAGAATATCAATAACATTCAGATGCAAATCGATTTTGATTTAGCCAATGGTGCCACCGAGAGTGATGTGCAAGGGATGCGAGATCAGATCAATGCTTTGTTAGCCGCGAACGCTGCTCAGCAAGGTGCGATTGATCAACTTAACGATCTCGAAGCGCAATACAACGATTATGCCGATCTCAACGAGGATGGCACGCTGGATCTGTTTGAAGAGGGTGTGTTCTATGCTGACGGCATTTCGGCTTACTGCAACTTGCAAAGCGACTGGAATCCAGATTCGCAGATCAACAGTTATAGTTTAAGTTGTGAAGGCGTATCTGAAACGGCCGTGACCGAAGTGATGACTTACACCACCACAAGGAACGCAACTATGTGTATTCAACCGTTTACTCTGAGTGCTTCTGAACTGGCGATTGATTACGGCAGTAATGGTGGCGTGATTATTGAGTAAGGCTGAACTTTGTTCTTGAACTTGGAATCGTGGCGTGTTCGTGATTTTGATGTTCGAGTGTTAATCGCTGACTAACCCATCACACCATGCTGTTTCACGGCATGGTGTGATGCTTTATGCAGAACAGCAATAATCAGTCCGTTTCAAACCATTTTTATCGATGAAACGGCTTAAATTTGAGTTCTAATAGAAAGGATATCTTTAATACAGGAATCGCACGGATGCCGTACCTTTATCGCCGTTCTCTCATCATATTGACCCTGTTTGGTGCTGTTGTGCTCGTGAGCCATCCAGCACTGGCTCAAAGTTGGCTGATTCGCATCAGCAATGAGGGGTATCAAGAGCACCATCATCATCGACAACCCCTCTATGTTTTTGCGGACCAAGACCGCTTGCTGAGAGTTAATGAGGACGAGCTCGTGCCCTTTTTCTCGGATGTGGACGTTCGCTACATTGAGCCCAATTCACCTTTGCAAGTTGATCCGCCACAGCAACAGTATCAACGAGAGCGAAAAAGTGGTCTTGTACGTGCAGCGTTGCCTCCGTTAGACGCACAAGATGGTTTAGTGATTGCAGGTTTCACTCAGTTGAGCACGACAGAAAGGCAGTGCGATTTGATTCGCTTGGCGGTGCTGGATTCTGGGGTGGACACCGAACACGAGGCGCTGAGTCACGTACTTTTCTCGGCACCATTTGATGTTATCAACCAAAGCACCAGCATGAGTGATCCGTTTGGTCACGGTACGCATATCGCGGGTATCATTGCCGCCAAACCCAATGAAACCAGCCAAGTTGAAGGCGCTTGCAGCAGTGCACAAGTGATGCCGATTCGCTTTTTGGGTAGCACGGGTGGAGGAAAAATTGCTGATGCGGTAGCAGGTGTGCGTTGGGCTATCAACCAACAGGCTCGCATCATCAACCACTCCTGGACAGTAACGCAGTACTCGCAAGCATTATGGGATGTAATGAGTGAAGCCGATCAACTCGGCATTGTACAAGTGACTGCGGCAGGCAACTCAGGCCTTGATCTTGGGCGCGCAGACGTTTATCCAGCCAAGTTTGCTGCCAAACTATCGGCAATGTTAGTGGTGGCAAACTGGGACGATGCCAACCAGCGTCTCAGCAGCACAAGCAATTACAATTGGGCTTACGCTGATCTCGCGGCACCTGGCACCAATATTTTCAGTTTAGCACCGAACAACGCAACAAGAATGGAGAGCGGTACTTCCATGGCGGCGCCTTTTGTTGCGGCGGCGAGCGCGATGTTATGGCAGCAGCATCCCCATTGGTCTGCAGCGGAGGTGGTCAGTGCTTTGGTACAGCAAAGCCAGCGCGATACCTCTTTGAGTCACCGAGTGCGGCAAGGGCGGATGCTCAGTGTGGCGAATATTGCAGATATCACGGCCTTGGCTCCACAAGTGTTGTCGGTTGTGCGTGACTCTGGTCAGCTTCGTCTTGCTGGACATCGATTGGATGAAATCAGTGCGTGGCGGTATCGTAGTGCTTCACAAAATAGCACCTTGGGTGACTATGTGCGTCTACTTACCCCGACGCAAAGTAGTGCAGCGAGTGTCTCGTTTAACGATTGGGATATGCCTGCCGGTTGGATAGAGTGGCAGAGTTTGGATGGCACGTGGCAGCAACTCGAGTATCTCCCCGTCGCTCCCACGCCAATACATCTTTATCAACAGAGTCTCGACAGAGGTGAGCTGTTGACATGGCAAGGCAGTGATTATGCCAGTGAGTACCAAATCTATCGAACCAGCAGCAATAGCTATAAGCAGAAGATAGCCAGTGTCAGTGGTGCCAGTAATCAGTATCTTGATCGCCAAGGCTTGAGTGAGGACAGTTATCAGGTGCGCTTGGTCTATCGAATTGACGTGGGCAGTAGCACGTTCGACATCAGTTCGGATTTGAGTGAGGCGTCTTCAGATTCGTTAAGTGGCGTGATACAGGTTGGGGCAGTGCCGTCAGGACAAGAGGCATGGGTGACTTTTTTTGTCGATGGCGCAAACTTATCGGACAATACCGGCGTGGATTTAGAAGTTATCGCAGATGCGCAGAATTTGGTGCAAGAGGTGGCCGGCAACCGAGTTCGATTGGCGACCGATGTGGCACGTTCGGGGCAAATTACCGTGAAAAATCGCGTCAACGAAGAGCGGCAGATAGCGTTGGTCAGCATCGAAAGCAGTGGTTCGTGGAGCGTGTCACTGGCGGAGCAGCTACTTCGTTTGGATCTCACGGCAGCGCAACTTGTTGGCGCGCAACAACTTGCTAACGGTCATTTGCTGCTGTCAGGGCGATGGCTCGCAGAGCGAAGTGGTATTTTGCTCCGTCTAGATCAAGAAAGTTATCAGTTTACCCAAGCTCGGTTGGTCAGCAGCAGTGGGGAGAGAAGTACCATTATCACCAACCGAGGTCAAAGCCTTGCGATTAGTGCGGACTCGGACGTCCAAGCTCAGGGAGCTCTCGAGCAAAATGATACGTTTCAACTACTGCTTGAGTTAAGCATCGCTCCTCAGGCGATAGCGGGGGAAGAACAACGTAGCGATAGTCGATGCTTTCTCGCCACCTCATTGTTTGCTGAACAACCGCAAACACTGGATTACTATCGCCACTTTCGTGACGACGTATTACTCAAACTCCCCGGCGGTGAGTGGCTGGTGGCGCAGTATTATCATTGGTCACCTCGCTTAGTCGTATGGGCTGAGGAGCATCGCTGGTTTAAAGAGACAATAAGGTGGCTGCTAGGCTAAAGCGGTGGTATGGCCAAAGAGAAAGATAGGTTAGGCACTGCACTCTGCCTTCATGTGTCACCTCAACGTGGTTTCTCGGCCATGTGAAGAGACCATCGTTTTAAACGACTTAGAGTGGTTGCGAACAGTCTAGCGAGGATGTGAGAACAAACGGCGTTTGGTTAGAAAGGCAAAACGCCACAAGCAGAGCCGGTGGCGTTGAGATCAGGTTGGGTAATTACACTCAATTGTTATCAATGCGCCCTTATCCTAACGCATCTTCTTCATGCCTTATTTCTTGCGCTCTAGCATCACGCCTGCTTCCATGTGGTGGGTGTACGGGAACTGATCGAACAGAGCAAAGCGTGTGATGTGGTGCGTTTCGCTTAGAATGTCTAAGTTTTCTTTTAATGTCTCTGGGTTGCAAGAGATGTATAAAATGCGCTCGTAACCCTGCACCATTTTGCAAGTGTCGACATCCATGCCTGAGCGTGGTGGATCGACGAAAATGGTGTTGCAGTTATAGCTCTTGAGATCGATGCCATTGTCTTTCAGACGACGAAATTCACGCTTCCCTTCCATCGCTTCGGTAAACTCTTCAGCAGACATGCGGATGATTTGCACATTCTCAATCTTGTTCGCAGCGATATTGTATTGCGCCGATTCCACCGACGGTTTCGCCAATTCCGTGGCCAGAACGCGCTCAAAGTTTTGCGCCAGCGCAAGGGAGAAATTGCCGTTACCACAGTAAAGCTCCAATAAATCGCCTTGGCTTTCTTGGGTACAATCGACCGCCCATTCCAACATTTTCTCTGCGACTTTGCCGTTCGGCTGAGTAAAGCTGTTTTCTACTTGCTGGTAGACGTAAGGCTTGCCGTTGACATCGAGCTTTTCGACCACGTAATCACGGTCTAGAACGATCTTCATTTTACGTGCACGACCAATCAGGTTGAGGTTAAAGCCTTCGTCATTTAGGCGCTGTTTTAAAGCTTTTGCATTTTCAATCCAAGCATCATCCAATTGGCGATGGTAAAGCAAAGAAACCAGAATCTCGCCGCTCAGAGTGGAAAGGAAATCGACTTGGAACAGTTTACGACGCAGCGATTCATTGTCTTTCATCGCATCAATCAATAAAGGCATGAGATCGTTGATCAAGCGACTGGCCGCAGGGAATTGATCAACACGGTATTTTTCACGCGTCTCTTGGTTGAACATGATGTAGTACATCTCTTCCCCTTCATGCCAAACGCGGAACTCCGCGCGCATGCGGTAGTGCTGCTCTGGAGACTCAAACACTTCCAGCTCAGGGGCTTGATAAGGTGCGAACATATCGGTTAAGCGTTGCACTTTTTCTGCTAACTGTTGCTGATAGCGTTGTGGGTTTACATCAAGAGTCGCCATGAATTCATACCTTTCGGGTGCTTTAGAGATAAAGAGCGCAGATTTTATTCAATCCCCGTTCATTGTCCAGTGCCAAGGGGAAATTGATAAGTACTACTGTGTAAAAATATAGCTTATGCCAATTCTAACTGGACAAATAATCAATCGCTTAATAGTATGCGCTTCAAGCTGGTGCTATCTGGAAGTATAGATGGCTGAAAAGGGAATCCGGTGTGAATCCGGAACTGACGCGCAGCGGTAAGAGAGAACGAAAGCTTAATAAGACACTGCATGACGGAATCGTGTGGGAAGTCAGGTGAGTAGGTTAACAGCTCTTGAGTCCGAATACCTGCCAGCAACTGAGCAAACACTGGAAGCCTTATCTTCACGCTCGGTAGGATTTACGCGATTTAGGATTACAATATGCAAAAGTCTCTTTTAGCGATCGCCATGGCATCGCTGCTTACCCCTATCTCTTATTTACACGCTCAAGAAGTGCAAACTAATGACACTGTTGTCGTGACAGCTAACCGCTTTGAGCAGCCACTTACTGAAGTCATCGCGTCAACGACGGTGATTTCAAAACAAGAAATTGAAGAAACGCAAGCGAAATCCTTGCTTGATATCCTAAAACGAGTTCCTGGTATCGAAGTTTCTCAAAGTGGTGGTCGTGGTCACTCAGCTTCCGTATTCATTCGTGGCTTTAATAGCAATCAAGTCTTATTTTTAGTTGATGGCGTTCGTATTAACTCGGCAGCCGGCGGGATCAGCTTTAACCATATACCTGTAGGCATTATTGAAAGAGTAGAAGTGATTAAAGGCCCTGGTGGGGCTCTATACGGTTCCGATGCGATTGCTGGTGTGATTAACGTTATCACAACGTCCAGTGAATCGAGTGAAGGTTCCGTCGTCTCTCTAGGGGCGGGAAGTGACGCGCAGAAGGAAGCGAACTTTTCAACGACTAGGGCTTTTGCTAATGGTGGCGTGCTGAAACTTGCTGGTGGTTTTGAAGAGACAGAAGGGTTTGATATCAAGGACCCAGAAACTGGCTTGAACTATGGGTATGAGAGCCAGAATCTTTTTGCCTCCTATTCCCAAGCGTTCAATGATGAATTGTCCGGCTCAGCGTCAGTGCGTTGGTATGACAGCTTAACGGAATATGATTCATGGGGTAAAAATTACGGTTACTCTGAAAATCTAAGTATCACGGCGGATGTTCAGTATAGCGGTTCCCGACTAAGCTCGACTTTACGAGCCAACCAGCAAGCGATTGAAAACTTGAACTACTCACAAGCTGAGGGCAAGGATAACGCGGGAACGGTCAAGAAAATCGCGTTAACCAACCTGCAATTCCTCAATCAGTATTTGATATCAGAGGGCGTTACCATTGGCGCAGGTGCAGATTGGCGCAGAGAAAAGCTTGATGATGATGCTTTAAGCTATGGCAATCCAGACAAACTAGCTGGAGAGTCTCGTAGCACGACTGGTGTTTATCTTTCTACAGACCTTCAACTGGGCGACTTACAAGTGACGGGGAGTGTACGTAATGACAAGCATGACACTTACGATAATTATCGAACATGGTCACTAGGAACGCGCTATCAACTCACAGAGTCTCATTCTGTCAGGGCAACGTTTGGTACTTCTTTCAAAGCGCCGAGTTATTCGGACTTAACCAATAACCCAGATTTGAAACCTGAAGAAGCGATGAGCCGAGAAATTGGCTATACGGGTGAGTTTGCTCTCTTCACCGTGGATGTTGCAGCGTATGACAATGATGTCGACAACCTTATTATTTGGTACGAAGGCTCACCTTGGTGGTACCCAGAGAATGTGGATGCAACATTAAAAGGGCTTGAGATTACGGGTTACTTCAATACTTGGTTTGTTCATCACACGGTTGTCGCGGAATTTAAAGATCACCAAGATTCTGGCGGGAACAAATTGGCCAAACGCGCAGATGAAAACTACAAGTGGTTGATGGATGCCTCGTATGAGAATTTCGACGTTAACCTGACTTATACCTATACAGGGGAGAGGTTGGGTAATCCTAAAGAAGTCAGCGATCCGAAGAATGAGTTACCATCGGTAAGCTTGTGGGATGCGTCGGTTGGGTATTGGATTTCTCCTGATCTGGTTGTTCGTGTGCGAGTAGACAATCTAACAAACGAGAAGTATCAAACCACATTGAACTACAACGCTCCAGAGCGCAGATACTTCGCGAATCTAACGTATCAGTTCTAACTCATTCTCAAAACCGCCTTCGGGCGGTTTTATTTTTCAGAGGGCGTGATGAAAAAGAAAGTTGTTATTAGTTGGTCAAGTGGCAAAGATTCCACTCTGACCTTATTGAGATTAATGGAGCATCCAGACTATCAAGTCGTTGGTCTCTATACGACATACGTAGATAATGAGGTACCTTTTCAGGCAACCCCATTAGCAGTGGTTGAGATGCAGGCTCAACTGCTCAATTTGCCGCTGATTAAAATTGCTTTGCCACAAATCTTCCCGTCAAACGAGGTGTATCAACAACGCATTGTGACCAGACTGAAATCATCTGGCATCGAGATCGATGCGGTGGCATTTGGCGATATGTTTTGTAATGGCATTGCTGATTACCGACGAAGCTATATTGAACCAGCCGGATGGGAGTGTGTATTCCCGCTGTTAGGGGAACCGAGTTATGACCTAGCGAATGAAATTATTGATCGTGGTATTAAAACGTTGATCGTAACCACGGATGGTCATCAACTGGCTGGGTCATGGTGTGGACGTTGGTATGACAAAGCTTTAATCGCCGAGCTCCCTCCAGGTGTTGATCCTTGTGGAGAAGATGGCGAGTTTCATACCTTGGTTGTTGGAGCACCTTGCTTTGATGGGGAGATTTCGTTGGAATTAACAGCCACGGAAAGTGATGGCCGCTTCACCTATCAAAGATATCGAGCAGCATTGCTAAATTAGCATGAGAGAGTATGATTTGGACGTTTTGGTCGAGGTAGGTTTAAGAGAGTGAAAAGTTCAAATCAACCGAATGTATTGGTCTTTGATTCTGGCGTAGGCGGCTTGTCCGTTTTTCAAGAAATGAACAAGCTGTTACCTCAAGTGAACTACTACTACTTATTTGATAACCAAGCCTATCCTTATGGAGAGCTTTCTCCACAAACATTATTAAGCCGAGTGGAAGTCTTGGTGGAAAAAATGTCTCGCCATTTCGATATTGATCTGGTCGTCATTGCTTGTAACACGGCCAGTACCATTGTTCTTCCTACACTGAGAAACGTGCTATCTATTCCGGTCGTCGGTGTGGTTCCCGCTATTAAGCCTGCATCATCATTGGCAAGCAAAGCTGTTGGCCTTATTGCGACACCAGCTACCGTAACTCGACAATACACCCATGACCTTATTCGTGATTTTGCCAAAGAGAAGGAGGTCGAGCTGCTAGGATCAACAAGGTTAGTGGATATTGCGGAAGAAAAGTTAAGAGGCAAACCTGTCGATCTCGCGGAACTAAGATCCATTCTCGACCCCATGGTAAATAAAATTGACGTAGCTGTGTTGGGGTGCACTCATTTCCCGTTAATAAAAGAAGAAATACAGATCGTGCTAGGGGAAGGCATTTTGCTCGTGGACTCCGGTGAGGCGATTGCGAGACGAGTGAGAGATCTGCTAAAACATGAAGACGCATTGGCAGGATCTGCTCAGAAAAGGATATTTAGTACAGCGCAACCTTGGGATGAAGCTGCGCTGAACCATTCATTACAAAAGATGGGGTTTGAAACTATAGAGCCGTATCCTCTATAGAAGCCTTCATCTCATTCGCGATACGGACTTTGAGCGTTCGTTGAGCATATTCCTTTTCATTAAGAGCATTAATAGCATTCTCTGCATCAGCGCTTGCTATTACAACAAAACCAAAACCTCTTCTTTTCCCAGTGCGTTTGTCTTTCATCAAACGCACCGCATACACCTCGCCATGTTCAGCAAAGAGTTCGCGGACATGGCTCTCGTTGGCTTTATAAGGCAGATTACCCACATAAAGCGTTTTTGTTGAAACAGAGGGTTCTTCGTTATCTATAGTAGGTGCGCTCTTAAGAAAAGAAAAAAGTAAAGTGGTAAGCACTACACCAATAACGAAACTAACAGCTGAAGATAGAGCAAGCTGAGAAAAAAGGAACCCACCCAGAATAGCCAGAGCGGCACTCGCAATAAGTTTTTTTAACGTCATACTGGATTACTACATTTAGGGTACAGATAAAATGGATGCCTATTAACAAAATAGACACACAAATCTTAAGTTTATGTGCGTTCTTTTTCCAATCTAATGCTGTGATGAGATTCAAATGTGCTGAAAATATATGCAAAAAAGCCCATTCTGATGATTTGTTGAGCGGTTGAAAGAAAAGTTTAAAAAAAGTATTGCGCGCTGAAAAGAAGTCCCTATAATGCCGCCTCACTGACACGGAGTGAGACGGAAGTCACGCAGCGAGTCAGGTTGAGAAAAAGAAATTAAAAAACTTCTTGACTATCAAAATTAGCGTTGTAAGATACGCACCCTCTGATGAGGCAGCGCTTAAGTCGCTAAGTTATCAGAAAGCTCTTTAACAATATAAACCTATCAATCTGTGTGGGCACTCGTTGATGATAATCCAAAAGATTTATCAATGAACT
>NZ_JAKGCY010000013.1:0-109325 GCF_021852965.1 Vibrio floridensis | reverse complement strand
TCTGTGCTGCCGCTCGACTTGCATGTGTTAGGCCTGCCGCCAGCGTTCAATCTGAGCCATGATCAAACTCTTCAATTAAAAGTTTTTTGAAGCTTTCGCTTCGGCTCAATGAATACTGAATAAATTGACTGTGCCGATACTTAGTATCGTTTTGGTCACTCAGTTCATTGATAAATCTTTTGGATTATCATCAACGAGTGCCCACACAGATTGATAGGTTTATATTGTTAAAGAGCTTGCTTCTCAAGAAGTTTTTCTCTCAAAGCGGAGGTGAATTCTAGCGAGTTAATTTGAAGAGTCAAACACTTTTTCAAATTTATTTTCTCAGAAACTTTTACCTCACCCGACCTCGCCGAAGCCTTACGCTGTCTGCCGTGTCGGTGGATGCGCATTATAGGGAAGACGTTTTTCTTAGCAAGCAAAAAAATAGTTTTTTTATTAAAAAAACGCTCAAGTGAACACATTTCACTCAAGCGCTTATTTGCTTGTATTTTATATTCAGGCTATACAGAAGATATTCACAAAATCCTGTGGATAACTAATCATCGCTATCGAAGAAATAAGAAATTCGTGAGCGAGGGTTTAAGTACTCTCTCACTTTGTCAGGTAACTTATTAGGATGAATTGCGCTGACTATCTTTATATCTTTGTCCGCCAAATCGATGATGGGCGCCTGAGTTCTTGGTACTGCTGGGTCGTACATCAAAACATTGGGATACAGTAGATGTGCCGCATTAACGGAAATGACCAGCCCGACCATATTATTGGAAAGTTGTACAACCGTTCCCGGAGGGAAAACCCCCATAAACTTGATCAGTATATTGAGGTTTTCTACGTTATAGAGATGCTTACAGTTCTTGTATAGATGAGAGAGAGCGGTATAAGGGATCTTTTGTTCCGCAGGAATATTATGGTGACATAAGTTATCAAACGCGTTTGCAACCGCAATAACTTGAGTTAACTCATCTATTTGATCACCTTTGAGACCGTCAGGGTATCCTGAGCCGTCATTAAGCTCGTGATGCTGCAGAATTACTTTCTTCGCACTTTCTGGGAACCCTTCCACTGTATTGGCTAGGTCCAACCCATATTTCGTGTGTAGCTTAAGATAGTTAAATTCAGGTTCGGTTAAAGGCGTCTGCTTACGAACAATCGCTGAAGGAATTTTTATTTTGCCAATATCATGAAATAAAGCGGCAAAAGACAGCTCTTTCAACTGCTCAGCCTTATAGCCTTTCGCCTTTCCTATCATCATGGCGATGACGGAGACGTTTAACGAATGAAAGTAGATATCTTCAAACTCACTTTTTCCATTCATAAGATGAAGAGTGACATTATCATCGCTCATCAGCTTTTCAACAATGTCGTCGATGAGTTGTTTAGCTTCCTCTACCGCATCGGTTGGTCGATTGCGAATTTTTGTCATCACAGAGCGCATTCTAGCCAAAGAACGTTCAAACTCTTTCTCGCACTGAATCACACGTCGGCGATAAGAACTGAGCTTTTCTATACGCTTTTGCTTTTCATCCCAAAGCTTTTTGGTTTCACCATCCAATTTCTCTGACTGAGCGTCAAGTTCACTAACGCTTCTCTGATTGGCAGGCAGGGGCTGTGTGTCACTTTGATTGACATTAAGAAACACATATTTAACGCCCAAGTGGCGGATCATTTCCACTTGTTCCTGGTCTTTAATCTTAAAGCTATTAAAAAGAAAAGGATGCTCGTTCCACTTCAACGGCAGACGTATATGTAATCCAGGCTGAATACGATCTACTGTAATTTTGATAGTTGCCACTTCTCGTAAATACCAAAATTTCCAAAACAAAGGCGAAATTTTAGTGCATTTTGTCAATTAATTCATCAATAACAATTCACATTTTCAATCACAATCAATTTGTGAGTTTACAGTGAATCATCCAGCGAATCCCAAACTTGTCTTCTACTTTTCCAAACCGAGTGCCCATAAATGAATCCGCGAGAGGTAACATGACGCGGCCATCTTGAGCAAGGCGATCAAACAGTTTTAACTGCGTGTCCAGTTTATTTACCACGATAGATAAGGCTATATTGTTCCCATGCAACTCCTTTGCAACGACGCCATCGGATAACATGAGTTTCAACCCCGGAGCTTCAAACTCAGCATGCATAATCCAATCTGGCACAACGCCATCCATCTGCTGAGGTGCATCTTTAAATAGACGAATATTGGTTATCTTTCCGTCAAAACACTGATGATAGAAATCGAGAGCTTCGGCGCAACGCCCAGCAAAGAATAAATAAGGGGTAAGTTGATACATTGGCCATCTCCTGTTATTTCTATTAAAAGATAGCCGACAAATCAACTTACTGCAGGTTGATTAGTTACGATATCACTCGATCTGCGTTACGTTTTTTCAGAACTGGACTGAAACTTGCGGGGGTGGTAATGATCTGCCCTTTGGTCAGACTCACTAGGGTTTGAACTGCCACTTCCGCCATTTCACTAATGGGGAAATGAACAGCTGTGACCGTCGGATAAAGGCTTTCACAGAGATCGACACTATCAAAGCTAACTAACGAAATAGATTCTGGAACGGAAATACGCTTTTCATGCAAGTATTGCATCGCCCCAATGGTCATTTCTTCACTGCATGAAAAGACCGCCGTTAAATCGGCGTGATGCGCTAGCAGGGTCTCCATTGCTTTGTAGCCACTTTTTCTTCCATAGTCGCCTTCCGCACATAAGAGTTCCAAATCACCTACTCCCAATGAACTCATGGCGTCTAGATAACCTTGTTTTCTTAACTGGCTGTTATAGCGTTGCGCCGGACCAGTAATGCACCCAATCTTTCGATGTCCTTGCTCTATGAGATGATTGACGGCAAGCACACTCGCACCTCGATGATCAAACGTAATGCATCGTTCTTCCAGCCCTTCTACATATCTATCTAACAGCACAAATGGCGTATCTTGCTGTGCTAGTGCGCGTAAATCATCATCCGAAAGATAGCGACTGTGCAGCACGTAGCCATCACAACGTAGATCATGAAAACGTTGAATCGCATTCTTCTCCCCTTGCGCAGAATGATGACCTTGAGCAGTAATTAAGAACTTATTGTGAAGATCTAATTCGGTTTGAACGCGATCCATCATTTCGCCAAAGAAACCACCTGTATAGTAAGTGACAAGCAACCCCATCATGTTTGACGATGAGGTGGCCAGAGAGCGCGCAATGGCACTTGGGCGGTAGTTAAGTTGCGCCATCGCCCATTCCACTTTTTGTCTGGTCTCTTCCTTGAATTTTCCTTCACCATTGATGATTCTCGAAACCGTTGAACGGTTAACGCCAGCAAGTTCTGCTACGTCTTTTATTCTTGCCATTTCTCTGCCTATCTATAATGCGATTTAGCGCTTTCTATAAAGTGACTGCCAGCAACTCGTAAGGTGACTAAGGGGACGTTGCTGACAGTCTTAATCATACACAGCTATGCAACGGTGCAAAAATTAACTCAGAATAATCCGTGATTTCGATATCATGCTTTTGCAGACTTAGACGTAATTCTTTACTGGTTAACACAGCAAGCTCTTCCTCTCTTTGCTTTGCATAACCACTACAGCGCTCCAACGCACTATCAACCAATGCAGGGTGACACATCACTTCAACGAGATCGTATTTGCCTTTTAAGGAAACCAGATGTTCCACCAGCGAATCGTGCTCAACACGTTCATCGTAAAAATGGTCCGTAAAGTAATAGCGACAGCCAAACTCTTCCTCACCTGCCATTCCTGTGCTGCGCAAAGGTACATGATAGGCTTTGGCGATATCATAGATGACCGATTCAAACTGCGGATGCGTGTGTGCATGATGATGACTGTCTATGTGACTAAGAGTTAGACCTAAAGCAAGGAAGTGCTCAACTTGAGCCATCGCCTCATCATGTATTGCAATGGGATCGTAATCTCGTCTCTGCCAAAAATCGCTGTAACGAGTAAACTCGCCATTAGGATCACACAAGTTGGTTTCTTCTGTTAATGGCCTACCAGCTGTGAACCTAAGATGAAGGCCAACTTTTAACTCTGGCAACTGATTGGCCAGTTCAACCGCATGTTTTTCTGCTGGCATACCAACCATCATGGTCGTGGACCGGACGACGCCTTCCAAATGCGCTTTCGCGATGCCATCATTGACACCCTGCGTCAAACCGAAATCATCAGCGTTAAAAATAACTTTCATCTTAGGATTCACCTTTTGTTTGAGGGCCTTTCGTTTAAGTGCCTAAAGCGACGTTAACTTAAACTGCGGGAGATATTGCGCGTTTTCACGAAGAATATCGTCCAGAATTGCCTTAGCTCGACCAATATCGGGCACTAATGGGTTGCTTGCTAACGCCATCAACGCTTGGTGGTAATCGCCATGAACAGCGGCTTCAATCGCCAGTTGTTCGTAGGCTTTCACTTGATGTAGCAACCCACTTACTTTAGGCGATAGGGTACCTACTGCAATCGGTTTGGCTCCCCAGCTGCCAACAACGGCACTACATTCAATCACAGCATCATCTGGCAATGTACTGATAGCGCCACGATTAAGAACGTTAACCACGTGAATACCATTTCGATTGTTGTAGATAGCATCAACCAAGTTGAGAGACGCATCTGAATAGTACGCACCACCCCGCTGCTCTAACTCTTGCGGTTTTTGATCAAGCGTTGGATCTTGATAGAGATTAAACAACGCCTTTTCTGTTTCCATCACCTGCTCTGCGCGAGTGCCTTTTTCTTCAGAGCTTTGTTTTTCTTCCGCTAGCATTGCGTCGGTTTGATAAAAATAACGATGATAAGGACAAGGAATCGCACCCAATGCTTTCAAAAAGTCCGGGTCCCAGGGCTCTTCCCAGATATTTTTCATGCTGAAGTTCGCGCCATCGCCAACCTTTTCTAGAACGACATCCGTAATATCTTGACCATCCAACCACGCTTTATGCACCCAGACCAAATGGTTCAATCCCGCGAACTCTAACTGCAACTCTTTGGGTTCGCATTCCATCATCTCGGCAATCATCATTTGCATAGAAACCGGGACGTTACACAGACCAATGCTCTTCACTTTAGAGTATTTGCTGACGGCTTCGGATACTAAACCTGCTGGGTTGGTAAAGTTGAGCATCCACGCATTGGGAGAGAGCTCCTCAATATCTTTACAGATATCCAAAATAACCGGAATCGTGCGCAGTGCTTTCGCAAAACCACCAGGTCCCGTCGTTTCTTGGCCAATGACATCATATTTCAGCGGGATCCGCTCATCACTTGCACGAGCGGCAAGACCACCCACACGAAATTGCGTCATCACAAAATCCGCGCCCGCGATAGCTTCTCTGCGATCAAACCCTGCTTTGATTTCGATATCCGCACCTACCTTGTCGACCATACGCTGTGCAAGGCGGCGAATGATGTCTAATTTCTCGGCGCCTGATTCAATGTCAACAAAATGCATTTGCTTAACCGGTAAATAATCCAGTCGCTTTAATACTCCTTCCACCAACTCAGGCGTGTAACTGCTTCCACCACCAATAATGGCCAGTTTTATTCCATCTCTAGACATGATGAATCCTTACTTATCCAGCCAATTGTTTGTGCAATGCAACCATTTCTGATGCCAGTTCCTGAGCGAGGATGGTAGTCATTAAGTGATCTTGCGCGTGAACCATGACCAGCGTCATCGGCACTTTACCCTCACCTTGGTCCTCTTCTATCAGTTGCGTTTGTACTAAATGGGCTTTGTTCAAACATTCTTTGGCTTGCTGCAGCTTTTCTTCAGCCACACTAAAGTTCTGTTCTCGAGATTGGCGCAATGCTTCAAAACAAAGGCTTCTCGCCTCACCTGCATTGCAAATAATTTCCATAACAACCAGTTCTTGTTCCATTTCTCTCTCCTCGGGAAGAGGCTGCCCGCAGACAGCCTCAACAATGTCAATTAAGCTGTTACACCTTGACCACTCACATGCTGTTGTTCAGGGACCACATCAACCGATTTCTCTTGCTCAAGAACTTGTTTTTCAAACATCTTGAAGAAAGGCAGGTAGATGAAGAGATCGAGAATTAACAAGCCGACCACGAGTAAAATTGGCGTAAACGTCCAGCCACTCCCCCACGAGGCACCGATAATGGCTGGCGTTGTCCAAGGTGTGGTCGCAACCCCCATACCAACGAAGCCAAGTTGCACAGCGAAATAAGCGATAGTGGCGTTAATCACTGGCGCAAAAACAAAGGGTAGGAAGAGGATTGGGTTCATCACCACTGGGCTACCAAAGATGACTGGTTCGTTGATCTGGAATAACCCAGGAACCGCACTCATACGGCCGATACTCTTTAAGTGTGCAGAGCGACTAAAAGACATCAGCATCACCAGCGCCAATGTGGCACCCGAACCACCAATAAAGATGTAGAAATCCCAGAATGGTTGCGTAAATACGTTCGGAATCGGTTGTCCTGCCACAAATGCATCAATGTTGGCACTGATGTTGGTTAGGAAGATTGGTGACAACAAGCCCACCACGATGGCCGCTCCATGAATACCTGCGAACCAAAGTAATTGGCACACTAACAACGCCCCGATAATGGCTGGTAATGTATTGGATGCACTGATTAATGGTTTAAACATGGCCATAACCGCATCAGGGATGAGCATGTCATATTGCGCTTGCACAAACAGGCTTAACGGATAGAGTGTGATAAAAATTGCCAACACAGGAAGTAACACTTCAAAAGAGCGTGCAATTGCTGGCGGTACCTGCTCAGGCATACGAATCGTAATATTGTGCTTTTTCATAAAGCGGTAGAGCTCGACCGAGAAGAATGCACACATCACTGCGGTGAAAATGCCAGTGCCCCCCATGTGCGACATTGAGAGTGCACCTTCTTTTGCTGGCGCTGCCACCAGTAGAAACGACATGAGCGACAGCACCGCACTGGTGATCCCATCCATCTTATACGCTTTGGCTAAGCTATACGCCACGCCAAGCGATACAAAGATCGTCATAATGCCCATCGACATATTGAATGGCATCATAATGGTATCAAAATGCGTGGTGGCAAAATCAAGCCAAACACGACCAAATGCGTTGGTGGTATCTTCTGAGAATGGGGGAAAAGCAAAGATGAGAATAAAACTCCCCACAATAATAAAAGGCATTGCGACAATAAAACCGTCGCGCATTGCTCGTACATGGGGTTGATTACCAACCTTTGCCGCAATTGGTGCTATGTATTTTTCTACAACACCTATTATTGCATCATAAAGCTTCATAGATTCCTTCCTTATTTTTAGATAAAGCAATCCTTAGCCATATATAAAATACACAGCTTGAATTACTCACATTTTAATCTTAGAAAAAACTAGTTAATTAGATCGAGTGCTTGCTGAAGAACTTCATCACCCTTCATCATTCCATAAGCTTGAGGAGAGATTGCCGCAATGTTTTTACCATACTCGTTTGCGGTTTTACGTAGCTCTTCCAACTGAAATCTCACTTGTGGGCCAAGCAGGCAAACATCGTAGTCTTTGATCGCCTCATCAAATGCATTCACCGAAAGTGCGTCAATCTTACACTCAACCCCTTTAATAACAGCAGCTTGCTCCATTTTCTTCACGAGCATGCTGGTTGACATACCAGCACTGCAACATAACAAAATCTTTTTCATCGCCAATTTCACCCTGTTCAAAATCCGACCTAAAAACTGTAGCAAAATATACGCGCACAAAAAAGCGCAACCGGTTGCATTGTTCGTGAACAAAATCTCATTTTAGACAATTAACCCTATTTTAACTTTGTTTATTTGGAGCGAATATTAAAGTAACAACTAGGTAATAAGACAAAGCAAAATTACGTCCATAAGATAGATAAAAACCTTTCTATCAATATAACCAACGACATCATAATCAAATATTATTTAGCATGGATTGAAATTATTTCCATTGCTTTTTTGAGCGTTACTGACCAACGACATAAATAGAAAAAATTATCAAAGCGATATGGTGAGCATGTATTACAACGGCAATGTTTCACATGCCTCATGGGCAACGGGGACATCTGAAACGCAGAACACTTTGTTGATCGTTCTAATAACTCTTCCAGCGATCACCATATAGATAGTTTGCGTAGTGGCACTTCCCCGCAGCTTTGTATCAACCTAAGACATTTCATTTTTTTGATAGCCCAGAGAGCCAAAAGATGAACGCAATCGTCACAACATCAGCTTGATTGAACACTGAACGTTACACACGAGTGAATAATAGTATAGAGAGAATGCAGTACGGAGGGAGGAAACATGGAAAAAGGAATCGTTATTGAAAGCCCCAAAACGACGAAAGGCCGCTATAAAAGCGACCTTTCTATGTATGGTACCGGTGGGCGGACTTGAACCGCCACTCCCGAAGGAAACGGATTTTGAATCCGTCGTGTATACCAATTTCACCACACCGGCATCTTTAGGCTATTGCCTTTCGATGCTTGGCATTATACGTAAGCTTTTCGGTTGTGCAAGAGCAAAAGATTGAAATAATTACCGTTTGCCTAAGTTTTCGCCACAAATGAACACAGTGTGCTCTAGCTCTCTTTTCTTCATACGGTTGAATCTATATCCTGACGCACAATTTGAATGGTAAGTGATCGATTTATGACTACAACAACACTACCGCCAGCTGGCCTATTTCGCCGTCTGGCTGCACTTTTTTATGATTCTCTAATTATTCTCGCGTTAGAAATGATGGCAGCGGGTGTCGTAATGGCCATACTGTTTGCCCTTAATGGCACAGGGCTGATTAGCTATGGTGAATATGTCGACGCAGCGGATTTGCTAAGCCGTCATCCTGTCATTAGCCCTCTCTTTACTCTTTATTTAGCCGGTGTTTGGGTGTACTTCTTGGTGTTCTTTTGGACCAAAGCAGGACAAACACTTGGGATGCGTGCGTGGAAGATTCAAGTTCGTAACCACGATGGCTCCATGATATCCGCCACTCAGGCGTTGATTCGTATTGCTACTTCTGCGTTTGGCTTAGCAAACTTCACCGTGCCAATCGATCCGAAGAAAAGAGGCTTTCACGACATCTGGGCCAAAACGGAAGTCGTTTTACTCCCTAAAGTGAGATAACCCCAAGTCGGACAAGTTCAGCGCTCATATTAAAGAGACCATAAAAAATGGAAGGCATAATGCCTTCCATTTTCTTTCGCGAGTAAATCCCACTACTTATTGCAGTTTTCGGTTCAACAACATCACTGCGACAACAAAGAACACAATGCTTGGGGCCACTGCGCCAAACACTGGTGGAATACCATACACCAACGTCAAAGGACCAAAGAACTCGCTGGATATGTAAAAAGCAAAGCCAGCAATCACACCCGAGATCACTCTCGCCCCCATGGTGACACTGCGAAGCGGACCAAACACAAATGACAGCGCCATCAACATCATCACCGCAATTGAAATCGGTTGAGTCAGTTTACGCCAAAACGCCAGTTCATAGCGTGACGCATCTTGTTCAGAGGCCTTTAAATAAGACACATAGTCATACAAGCCACTTAACGACAGTTCTTCAGGCTTAACGGTCACCACGGCTAGCTTATCGGGCGCCAATGACGTTTCCCATACCATTTGTTCTAGTGCATGTTTGCGGATGATTTTTTCATCTTGCATGTCGGTGACTTGGACATAACGCATTAACCAGCGATTGTCTTGTTGGTAATCCACCTCTTCGGCAAAAATCACTGACTGTAGCTTCTTATTCTGGTCAAACTTCCACATGTTCAGTCCATAGAGTCTATCTTCATCGACCTTGCCGATAAAGATAAAGTCATTAGCATCTTTGGCCCAGACCCCACTGCGCACGGAAACGATGCTACCGCCAGATAAGGCAAATGAACGCAAATCGCGGGCCATTTTCTGCGCTTCTGGCGCTCCCCATTGTCCTAGAGCCATGACAACGAGCATCAAAGGAACCGCGGTTTTAAGTACCGATATGCCGATATCCAATTTTGAGAAACCCGCGGCTTGCATCACCACAAGTTCAGAACTAGAGGCCAGCATCCCAAGCCCGATCAATGCCCCTAAAAGCGCCGCCATCGGGAAAAACATTTCGATATCGCGAGGAATGCTCAATAAAACAAAGTACAGCGCATGCAAGAGGTCATACGCACCTCTGCCCACTTTACGTAATTGCTCAACATACTTAATAATTCCAGAAAGCCCTACAAAGGTAACCAGTACCAATGAAGTCGTCGCAACAATCGTTCTACCGATGTAAAGGTCTAAAATTTTAAACACGATTTACGCTAGCCTCTTCTTTCTAAAATTATCTTTGATTCGTCTAACGGCAACGCTGTCCATAAAGTTCGCCATAATCGCCACCAGCAGTAGCAAACCGTTAATTGGCCACATGCCGATGGAGACCGAGATATCCCCCTCTTCCAACGCAGATTTCGTCGCACTGATCGACAAGAAGTAAGCAAGGTAGATGAGAATCGCAGGTCCCATTTTGGCGAACCGTCCCTGACGTGGGTTCACGGCAGATAATGGAATCACCAGCATAGTGAGTAGAGGAATACAGACAAACAACGACACTCGCCATTGAAGTTCTGCTTGCGCTTCACGATCCGGATGACCAATCAGCTCCAAGGTCGATATCGCATCCCAATCCCTTCCCTTTTGTTTCACTGATCGTTGGCCAATTAAGCCGTCATACTGCTCAAACTCGGTCACCATATACTCAACTCGCGTTGGTACCCCCTCGTAGCGCGTACCTTGCTTCATTGAGATAATCTGGCGGCCATCCGACAGTTCTTTTACCTCACCAGAATTGGCAAACATCACACTCGGCAAAATTGAATCTCTAGGTATGAGCTGAGCGATAAACACGTTGGAGAGTTGCTTGTCTTTGATATCGTCGATGAACACCACCGAAGAGCGATCAGGCGTGAACTGAAATTGGCCTTTTTTCAATAAATCGACACTATTTTCTGCCGCCACCTGTTCGGTAAGTTGCTCAACACGGTCCATTGACCACGGAGAAAGCCACAACGAGTTAAAGGCGGCAATTCCTGAAGTCATCACCGCGAGATACAAGGCAGCTTGAACGAGGAACTTATTGCCAATACCCGTGGCATTCATCACCACGATTTCACTTTCCGCGTAGAGACGACCAAAGGTAATCAAAATACCAATATAGAGGCTTAGAGGTAACATCAATAAGCCCATTGACGGCATATTCAGTGCAACAATGGACATGATCAAACTGGCCGGAATATCGCCATCCGACGCATCCGCTAACACACTGATGAACTGCTGGCTGAGAAACACCAAAAAAAGTACGAAAAAGATCGCAAATTGGCTCTTGAGTGTTTCGCGGATCAAATATCTAACAATAATCACGCTGAAATTACCTATACAAAACTTGTTTTTTTGGTCGAATCACTATAATTTCCCGTTGAACCTTTTATTTTTCAAAAAAACTGACTAAATGTTAATCTGTAACTTACAGAGTAGACCGAGAATAGAATTCAACAAGTAAGCGGTCATTATCTAACATTTAGAACTATTTGTCTTCAGGATGTAGGAGTACGCATGGAGTTCAGTGTAAAAAGTGGCAGTCCAGAGAAACAACGCAGTGCATGTATCGTTGTTGGTGTGTTTGAACCACGTCGCCTTTCTCCAGTAGCCGAACAGCTCGATAAAATCAGTGACGGTTACATCAGTTCATTACTTCGCCGTGGTGATCTAGAAGGTAAACCAGGTCAGATGCTACTGCTGCATCAAGTTCCAGGTGTACTTTCAGAACGTGTTCTTTTGGTTGGTTGTGGTAAAGAGCGTGAGCTTGGTGAACGCCAATATAAAGAGATCATTCAAAAAACCATCAATACTCTTAACGAAACAGGCTCTATGGAAGCGGTATGCTTCTTAACTGAACTGCACGTTAAAGGTCGCGACACGTATTGGAAAGTACGCCAAGCGGTTGAAGCGACGAAAGACGGTCTTTACACCTTTGATCAGTTTAAGAGCGTGAAGCCAGAAACGCGTCGCCCACTGCGTAAGCTTGTCTTCAACGTTCCAACACGCCGTGAACTTAACCTTGGCGAAAAAGCGATCACTCATGGCCTTGCTATCGCATCTGGTGTTAAAGCCTCTAAAGACCTTGGCAATATGCCACCAAACATTGCAAACCCAGCTTACCTTGCCTCTCAAGCACGTCGCTTAGCGGATGACTACGACACCATCACCACCAAAATCATTGGTGAGCAAGAGATGGAAAAACTGGGTATGCACTCCTACCTAGCAGTAGGGCGCGGTTCAAAAAATGAATCGATGATGTCGGTGATCGAGTATAAAGGTAACCCAGACTCGACCGCGAAACCTATCGTTCTGGTGGGTAAAGGTCTCACATTTGATTCAGGCGGTATTTCACTGAAACCAGGCGAAGGCATGGATGAGATGAAGTATGACATGTGTGGCGCAGCCTCTGTTTTCGGCACGATGAAAGCGCTGGCAAAACTGAACCTCCCTATCAACGTGATTGGCGTGCTTGCTGGTTGTGAAAACATGCCTGGCAGCAACGCTTACCGTCCAGGTGATATCCTAACGACCATGTCAGGTCAAACCGTAGAAGTACTCAATACCGATGCAGAAGGTCGTTTGGTACTGTGTGACGCACTGACTTACGTTGAGCGTTTTGAACCAGACTGCGTGGTTGACGTTGCGACGCTCACTGGCGCTTGTGTTATTGCACTGGGTCACCACATTACTGGTGTTCTGTCTAACCACAACCCTCTTGCTCATGAGCTCGTCAATGCTTCTGAACAATCTAGCGATCGTGCTTGGCGCCTACCAATGGCGGATGAATACCATGAACAGCTAAAGAGCCCATTTGCCGACATGGCAAACATTGGTGGCCGTCCTGGTGGTACCATCACTGCAGCATGCTTCTTGTCTAAATTTGCTAAGAAATACAACTGGGCACACCTAGACATCGCAGGCACAGCATGGAAGTCTGGCGCAGCCAAAGGGTCGACAGGTCGTCCTGTCTCTATGCTGGTCCAATTCCTGCTAAATCGCAGTGGCCAAGAGACTGAAGAATAATTCAAGTCAATGTAAAAAGGGCCGCTAGGCCCTTTTTTTCATCGCCAAAGAGACTAATAAGCCATGCAAAGAGCTACATTTTACATTGTCCGAGAAAACACCCCGCAAGCAACGCCAGAAGGTTTTGCTCACTATGTGGTGTTCCTTGCCCACCATTTTGCCAAGCAAGGCGCAAAGGTGTATCTCAACGGAGAAAGTAAACGTCACGCAGAGCAAATTGCAGAATACTTTTGGCAAGTCGAACCCGCTCAATTTGTCGCGCATAATTTGGTCGGTGAAGGTCCAAAATACGCCACCAATATTGAGATAGGCCATCAAGGCGTAAAACCTAGCTGGAATCGCCAACTGGTGATAAATTTGGCGAAAAATGAGACAACCTTTGCGAACAAGTTTGCTGAGGTGGTAGACTTCGTCCCTTGCGAAGAAAAAGCTAAACAGCTCGCACGAGAAAGGTATAAAATCTACCGTCAAGCCGGTTACCAACTGCACACCGTCGAAATTGAACACAACTAGCGGTCAATCCTTATAGTTAAGCTCTCCTACTAGAGAGTTCACTTATAGAGATTGACCTAGATTTACCATTAACCAGATTAAGCTCCCATGGAAAAAACATACAACCCAACTTCAATCGAACAAGATCTGTATCAGACTTGGGAAGAGCAAGGCTACTTTAAGCCACACGGCGACACGACTAAAGAAGCCTACAGCATCATGATCCCACCACCGAACGTCACTGGTAGCCTACATATGGGCCACGCGTTCCAAGACACGATCATGGATACACTTATCCGTTGTGAGCGTATGAAGGGTAAAAATACCCTTTGGCAAGTCGGTACTGACCACGCAGGTATCGCTACTCAGATGGTTGTTGAGCGTAAGATCGCCGCAGAAGAAGGCAAAACTAAACACGATTACGGTCGTGAAGCCTTCATCGACAAAATCTGGGAATGGAAAGGCGAATCTGGTGGCACCATCACTAAACAGCTACGTCGCCTTGGCGCATCAGTAGACTGGGATCGTGAACGCTTCACCATGGATGATGGTCTGTCTAATGCCGTTCAAGAAGTCTTCGTGCGCCTATACGAAGATGACCTCATCTACCGCGGTAAGCGCCTAGTTAACTGGGATCCAAAGCTACACACAGCAATTTCTGATCTAGAAGTTGAAAACAAAGACACCAAAGGCCACATGTGGCACTTCCGCTACCCGCTAGCTGATGGCGTGAAAACAGCGGATGGCAAAGACTACATCGTTGTTGCGACGACTCGTCCTGAAACCATGCTAGGCGATACTGGTGTGGCGGTGAACCCAGAAGATCCACGTTACCAAGATCTGATCGGTAAAGACATCATCCTTCCACTAGTTGACCGTCGCATCCCAATCGTGGGCGATGAGCACGCAGACATGGAAAAAGGGACTGGTTGTGTGAAAATCACCCCAGCGCACGACTTCAACGACTATGAAGTGGGTAAGCGCCACCAGCTACCAATGATCAACATTCTGACGTTTGACGCCAACATCCGTGACGCGGCTGAAGTATTCAACACCAACGGCGAAGCAAGCGATGCTTACAGCACAGAGCTACCCGCTAAATACCGCGGTATGGAGCGTTTTGCTGCGCGTAAAGCGATCGTGGCGGAATTCGATGAGCTAGGTCTGCTTGAAGAAGTCAAAGATCACGATCTACAAGTGCCTTACGGCGACCGCGGTGGCGTGGTTATCGAACCAATGCTGACTGACCAATGGTACGTGCGTACTGCACCGCTAGCGAAAACCGCGGTTGAAGCCGTAGAAAACGGCGACATCCAGTTCGTACCTAAGCAATACGAAAACATGTACTTCTCTTGGATGCGTGACGTTCAAGATTGGTGTATCTCTCGTCAACTTTGGTGGGGTCACCGTATCCCTGCTTGGTACGACAACCAAGGCAATGTTTACGTCGGTCGCAGCGAAGAAGAGGTTCGCAAGAACAACAACCTAGAGTCTGTGATTGAACTGCACCAAGACGAAGACGTACTGGATACCTGGTTCTCTTCTGCACTATGGACGTTCGGCACTCAAGGCTGGCCGGAGCAAACGGACGATCTGAAAGTCTTCCACCCATCAGACGTGCTAGTAACGGGCTTTGACATCATCTTCTTCTGGGTTGCGCGCATGATCATGATGACCATGCACTTCGTCAAAGACGAAAACGGCAAGCCACAAGTGCCATTCAAAACCGTTTATGTTACTGGTCTGATCCGCGACGAAAACGGCGACAAGATGTCGAAGTCAAAAGGTAACGTCCTTGACCCAATCGATATGATCGATGGTATCGACCTAGAGTCTCTGGTGGAAAAGCGTTGTGGCAACATGATGCAACCTCAACTTGCCGCGAAGATCGAGAAGAACACGCGTAAGACGTTTGAAAACGGTATCGAAGCCTACGGTACTGACGCGCTACGTTTCACCCTTGCAGCAATGGCATCAACAGGTCGCGATATCAACTGGGATATGAAGCGTCTTGAAGGTTACCGTAACTTCTGTAACAAGCTATGGAACGCAAGCCGTTACGTAATGATGAACACAGAAGAGCAAGATTGTGGCTTTGGCGCAGGTGAGATTGAATACTCACTAGCGGACAAATGGATCGAGTCTCAGTTTGAACTGGCAGCGAAAGCATTCAACAACCATATCGACAACTTCCGTCTCGATATGGCGGCAAACACGCTTTACGAGTTCATCTGGAACCAATTCTGTGACTGGTACCTAGAGCTGACTAAACCCGTTCTATGGAAAGGCACTGAAGCGCAACAACGCGGGACTCGTCGTACCCTAATCACTGTGCTTGAGAAGACGCTACGTCTCGCTCACCCAGTGATTCCTTACATCACCGAAACGATCTGGCAAAGCATCAAGCCACTAGTAGACGGTGTGGAAGGCGAGACCATCATGCTGCAAGCACTGCCTCAATACGATGAAGCCAACTTCAACCAAGAAGCGCTAGACGACATCGAATGGGTGAAAGCGTTCATCACTAGCATCCGTAACCTACGTGCTGAATACGACATCAACCCAGGTAAACCGCTGGAAGTGATGCTAAAAGCGGACGAAAAAGATGCAGCGCGCCTAGAAGCGAACAAGCAAGTACTGATTTCTCTAGCCAAACTTGAGTCGGTTCGTGTGTTGGCGGCGGGCGAAGAAACGCCAGCCTGCGCAACAGCACTTGTGGCGAAATCTGAGCTGATGATCCCAATGGCGGGCCTGATCGACAAAGATGCTGAGCTTGCTCGTTTGGATAAAGAAGTGGCGAAGACGCAAGGTGAAATCAAGCGTATCGAAGGTAAGCTGGGTAACGAAGGTTTCGTCGCCAAAGCCCCTGAAGCGGTTATCGCGAAAGAGCGTGAGAAGCTGGAAGGCTACCAAGAAACCTTGGCAAAACTTGAAGAGCAAAAAGCGACCATCGCGGCACTGTAATTCCAGTTAGCTTCATAAAACGAAAGGCAGCGTTATCGCTGCCTTTTTAATAGCTAAAAACTATTGTAGTTATACGATTAATCGATTTTAACTTTCGTAATTTTCCCATGATACTGTCACCAGTGGCAAAACGAGCCAAACGCATCATGAGAGATAAGATTATGAAAAAGACCATTACCTTTGCAGCACTTCATTTTACGGTCGCTTTCACTGTTGCCTTCGTCTTAACGGGCGATATCCTCATCGGCAGTTTGATAGCGATGATTGAACCTGCGGTCAATACCATTGCGTTTTACTTCCATGAAAAAGCATGGTCTACCGTGCCAGCGCTCAAAGCGCGTCAGTGGATGACGAAAATCAAGACCGCCAGTTTTGCTACCGTACATTTCAGCGTGGCGTTTAGCGTGGTTTACTTGTTAACAGGTGATGCGTTTGTCGGTGGGGTGATGGCATTACTCGAACCGTCTATTAACACCGTAGTGTACTACTTCCATGAGAAGGTTTGGTTGCGCCACAGCGCGGCAAAACAAACCCTCGATTCGCACAGTTTTTGTTTGCACCCAACCGTGTAATGACTCTATAGTTTTGACCATCATAATTTGAAATACGAATGGTCTTATGTCAGAAAAAATGGACTTTGTCTTGCGCCCTATCACCGTTGAAGACAACGCCTCAATCGCCAATGTGATTCGTCAAGTCTCGGCGGAGTATGGGTTAACCGCCGATAAAGGCTACAGTGTTGCCGACCCAACCCTAGACGATCTTTTTAGCATCTACTCACAAGCAAATGCCGCCTATTGGGTAGTGGAACATCAAGGGAAGATCGTCGGTGGCGGTGGCTTTTCTGCGCTAGCAGGGGTCGAAGGTGTCTGCGAGTTACAAAAAATGTACTTCCTACCCATTTGCCGTGGGCAGGGTCTAGCCAAACAGATCGTATCGCTCAGCCGCAGCACCGCGAAAAAGATGGGTTATCAACGCTGTTACCTAGAAACGACCGCCTGCTTGAAAGAAGCCATTGCCCTTTATGAAAAGCTCGGATTTGAACATCTGCAAGCGCCACTCGGGCAAACCGGACATGACGCTTGTGAAGTGGTGATGATTTGCCATTTATAAGGTAACTAGCGGATAAAGTGGGTGACCGAAATCGCCTCATCGAGCACAACGGGGGCGCTCAGCGTTTGACCATCAAGCTCAATCTCTAATTGATATGGTGTTGCTGGGCTGGGGGCGTCAATTTGAAATAAAGCACTGGCATGATCGCTGCGCAGATCCAGAGGAATACTGTAGCGGCGGCCATCAAACTTGACTGAAGCTGAAATCAAACCTGATGCGTAGGTTTGATAGTAGAGATCCACTTTAAATTCACACCCACCACCATGGTGCCAGATTTGCTCGGTCGTCACGCGATCAAGACGAACGTGGCGGATAAACTGCAAATACGGCTCTCGCCAGATCCCCATTCTTTCGTCACTTGGTTGATAGGCATTTGCCCCTAACTCGCACAATGCCAGTCTGTCTTCTTCAAACAGCAATTCTTCTTCCTCTTCGAGAAAAAGAATTTCAAAGCGATTACGTCCATGTTGCAGATAAGGACGAATATCTTTGCGATACTCAAACTGACTTTTATCACAATCAAACAAAGCAATGCCGTTTAAGCGCACTTCGGCATGGTAATCCACTCCAGCCAGCACCATCTCAACCGCAGGATAAGCCAGCAAACTGTCATCCACTTCGATGTCGTGCATCAAGTGCCATTCTTGCCCCGCAATGGCTTGCTCAGAGAGGGAAGCAGGTAAAATCTCGCTCAGTGGCGCGGGAAAGCAGAGATCATCTTGTGGAATAGAGAGATCGGTAAGCGGGGAAAGTTGCCAATAACCAGTGAGTGAGAGTTGCATATCATAATTGAGCTAGATCAAGTTTGCCGCATTATATACACAACCCTGCTAATGAGCGAGCGCTGTTCTCTGTGTGGGTGTAACAAGATGAATAACAACGCCATGCGAGCAAACGGAACACAAACAAAAGCCGGCAATCGCCGGCTTTGGTTTTATTAGTCTTCGAAGTCTTCGTCTTCGTCGTCATCTTGGTATAGTGCATCTTCACCTTCGTAGTAAGTGCCCCAACCATCATAGATGATGTCGTATTTTTCAGCGAGATGAACCAACTTCTCTACTTGAGCATCAATGGTTTCAGCGTCCAGCGTCGACTGCATGGTTGCATCACAACAAAGCAGCTTATTGCCATCTTCATCTTCAGTTTCTTCAGCTTCAAGCACTTCAAAGCCCATCTTAAATGCTTCAACAACCGCTTTCTCTAGGGTGTCAAAATCTTCAGCAAATAGGTGGTGCTCAATTTCGTACAAAGCTTCAGGATCGCTGCCATCTTCAAGCAGAGCAGCGATAATATCGCGAGTCTCTTCCTTTTGAATCTCAATTAACTCTTCTACTGATAGATATTCATCTTCGTGAGACATGTTTTAACTCCGGAATCGTTACTCTAAATTGGATCAACTTGTTGCGGTGAAATATGGCATGGATCGCCCAGAAAAGCCACCGACAAAGCGCTCTGTATCTCATCTTTTATCGCTGAATCAGCCAAAGCGATTCATTAGATGGAGAAAAGTAAGTCGGCCACAGAAAAGAACAACAGCTTATTAACAATTTGGCCTTTTTTTTAATATTCAGAACATCCTAAGGGCTAGAAGAAGAAAAAAGAGTACATAGAATAGTTCAATTTTCGATACTTCATTCACTCAGTTCAGATCAATTTCTTCACTATTTCGAGTAACACCACGACAAAAATGCATTTTTCTGAATAAAAAATCACATTTTATTCAAATGAAATCAAAGTAAGCAAAGATTCATTTACGCATAAAAAATCAATACTGCCGTAGTTTTTCTACACCCTACAACTCAAAACAATAGTCCGAACTTTATACAATACTCAAACTTAAACGCTATAAATTTAAATATAAATGGAATTTTAACGAAGTTGAGTAATTTGCATCTTATACAAAAGGTTGTCATAAATAGCGCCAGAATAAACTGAAAGGATGCAAAATGAGTAAGTTGTATGTAGGTTCTGAAGTCGGCCAGTTACGCCGAGTCCTTCTTAATCGGCCGGAAAGAGCCCTAACCCACCTTACCCCTTCCAATTGCCACGAACTCTTGTTTGACGACGTATTATTGGTTGAAGCTGCAGGCAAGGAGCATGATGCGTTTGCCGATACGTTGCGCCGGCAAGGTGTCGAGGTGCTACTTCTGCACGATTTGATGGTGGATACCCTCGCCGTGCCAGAAGCTAAGCAGTGGCTGTTAGATGTTCAAATCTCCGATTTTCGCTACGGCCCAATTTTTGCGCGCGATTTACGTCGTTACCTTTCAGAAATGGACAACGAACACCTTGCCACCATTTTGCTTGGCGGTTTGGCCTACTCTGAGTTGCCGATTCAATCCGCCTCTATGCTGCCACGCATGAAACAGCCATTAGACTTCGTGATTGAACCGCTCCCGAACCATCTCTTTACCCGTGATACTTCATGTTGGGTTTATGGCGGTGTCTCGCTCAATCCAATGATGAAACCCGCACGTCAACGTGAGACCAACCATTTGCGGGCGATTTATCAGTGGCACCCCATCTTCGCCGGACAAGATTTCATCAAATACTTTGGCAACGAAGATCTTCATTATGACAACGCCAATATTGAGGGTGGTGATGTGCTAGTCATTGGCAAAGGCGCCGTACTAATTGGCATGTCAGAACGCACCACCCCACAAGGGGTGGAAAACTTAGCCGCTAATCTGTTTAAACATGGCCAAGCAAAAGAAGTGATCGCCATTGAACTGCCCAAACATCGTTCGTGCATGCACTTAGATACGGTGATGACACACATGGATGTTGATACTTTTTCTGTTTATCCAGAGATCATGCGTAAAGATCTGCATACTTGGCGCTTAACGCCAAAAGGCAATGGTGAAATGCAAGTAGAAGCTTTGCATAACTATTTGCATGCCATTGAGCGTGCTTTGGGCTTCAATCATCTCAATATCATTACTACTGGCGGTGACAGCTATGAAGCTGAACGTGAACAGTGGAACGATGCCAATAACGTGTTAACGGTGAAGCCAGGCGTGGTGATTGGTTATGAACGAAACGTCTACACCAATGAGAAATACGATAAAGCGGGTATTGAGGTTCTCACCATTCCAGGGAACGAGTTAGGCCGTGGCCGTGGTGGTGCGCGCTGTATGAGTTGCCCAATTGAACGTGATGATATCTAACAGCCATCCAGCATGCTGAGACGAAAGCCAACTTCTTTGAGTTGGCTTTTTTATCATTAAAATAAAATAATTATTCACAAATACAGCATTTATATGTTTAACTATTGCCATAATGATAGAAAAAGGGACGAGTCATGGCATTTAATCTCCGCAATCGCAACTTCCTCAAGTTGCTGGACTTCTCTACAAAAGAGATCCAGTTTTTGATCGATCTTGCTGCTGATCTAAAAAAAGCCAAATACGCTGGCACTGAGCAGAAGAAACTGGTGGGTAAAAACATCGCATTGATCTTTGAGAAAGCCTCAACTCGTACCCGATGTGCTTTTGAAGTCGCCGCCTTTGATCAAGGCGCACAAGTTACTTACCTCGGCCCTTCCGGCTCACAAATCGGTGACAAAGAGTCGATGAAAGACACTGCGCGAGTGTTGGGTCGCATGTACGATGGCATTCAATACCGTGGCTTTGGCCAAGCGATCGTCGAAGAACTTGGCGCTTATGCTGGCGTCCCGGTATGGAATGGCTTAACCGACGAATTTCATCCCACACAAATTCTTGCTGACTTCCTCACCATGCTTGAGCACAGTCAAGGCAAACCCCTCGCTGAGATCAAGTTTGCTTACCTAGGTGATGCACGCAATAACGTCGGCAACTCGCTGATGGTGGGTGCTGCCAAAATGGGCATGGATATTCGCCTTGTAGGTCCGCAAGCTTACTGGCCCGACGAAGAACTCGTAGCCACCTGCCAAGCCATTGCCAAACAAACCGGTGGCAAGATCACCCTGACTGAAAATGTCGCAGAAGGGGTACAAGGCTGTGATTTCCTTTATACCGATGTCTGGGTCTCCATGGGTGAATCACCAGAGGCTTGGGATGAACGTGTCGCACTGATGAAACCTTATCAAGTCAACATGAACGTCCTCAAGCAAACTGGCAATCCAATAGTAAAGTTCATGCACTGTTTGCCTGCATTTCATAATGACGAAACTCAGATCGGTAAGCAAGTAGCCCAAAAGTTTGGTATGAAAGGCCTAGAAGTTACCGAAGAGGTGTTTGAATCGGAACATTCAATTGTGTTTGATGAAGCCGAGAATCGCATGCACACCATCAAAGCTGTTATGGTGGCCACCTTAGGCAGTTAATCGATTACATGATACGCCTAAACAGTGATGTAATCGCTTGCGCTCACTTTGCTTAGGCGTATAATGCTCGGCAATTTGTCCGAGGGTTGGTAGATAACAATGGATCATCGCAGTAGCAAAACACGACGCGCAGGTGAAGTATTCAGCCTGTGTAGTGTTGTTTGTTCTGCCCTTGTATTTAATCAACCCATAGATTTTTGAAGCCTCCCGTCATGGGGGGCTTTTTTATGCCTGAAACGTTCAGATAGGGAAGACGATTATGACAAACTCGCTTTATAAGAAGCACATTATCTCCATTCCAGAGCTTAGCCGCGCTGAGCTGGAATTGATTGTCAAAACGGCAGGTCAGTTAAAAGCAGAGCCAAACCCAGAGCTGATAAAGAACAAGGTCGTCGCGAGTTGTTTCTTCGAGCCCTCTACCCGCACTCGCTTGTCGTTTGAAACGGCCATCCAACGTATTGGTGGCGATGTCATTGGTTTTGACGATGGTGGCAATACCTCACTGGCAAAAAAAGGCGAAACGCTGTCTGATTCGGTACAAGTCATCTCGAACTATGTGGATGCTTTTGTCATGCGTCACCCACAAGAAGGTGCTGCGCGTCTGGCTTCTGAATTTTCTAACGGTGTTCCGGTGATCAACGCCGGTGATGGCGCTAACCAGCATCCAACTCAAACGCTGCTTGATCTGTTCACCATCTCCGAAACGCAAGGTCGTTTGGACAACTTGAATGTGGCGTTTGTCGGCGACTTAAAATATGGCCGCACCGTACACTCGTTGACGCAAGCCTTGGCAAAATTCAACAACATCCGCTTCTTCTTTGTTGCGCCAGACGCATTGGCAATGCCAGATTACATTCTTGAAGATCTGGATGAAGCTGGCATCAGCTACAGCCTGCACACAGACATGGAAACCGTAATCCCTGAGCTGGATGTTCTCTACATGACGCGCGTACAAAAAGAGCGTTTCGATGAATCGGAATACGCGCACATTAAATCCGCCTACATCCTCACCGCAGCGCTATTGGAAGGCGCACGTGAGAACCTCAAAGTGCTGCATCCACTGCCACGTGTGGATGAGATCACCACTGACGTCGACAAAACACCGCACGCTTACTACTTCCAGCAAGCAGGCAACGGCGTTTACGCCCGTGAAGCCTTGTTGGCACTGGTACTGAACGAATCACTGTAAGTAGGAGAATCAAGATGAACAAAGAGACAAAATTGCAGGTTGAAGCGATTAAAAACGGTACAGTGATCGACCATATCCCAGCGCAAGTGGGCATCAAGGTGTTGAAACTGTTTGATATGCACAACTCATCGCAGCGCGTCACCATTGGTTTAAATTTGCCTTCATCCGCTCTGGGTAACAAAGATTTGCTCAAGATTGAAAACGTGTTTATCAACGAGGAACAAGCAAGCAAGTTGGCCCTTTACGCACCTCACGCCACCGTCAATCAAATTGAAGATTATCAAGTGGTGAAGAAGCTCGCGTTGGAGCTGCCTGAGTTTGTCAGTGATGTGTTTGAATGCCCAAACAGCAACTGCATTACACACAACGAGCCAGTAGCGAGTAACTTCCGTGTGTTTGAGAAAAAAGGTGACGTACGTTTGAAGTGCAAATACTGCGAGAAAGTCTTCTCACGTGAGATCGTCACTGAGCGTTAATCAATATGATCCCCGCCTACCTTGCGGGGATTTTTCCTTTACCAATCATGTCTTTCGCGGCACACTGAACGCTCTTTTGTTTTCCTTTCAATCAAGATGGAATATAACAATGACTAAAGTACTTCACACAGATTCAGCCCCTGCAGCAATTGGCCCATACATCCAAGGCGTAGACCTCGGTAATATGGTACTGACCTCTGGTCAAATCCCAGTAAATCCAGCAACAGGCGAAGTGCCAGCAGACATCGCCGCGCAAGCTCGCCAATCGCTCGACAACGTCAAAGCGGTGGTCGAAGCCTCTGGCCTGACTGTAGGCGACATCGTGAAAATGACGGTATTCGTTAAAGATCTCAACGATTTTGGCACAGTAAATGAAGTGTATGGTAACTTCTTCGACGAGCACAACGTCGCGCACTACCCAGCACGTTCATGTGTGGAAGTAGCTCGTCTACCAAAAGACGTGGGCATCGAAATCGAAGCGATCGCGGTTCGCAAATAATCGCCAATCCAACCGATTTTAAAGGGTGACATCAGGTCACCCTTTTTCATTGCTGCTCGCTACACCAAACGGTTGAGCGTATCACCTCGCCAATAGGCGTTGATGTTTTCCAGCAAAATCTCACACAACTGAGTAATCGCAGAATCACTGCCCCACGCCACATGCGGCGTGAGCAGCAAGTTTGGCAAATGCATATTCGCGAGCAGCGGATTGGTTTCATCGGCAGGCTCTGCGCTAAACACATCTACACCAGCCGCCGCAATGTCGCCCTTTTTCAACGCCTCGACCAAAGCCTGTTCATCAACTAAACCACCACGCCCAGTGTTGATTAAAATCGCATTGCTTTTCATGCAGGTCAACTCTGCCGCGCCGATTAAGTGATGTGTTTGCGCTGACAGTGGGCAATGAAGGGAAATCGCGTCGGCTTGCGCCAACACCTCTTCAAAACGGTGATAGCCCTGACGACAATCGCTTTGCCCTTTTCGCTCAGCAAACAACACCTTCACGCCTAATGCTTGCGCCAATTGCGCCGTCGCTTGCCCTAACGCGCCAGAGCCAATAATGCCCAACGTCGTGCCTGCCACATCGCCAATGGGATGACTAAAAAAGCAAAACTGCTTGTCCTGTTGCCATACACCAGCAGCAATGTCTTGATGATAACCAAACAGGTTACGACGCAGCGCAAACAGCATGGCAATCACGTGTTCAGGCACCGATCGCGTCGCGTAGCCTCGCACATTCGCGACGGCAATGCCTTTTTCCGCGCAAAAATCCACATCGACATTGTTAAATCCGGTTGCAGCGACCGCAATCATCCGTAAGTTCGGCAACTGCGCTAACACAGCTTGGTCGAGCAGCACTTTATTGGTGATGACAATATCAGCCGCTTGCAGACGTTCAATCACCTGTTCTGGCGACGTGAAATCGTATTCAACCCAGCGATGCTCAAACGCCAAGATCGGCAGGGTGATGTGGGCAGGAATGGTGGCGCGATCGAGAAAAACCACAACAGGCAGCGACATAAAAACTCCTTACGCACTGCCAGTGAAAAGAAATCGAAAACGTGAAAGGCGAGAGCCTAGCTCTTGGGCAGCGACTTGTAATCCGGTAATTTACGCGCAGGATCGAAATATGAAAAGATCATCTCTTCGGCATCCGGATAGAAGTCACAAGGAACGAACAAGCTGCGTAGCCAATGGCTCTTAGGATGATAAAAGCTCAGCTCTGCGGCATGCAATTCAAGGCGTTCGGAGAAGGTAAACGCGTCACCTTGGGCGTAAAATTCATCGCCGACAATCGGATGCCCCAATGCTTGCATGTGCACACGCAGCTGGTGCGACCGCCCCGTCACAGGAAGCAAACGCATAATCGTGGTTTGTGCTCCATTGGCATGCACTTCGCGTTTGGCGACTTGGAACTCCGTTTGCGATGGCTTGCCATGCTCGTGACACACCTTCTGCATCGGACGGTTTGGCCAATCACAAATCAGTGGCAAATCAATCATGCCTGAGTCTGCTTCTACATGGCCCCACACTCGTGCGTAGTAAATCTTATGCGTTAAACGGTATTGAAACTGCTTCTTTAATGCTGCTTCTGCGCGCTTGTTCTTGGCAAACACCATCAAGCCTGAGGTCGACATATCTAGGCGATGCACCACTTGGATCTCCGGATACTGCTCTTGCAAGCGGCTCCACATGCTGTCGTGATGCTCTGGCAAGCGCCCCGGAACCGAAAGCAATCCCGAAGGTTTGTTGACCGCCAAAATATGGTCATCTTCGAAAATAATCTCCGTCCAAGGGTCGGTCGGTGGAAGGTACTCAAGCATTGCCATAGCAAAGTCTCACTGCAAAATTAACGGGCATATTGTAATAACAAAACGGCTCCAGTAAAGGAGCCGATGGTCGTTTAACGGATCACTCGGGATCAGTTGTGGCTCACCACAATCAGACGCAGTGAATCCAATTGGAATTGCGCCTTCGCGATGTAACCGTTCAACTCTTTGATTTGCGCGTCAATTGCCTCAATCTCTTCATCACGAATGTTCGGGTTGACCGCTTTCAATGCTTGCAGACGCTCAAGTTCACTATTAAGGCTCTGCTGCATCTCTTGCTGCGCTTGCTGACGAATTGCTTCGACATTTTCCACCACCAACTGGTCACCGGCTTCAATCAAACGATGGATATCGTTTTGCACCGACGAAACCAATTTGCTCGCCAAATGGCGATTCACTGGGCTCAATTGACGGTTAAAGCTTTCAAACTCCACTTGACCAGAGAGATCGTTGCCACGAGCGTCCATCATCAAACGAATTGGCGTGCGAGGTAAGAAGCGGCTAATACCACTGCGTTTCGGCGCTTGCGCGTCCACCGCGTAAATCAACTCTAGCAGCAAAGTGCCAACCGGCAATGCTTTGTTCTTGAGCAGAGAAACGGCACAAGTGCCCACCCCTTCACTCATCAGCAAATCAATGCCGCCTTGGATCATTGGGTGTTCCCAACTGATAAAGTGCATGTCTTCGCGTGACAACGCTGTATCGCGATCGAAGGTAATCGTCGCGCCTTCGTACGGCAAACCTGGGTAGCTCGGCACCATCATGTGCTCCGACGGCGTCACCACGATGGCATTTTCACCTTTGTCATCTTGGTTCAAACCAATGGTGTCAAACAAGCTAAGCGCAAAACTCACTAGGTTGGTATCACCATCTTTGCCGGCAATCTCCGCCACGATTTGCTGCGCTTTCTCACCACCGTTGGAGTGCATTTCCAACAGACGGTCACGCCCTTGCTCAAGATCGGCTTTCAACGCTTGATTCAGTTTGGCCGATTCCGCAATCACGTCATTCAACGCCTCATTGGAACCCGATGCCAACATCTCGATCAGTTGATCAGAGACTTGGTCATAGACAGTGCGGCCTGTTGGGCAAGTTTCAGCAAATGCATTGAGGCCTTCATCAAACCAACGCGCCAAGACTTCTTGCGCGGTTCCTTGCAGGTAAGGCACATGAATATCGATATCGCGTTTTTGACCAATACGGTCCAAACGACCAATACGCTGTTCAAGCAAATCTGGGTTGAATGGCAGGTCAAACATCACCAACTGGTTAGCAAATTGGAAGTTACGACCTTCAGAGCCGATTTCACTACAAATCAGCACCTGTGCGCCGCCCTCTTCTTGCGCGAAGTAAGCTGCGGCTTTGTCGCGCTCAAGGATGGACATACCTTCATGGAAAACGGTGGCACGAATGCCTTCACGCTCACGCAACGCTTGTTCAAGCTGCAATGCCGTGCTGGCACGCGAAGCGATCACTAAAACTTTCTCACTGCGTTGCGCTTTCAGCTTTTCCAGCAACCAGTTTACCCGGCAGTCAAACTGCCACCAGCTCGACTCTTCCCCTTCAAATTCTTGGAAGATCTCTTCTGGGTAGAGGTTTTTCATCGCACGCGCTTCTGGCGCCAACTTGCCACCGATCATGCCCGAAACACGCATCGAGGTGGTGTATTGGGTTGGGATCGGCATCGGCAACAGGTGCACATTACGCACGGGGAAACCTTTGATCGCCGCACGGGTGTTACGGAACAAGACACGCCCTGTGCCGTGGCGGTCCATCAAATTATCAATCAACTCTTGGCGAGCGATCGCTTTGCTCTCTTCGTCAGCATTACTTTCGATGATGCGGAACAGCGGCTCAACGTCCTGCTCAGAAAGCAGTTCGGTAATTTGGTTTTTCGCCTCATCCGCCAGCTTCACGCCGGAGAATAACGCAGTAATCGCATCCGCAACCGGCGCGTATTGCGCTTCTTCTTCAACAAACGCAGCGTAGTCGTAGAAACGGTCTGAATCGAGAAGGCGTAAGCGGGCAAAGTGGCTCTCACGGCCAAGCTGTTCTGGGGTTGCGGTCAGCAGCAACACACCGGGTGTGCGTTCTGCTAAGCCTTCTACCACTTGGTAGCCACGGCTGGGTTTGTCTTGGCTCCACTCAAGGTGGTGCGCTTCATCCACCACCAGCAGATCCCAGTCGGCTTCAAGTGCTTGCTCAAAACGCTTGCGACTTTTACGCAAGAAATCGAGTGAACACAGTACGTACTGCTGGGTATCAAATGGGTTATCTGACTCGGCAAACGCTTCGACACAGCGTTCTTCATCAAAGATAGAGAAATGCAGATTGAAACGACGCATCATCTCCACCAACCACTGGTGTTGCAACGTTTCAGGCACCACAATCAGGATGCGTTCAGCACGGCCAAGCAGCACTTGCTGGTGAATGATCATGCCCGCTTCAATGGTTTTGCCCAAACCCACTTCATCCGCCAGCAACACACGTGGCGCATGACGACGACCCACTTCGTGGGCAATGTAGAGCTGATGAGGGATCAAGCCCGCACGCATACCACAGAGGCCGCGCATTGGACTGCGGTGTTGTTCGTATTGATTTTTGAGTGCGCGGTAACGCAACACAAAGTTGTCCATGCGATCGATTTGACCGGCGTACATTTTGTCTTGCGGTTTATTAAAACGAATTTGGTTGCTCAGGAAGATTTCACGCAGTGCAACACCGGTTTCTTCAGTGTCTTCACGCGTGCCAAGGTAGGTATATAACCCGTTCTCTTCCACCACTTGTTCCACTTTGAGTGACCAACCTTCTTGACACTCAACCACATCACCGACATTAAAAACTACTCGGGTTACCGGCGCATCGTTACTGGCGTAAACTCGGTTCTCTTCTGATGCTGCAAACATCAGTGTCACGGTGCGAGTATCTAACGCCACTACCGTACCTAAACCCAAATCGCTCTCCGTATCGCTGATCCAGCGCTGCCCCAAAGCAAATGCCATGAATAGACTACCTCGTTTTAATTGTGAATCTTAAAAGCTTAGTTCTGCTTTTTGTCACCGCCAAACGGGACAAATTAATTATCAATCGATGAAGAAATCGCCGCAGAAAAAGGCCGCTAATCTTACTTGATGGCGTGATGGAGGTCACGCTCAAACACTCGGAATCTCAATATTTTTTTCAAGCCGTGACGATGAAATCAAAATGTAAACAAAGCGTGTCATTTGTGAGTTCTGGTGTTCCAAAAATGACGTATACTCGAATTAAGCCAGTATGAACGCGTCAGAAAAATAACTCGGTACAGTTCATGCTAGCTTTACAGGGTCAATAGACCGTTATTCAGTCGATTTGGATCAACACGGGTTTGCAGTAAGTCGTCTCGCTACTCGGTTGACATGCCATAAGCGCCCCAATTGGTGCCTCTGTCGGTATATTACGCCGTATGCTCACGACCTCTTCTGCAGGCAAGATGCTAAGCAGGAAGTAAGCTCTTCCGCTTAGTGTACTTTGAGCAAAGCCGGTTTACGGCAAGGAGACGCTATGGGCGATACCGATCGGAAACTGTTTGTACTTGATACCAACATACTGCTGCATGAACCCTTCGCAATTTATTCCTTTAAAGAGCATGACGTCGTCATCCCTATGACGGTGCTTGAAGAACTCGACAGAATCAAAGACAGCAAGCGAGATGTGGCCCGTGATGCGCGCGTGGCCATTCGTGCGTTGGAAGCGCTTTTCAAAGACGCAACGCCTGATGAAATTTCAGAAGGTATTCCTGTTTCGAAAGAGGGTGAAGGCCACGGCACCATTTCTATTCTGGCCGATTTTGAACTGCAAGAAACCGTCAAAGCGTTCGCCGATAAAGCGGGCGACAATCGCATCCTCAACGCCGTGCTCTATCTGCAAAACAAGCGTGCTCCACGCGAAGTGGTGTTGGTCACCAAAGACATCAACATGCGTCTCCGTGCCAAAGGGGCGGGTGTGCGTTTTGTGGAAGATTACCGCACCGACCAATTGATTGATGATATTCAATACCTCACCAAAGGCTACCAAGTGCGAGAAGGTAATTTCTGGAGCCAAGTCGATCAAGTCGAAAGCTACGCCATTGCTGGGCGCACTTTTCATAAGTTGGATCGCGCACCGTTTGATCCGACATTTATCAATCAATACGTGGTGGATGAGGAAGAGAGTGATTTCGTTGGCCGCGTCGAAACCATTGATGATGGCAAACTGACATTACTCGATCTCAGTCGTGATCGCCTGATGCACCGCAAAGCATGGGACATCACACCGAAAAATATCTACCAAGCGATGGCATTGGACGCCTTGCTCGATCCCGATATCGATCTCGTGATCCTCACCGGCGCGGCGGGCAGCGGTAAAACTTTACTGGCACTTGCGGCTGCGCTTGAACAAACCATTGAAAAAGGCATGTTCGATAAGATCATCGTCACGCGAAACACTCCAGACATTGGCGAGTCAATCGGCTTCTTACCGGGCACGGAAGAAGAAAAAATGATGCCTTGGCTGGCGGCGGTTACCGATACCTTAGAAGCGCTGCACAAGCACGATCACTGCACCGAAGGATCGCTGAAGTACATTGTCGACAAAGCCAACATTCAGTTTAAGTCGATCAACTTTATGCGCGGTCGATCGATCCAAAATGCGTTTGTTCTGCTCGATGAGTGTCAAAACCTCACCGCTTCGCAGATCAAAACCATTATTACTCGCTGCGGCGAAGGAACGAAGATCGTCTGTTCCGGCAACCTTGCACAGATCGATTCTCACTACCTCACCCCAGTTACCTCAGGATTAACTTACATGGTTGAGCGCTTTAAAAACTTTGAAGGCAGCGCCAACATTCACCTCAATGGCGTGGTGCGCAGCCGCTTGGCTAAATTTGCCGAGGAGAATTTGTAGTGGAGAAAGAGAGGGGCTAGGAGCTAGGAACTAGGAAATAGGAAATAGGAAATAGGAAATAGGATATAGGAACTAGGAAATAGGAACTAGGAGCCAGGAGCTAAGAGCTAGGAGCTAGGAGCTAGGAGCTAGGAGCTAGGAGCTAGGAGCTAGGAGCTAGGGTACTGAAGAGAGTCGCAATGAGTAAACAAGTTGACTCGCAAAGAAAAAGGGGCGAACACGTCGCCCCTTTGATTTCATAAGATTACTCGGTACCACCCACGGTGATCGAGTCCAGCTTGAGGGTTGGCTGACCAACGCCAACAGGAATGCTCTGCCCGGCTTTACCACACACGCCGACACCGCGATCGATGCTGAGATCGTTACCCACCATCGAGACTTGCTGCATCGCTTCGATCCCCGAGCCGATCAAGGTCGCCCCTTTCACTGGACGGGTGATCTTGCCGTCTTCAATCAAATACGCTTCTGAGGTTGAGAACACAAATTTACCGGAAGTAATGTCCACCTGACCGCCACCAAAGTTCGGCGCGTACAAGCCTTTCTTCACCGTCGAAATGATCTCTTCTGGGGTATGCTGACCTGGCAACATATAGGTATTGGTCATGCGCGGCATCGGTAAATGCGCGTACGATTCACGGCGGCCATTACCCGTTGGGTTAACCCCCATCAAACGCGCGTTGAGCTTATCTTGCATGTAACCTTTCAACACACCATTTTCGATCAGCGTGTTGTACTGGCCATTCACCCCTTCGTCATCGACGTTGAGCGAACCACGTAAATCTTTCAAGGTGCCATCATCAACAATGGTACACAACGAAGAAGTCACTTGCTGACCCACTTTGCCAGAGAAGACCGAAGATCCTTTACGGTTGAAGTCGCCTTCCAAACCATGACCGACCGCTTCATGCAGCAGAACGCCCGGCCAACCAGAACCGAGAACCACTGGCATACTGCCCGCAGGCGCGGCATCGGCTTCCAAGTTAACCAACGCCATGCGAATTGCTTCATCGGCAAAATGGAACGCGCGCTGTGCTCCATTTTCATCGCCAAGGAAAAAATCATAGCCAAAACGGCCACCACCGCCCGCACTGCCACGCTCACGTCGCTCACCTTTTTCCGCCAATACGCTGATTGAAAGACGAACCAAAGGACGAATATCTCCCGCGTACGTACCATCGGTCGCGGCCACCAGCATTTGCTCGTGCACACCACTGAGACTAATCGATACCTCTTTAATCAGCGGCTCTTTAGTACGGATATAAGCATCCAGTGATTTAAGCAGTTCAGTCTTTTGCTGTTTCTCCCAGACGGCCAGCGGATTAATCGCAGCATAGTAACTCTGGTTATCGCTGCATTTAAACGCTTGAACTTGAGCATTTTTCCCTTGCTGAGCAATACCACGCGCGGCAATGGCACTTTGTTTCAATCCTTCCAATTGGATTTGGTCAGAGTAGGCGAAACCGGTTTTTTCACCCGTTACAGCGCGCACGCCGACACCACAATCGATGTTAAACGAGCCGTCTTTAATAATGCTGTCTTCTAGTACCAGTGACTCATGCCAACTGGATTGAAAATAGATATCGGCATAGTCAATTTGGCGCGTTGCAATACTGCCTAACGTGGCGGCAATATCGTCTGCCGTCAGACCCCCAGGTGCTAATAGCGCTTCTTCAATCTGATTTATGCTCATAAGCTTGGCTCTGCCTTGTTATCTTATCTTTCGTTATCTAATAATGGGGTAAAGCGACTGTGTTGCGCCACTGGCATTTTGCCACGAATCGACTCGCAAGCACTTAAGTCGATATCCGCAATCAGAAGATCGCCCTGTTGCGGTAATTGTGCGACCACTTTTCCCCAAGGATCAATCACCATCGAGTGACCCCATGTTTCTCGTTGTGCTGAGTGATGTCCACCTTGCCCAGCTGCGAGCACCCACGATTGTGTTTCTATCGCTCTAGCACGCAGCAATACTTCCCAATGCGCCAGCCCAGTGACCGCCGTAAAGGCAGCTGGAACTAAGAGGATCTCTGCACCTCGTTGACGCAACTGCTGGTACAACGCAGGAAAACGCAGATCATAACAGATACTGAGTCCTAAACACCCTACAGAGCTCTCGACTAAGCAAACTTGGTTACCCGCTTTGAAACTGTCAGATTCTCGGTAGCGACCATGACCATCGGCCACATCAACATCAAACATATGTAGCTTGCTGTACTCTCCGATCCTGACGCCATCGGGGCCAAACACCACTAAAGTCGTGGTGACCGATTCACCATCACGAATCGGCATACTGCCGACTACTAAGGTAAGCCCAAGTCGTTTGGCAAGGTTACTCATCGCGTGTTGCAACGGCCCCTCACCTAAACGCTCTGCATGGCGGTGATAATCATCACGTCCACCAAACACCAAGGCATTTTCTGGCGTAACAACCAACTCTGCACCCTGTCGCGAGGCTTGCTCCGCCCAATGTTCAATATAGGCCACATTCTCATCAGGGTTGGCCGAGGATGTCATTTGAATAATGGCGATCCTTTCCATCATTCGCTCCTTATTCTTGCGCTTCTTTACGCAGTTTTTCCGGTAACTCGAACTCACCGCGACTACGCGAAATTTCACTGACCGTTGGCGAGTCAAGCGGCCCTTTAACCGAATAGTTAACTTGGGTAAACACTTCCACAACCGGCGAAATCACGGTGGAAATCGCCAACACGTAGAGTGCCGTTTGTGGCGCAACCGCAAACGCCGTCAACATCGGGATGCCAGAGGTGATATCTGGAGTAAACTGCACTTCCGCGTCTACCGTTCGAGTCACCATGTTGGCAAGCCCGCGAATTTTCATCGCACCCGCTAAGGCATCCATCTCAATATCATTGGTCACAAACACGCCATCTTGGATCTTGCCCGTGCCTTTAATCGAGTTAAACGCCATGCCTTTGTCGAACACATCGGTAAAATCGAGCTGCATTTTACGAATGATGGAATCGAGACTAAATAGTCCCAACAAACGAGCCGCGCCGCTCACGTCAGTAATGATGCCTTTGCCAAATTCGGTTTGCACATCACCATCAAGCGTGTTTACCCGCATCGACCAAGGCGCCCCATCCCAAGTCACTTGTGAGGTAATTTCAAACGGCGCTTTTTGGATCCCTGACGTGATACCAAAACGCTCCATCAAGTCACTGTTGTTGTCACTCTTAATTTTTAGGTTCATCTTCGACTGGCTAGTTTCTCTGTCCAGCTTCCAACTCCCATTAACATCGACGCGGTTTGAACCACTGACCAGCGAAATATTTTTCCACACCAAAGCTTTACCTTGGCGTTGCAAATCGATGTTCACATGACCCACTTTGTAACCCTGAAGCCAAAAATCATCGATGTTCAAGGTGAGATTTGGCATCAGCTGATGAAAATCGCGATCAAACTGACTGATCAATGGCGCTTCAGCGCTTTCGGCAGTTAACAAAGACTCACCTTGCGCTTTCTTCTCATCCAAACCCGGGACATAGAGATGCAAGCGCTCTAATGATACCGCTAAGTCGTAAGGTTCAAGGTAGTTAGCCTGTCCTACGGCTTCTTGGCTTTTAAGGTTGAACTGCCAATTGAGATTTTTCTTCCGTGCCGAGAAATCCACATCATGAAACTCGATACCGGCCAACACCAAGGTTGGCGTTTCCACTTTGACACGCGTTGGAAGCGGAACCTCTGGTGTATTCATTTGCGCCAGAGTCGACTTTTCCGCAACTTTTGGCGCGCTCAAAACCGAGAGCCATTGGTCAAGATCGAAATAATCAGTGCGAATTAAAGCATGATGCCCCACCACCGGACTGATTTTAAACCCACCACTACCCAGCACGAGATTGGTTGCACTCAACACTGGCACTTTACCCGTAATATCAATTTCTGTTTGATACTTGGCATTGGGCATTTGCAGACGTGCCGTGATCGACTCTTGATTTCCTGACGCTTGCATACGCGCCTGCCACGCTTCACCAACACGCTTATCAAGGGGGTAAGGGTACTGGCTGGCAATGTCGTTTAACTTAGCGTTCAGATCGACTTGATAGGTGAAACCGACATCATTCAACTGCAGATCGATATCCATACTCCAAGGGGCATGTCCCGATAAGCGACCAAGCCATTGCTCGCCCACATAAGGAACCAAAGGTTTCACATCCCAATCCGCCAGAGTATTGATCACCACGTTATAACCGTTTGCCGCGCTTTCCCCAGCAAAATCGATGGCAATCGGCTGTTTTAACAGGCGAGCAGAGAGTCCAGAGGCTTTCACCACATCATTATCGAACTCAATTCGTCCTGTCACTTTTTCCAGCCTCATCGGCGGCGCATCAATGTCAACTCGGTTGCCCTTTAACTCCGCATATCCCCACGCTCGCGGCTCTTTGTCACTGGTAAACGGAATATTGAGCTGAAACTCTGACTTCACTGGCCCACGAACTTGCAAAGCCGTTAACGCGGCGCCAACTGAATCCACCAATGGCGTCGCGGTCATGTAGTCACGCACGGCATTGCCCGCAGCCGTCGCCTTAGCTTCGATTTCGATGTGCCCCCCTTCTGCCAATTCGGGGATTCGCCCTGTAATTCGGCTCGCTTTGACGTCTTTTAAGGTGGCGGACTTGGAATCCAAATACATAGCATCGTTTTGGAACAAAAGATCCAACTGCAAATCGGTAATCGGAGGCCAAGCGGTATCAAAGCTGAACTTACCTTGTTTTAAACCTACCCACGCTTGGAACATGCCATCATTTTTTCCATAAGGAAATTGCGCTAATTCGCCATACCACAGCAGCTTTGCTGTGTTGACTTTACCACCTTGAATGGCCGTCGAAAGGTAATCGGTCAGTTCTTGTCCGAGCGCCAAGGTTGGCAGATAGCGCCACGTTTCCCCTACGTTGTAAGCATCAGCTTCGGCATAGAAAGACAAAAATGGGCTCTTATCTTTCGGGAAATCGAGACGAAACGCCCCCAGCACCTGCAGATCGGGCGTCGCTGCGGTGATTTTATCAGACCACAATCGCCAGCCATTTTGATCGTTCTGCCAAACAATATCCACCAGCCCTTGCTTGATGTTAAGCGGGGCCTGAAACACCTCTCCATAAGGAAACTCATCATCAATCACAGAAATAGAGGCTTTCGCTTGATTGAGACTACCAAAGAGTGAACCCGACACATGATGAAAACCCGGTAGCAACTCCCACTGCTGCATGGCTAAGGCATCAATGTCTGCTGAATAACGTAATGTCCCTAGGTCGCTACCAGACATCGCAACACGAATATCTTCAATCACACCATTCGGGCGCAGTTGCTGCAGCACATCACTTGTTTGATTCGATTCCGGAAGCAATTTGACCAACGGCATCAATGCCTCGAGACTTAACTGGGAAAGATTCAACTTCCAACCCTGTGGTTGCCAATCAAAAGCCACATCCAGTTCAGGCCAATCCATGTCATCGGTGCGCAACGTCAGTGAATGCCCACTGACTTTCCAACCTTCGGCATCAGGGGAGAGTTTTAAAACGCCCGATTCCAATGTTAGCTCATGACGCCCATTTTCCGTCCAAATGAGCTCAGATGGTAAAAGCTCCACAAAGGCGTAACGAGGTTGTGAGTGCTGTAAGGTCAACCAAGACTTTAGGCTGATTTTTCCTGACTCGATGCCAGTCTCTTTCTTCACATAGCGAGTGAGCCATTGTCTGACGGCAATTTCTTCTGCATTGACGTAAAATTCGCCACTCACATCCAAAAGTGAGCCATGGTCAACAAAGTTAGCGCTCACTAACAGCGCATTAAGATTGGTGCCCGCGACACTCACCACCCCTTCCGCTAAATGATGAGCACCTTGATTACGCCAACGTAAACGATCGATATCAAGGCGGCGATTTTCTCCCGAAACGGACTGATACCATATCTTCGATTGAGTAATAGAGAACTCGTCCAACTGACGCAGCAACAAGTTATCGAGTTGCTTAATCAGGTTCGAGGATTCTTGCGATTCAGAAGCGGTTTCGCGAGTCGGAGGCCCTTCAGTAGAGACCCATTCAATGGCGCGGACATCCAAAGCCAGGCCGCGCATGTCGAGATTGGCAACGACCGGTTGCAGACGAAAAATAGATTCTAGTAAATCAAATTCAATCTGAACTTCATCCACCGAAATATTGATTTTTTTATCCCCAGGCAAATACGCTTCAAAGCCCTGCAAAGCGACAGAAGGATGGCTATTTCGCCATGATCCCGCCACGCTAGAGATAGAGACATCCAACCCGGTGCCTTGCTTGACCCAGGTTTTGATTTCATTTTGAAAATGGTTCATCTGCGGCAACGCAATGCGTAGCCCAGTGACCAAGATGGCGAGCAATAATAACAGGGTCACTAACAACCACAGCACCGCCCGCCAAAATAGGGTAAAACCAGAAATCACAAACTATCCATTACATCATCACGACATCAAACTGCTCTTGAATGTAAAGATGCTCAGCTTGAATACGCACTTGCTTACCAATAAAAACTTCCAACTCTGCCAAAGCATGTGATTCATCGCCATGCAACGCATCTGCCACCGCTGGCGAAGCATACACAACAAACTTATCCGCATCGTAAGCTCGGTTGACTCGGGTGATTTCACGCAGAATTTCATAGCACACGGTTTCCACCGTTTTGACGCTACCACGCCCTTCACACGTTGGACAACTCGAGCAGAGAATGTGTTCAATGCTTTCGCGGGTGCGTTTACGCGTCATCTCCACTAGCCCCAGCTGAGTAAAGCCGTTGATGTTGGTTTTCACACGATCTTTGCTCAGCGCATTGTCCAATGAAGTGAGTACACGCTTACGGTGCTCATCTGACGACATATCAATAAAGTCGATAATGATGATACCGCCTAAGTTGCGTAAACGTAGCTGACGAGCAATCGCTTGAGTGGCTTCAATATTGGTATTGAAGATGGTTTCTTCCAAGTTACGACGACCAACGAATGCGCCGGTATTAATGTCCACCGTGGTCATCGCTTCGGTTTGATCAATGATCAGGTAACCGCCCGATTTGAGTTCCACTTTGCGCTCTAACGAACGTTGAATTTCATTCTCGGTGTCGTACATATCGAAAATTGGTTTGTCTCCTTCATAGAGTTCCAATTTTGCCGTTAGCTCAGGTACATACTCAGAGGTAAACTCTTTCAGATTTTCAAACTCTTGACGAGAGTCGACCAAAATCTTATCCAGCTCAGTCCCAACGAAATCACGAAGAATACGCTGCGCTAATCCCAATTCACCGTACAAGGTTGAACGCGTTTTGTACTTAGCCCTGCGCTCCATCACTTTAAGCCATAAACGTTTTAAAAACGCGGCATCTTGAGAGAGCTCCTTCGCATCAGCCCCTTCCGCGGCAGTGCGAATAATAAAACCACCGTGCTCGTCACAGTAATGAGAAACGATCTTCTTGAGGCGTTCACGCTCCGATTCACTTTCAATTCGTTGCGAAACCCCGACATGGCTCGCGCCCGGCATGAAAACGAGATATCGAGAAGGCAGTGTAATGTCGGTCGTCAGGCGCGCACCTTTGGTGCCCAGTGGATCTTTAACCACTTGCACTACAATGTCTTGGCCTTGGCGGACTAATTCTGAAATATCGCGAACTTGAAACTGCTGTTTCTCGTTTTCTGCAACACATTCTGTGTGAGGAACAATATCGGATGCATGGAGGAAGGCGGCTTTATCCAAACCAATATCCACAAAAGCAGCCTGCATACCTGGCAGTACTCGGCTCACTTTGCCTTTGTAAATATTTCCGACAATACCACGACGGGCTTCACGTTCAATATGGACTTCTTGTAAGACTCCACCTTCTATCATGGCCACACGAGTTTCACTCGGGGTCACGTTCAGCAGCAACTCTGCACTCATGTGCACACCTCAATCTTTAAAATTATATAAATTCGTGCAGCAGTTGGTCTGTTTCATACAAAGGGAGTCCTACGACAGCAAAATAGCTGCCCTCAATACGGGTAACAAAACGTCCACCCAAACCTTGAATTCCATAACTGCCAGCTTTATCGCATGGCTCGCCTGACTGCCAATATAGTTCGATTTCTTTATCAGTCAGCTCTTTGAACCACACATCCGTCGTAACGACGATAGAACGTTGTTTTTCTGCACTGACCACCGTCACTGCGGTCATCACTTGGTGACGACGGTTAGAAAGCTGCTTCAGCATTCGCTGTGCATCGGCAAAATTGTTCGGCTTTTCCAGTACATGCTCATCGCACACAACAACAGTGTCAGAACCAACAACAACGGCTTCTGCCGTTGTTAGTTGCAAACCTGCTTGTGCTTTTTGTTGAGAAAGGCGCAGCACATATTGTTGCGCAGATTCATGCTGCGCTTTGCACTCTTCAATATCAGGCAACACGACATCAAATACAAAACCGAGTTGGCCGAGCAACTCTTTCCGCCTCGGTGAACCTGAGGCCAAGACTAGCTTGTACATCGTTTACCTTACATGCCAGTGACGACGGACACGTCGTAACAGTAAAAACACCCATGGCCAAAGTATACAGTTAATTACCGCGGTCCATAGCGATAATGGGTTGAATACTACGTCCTGGATCAAATATTCACCACAGAAAATAAACACTTCAAGCAGTGCGCTCAAGAAGGCAATCAATAAGGCCTGCTGCCAAAGCGCCATATTTCGGATGACCAGAAAATTGAGGGCAACCAAATAGATGACGATGGACATCATCATACCTCGAATACCTAGTGTTGAGCCGATCAAGAGATCCCACAACAGGCCCACCACCAACGCGCTGCCCACGTTGACTCGATGAGGCAAAGCCAGCACCCAATAGCAAGTGACCAACAATAGCCAAGCCGGACGGAAAAGATCTAACGCCCCCGGCCAAGGAATGGTTTGTAGCACCAGAGCAATAAAAAAGCTTACCCCGATGACAATCTTGCTACGCAATACGCTATTCGCCATCCTTCACCTCTTGCGTCGCCTCTTCTTCTACGTTGGCATTCAGCACTTTATGTTGTCTATCTTCGTTTGGCCATACCAGTAAGAGGTAACGTAAGCGATCAAACTCCACTACGGGTTTGGCTTTAATCGCGGCAAACTCGCGTCGGGTATCGTGCTCTACCGAAGTAACATAGGCAACAGGATACCCTTCTGGGTAAACGCCACCCAAGCCAGAAGTCACCAGCAGATCATCGACCTGAATATCGGTACTGGTTGGGATATGCTCTAACTGGATCTCATCAATGCTGCCATTGCCAGAGGCGATCACACGAATATCATTGCGCACCACTTGCACTGGAATCGCGTTTTTCGCATCACTCAATAGTAATACTCGGCTATTGTGCGCCGCGACGAAGGTAATCTGGCCCACAATGCCTTTCTCATTGAGCACCGGTTGGCCAATGTAGACACCGTCAATGCCACCTTTATCGATCACGACTTGATGACGATAAGGTGAGGTGTCGACCGCCATCACTTCGGCAACCATTTTCTTTTCATCACGCACAAACGAAGAGCCAAGGAGCTTGCGCAGGCGCTGGTTTTCTTCTTTGTACTGTTCCAGTAGCAGCAGATCGCTTCTCAGCCTCAATACTTCTCGCTTGAGATTTTGGTTCCCCTCGAGCAGAGACTGACGGGTACTAAAACGCTCATAGACGCCATCAAACATGCTGCGTGGTAAATTAGCAGTATATTGAATCGGGGCGACTAAGCTATTGAGGAAATATCGAACACCAGAGAAAGCATCTAAGCGACCATCAGCCAGCATAAGGCTGGCTGATGCTATGACAGCAAAAAAAAGACGCAACTGTAGAGAAGGGCCTCTACCAAAAATTGGCTTCATTTTGTTTTAGAACCTTAGGTTTGAAGGCTAAGTGATCACTCACTTAGCCATCACCATTATTCTTCAGAGAATAGATCGCCACCATGCATGTCGATCATTTCAAGTGCTTTACCGCCGCCACGAGCCACACACGTTAGTGGATCTTCTGCGATCACCACAGGAATGCCGGTTTCTTCGGTCAGTAGACGGTCAAGATCTTTCAGTAGTGCGCCACCACCAGTGAGTACCATGCCATTCTCTGAGATATCAGAAGCCAGCTCTGGCGGACACTGTTCTAGCGCAACCATCACTGCTGAGACAATGCCTGATAGCGGCTCTTGCAACGCTTCTAGAATCTCATTCGAGTTGAGCGTAAAGCTACGTGGCACACCTTCAGCAAGGTTACGACCACGAACTTCAATCTCATGTACTTCATCACCTGGGTAAGCAGAACCAATTTCATGCTTGATTTTCTCTGCCGTCGCTTCACCAATTAAGCTGCCGTAGTTACGACGCACGTAGTTGATGATCGCTTCATCGAAACGGTCACCGCCGATACGCACAGAAGAAGAATAAACGACACCGTTTAGCGAGATGACCGCCACTTCTGTGGTACCACCACCAATGTCGACCACCATCGAACCGGTTGGTTCTGACACGCGTAGGCCAGCACCGATTGCTGCTGCCATTGGTTCATCAATCAGAAAGACTTCACGAGCACCAGCGCCTAGCGCAGATTCTCGAATTGCGCGACGCTCAACTTGCGTTGAACCGCAAGGCACACACACTAGAACACGTGGGCTTGGCTTGAGAATGCTGTTGTCGTGCACTTGCTTAATAAAGTGCTGAAGCATTTTTTCAGTCACGTTGAAATCGGCGATCACACCATCTTTCATTGGACGAATAGCCGAAATATTACCTGGAGTACGACCAAGCATTTGTTTTGCTGCGTGACCAACAGCGGCGACGCTTTTCGCTGAACCTGCACGATCCTGACGGATTGCAACCACTGAAGGCTCATCAAGCACAATGCCTTGGCCTTTCACATAAATAAGAGTATTGGCGGTACCTAAATCGATCGATAGGTCGTTGGAAAACATGCCACGAAGTTTTTTAAACATATTCTTCGCTCATCCTGCAAGAAAATAGAAGATAAAAATTGTCCTAAATGTACCAACGCCTTGCTGTGACAGCAAGGCATTGGAGTATAAACATGGGCTCAAAGCCCCAATTTCTGACAGATTCCTTACTTAGCGCAAAAAATCCACACTGTTTATTGGCCCGTTAAGCCAGATTCACCTTTGTAAATAACCCGGTCGTTGCCACGGTTAATCCCGAAAGTAACGACTGCGGAAGGATCTTCATCACCTTTGTTGCGCCAATTGAAGCGTAACCAAGGGCGAGCACCCACTCCATTACATTGAATATTGTTGTCGTTAATATCATCAACCTTTTGTAAGGCGGTGTCACTGACACGTAACCAAAAACGCACTTGTTCACGTATTTCATTATTGATGTCGGTTGGCGATTGTTGCGCAAAAAGTTGCTCAGCACTGCCTGCCGCGACTGTCCCGCTGCCACTCAGCGAAGCATTGCTGGTGGTTTGCGCTGTACTGTGCCAAATCACCTGACGACAGAACTGACTGCCATCGAAATCACTACCAGAATCGTCTCCATTGGTGACAAACTGGTTGCCATCCCAGTACTCAACCCTCAATGGTACGTTAATCTTGTTACCAGTATAGCCACCCACGTCCTGCAAGCGCATGCGTCCATAGCGGAAGACTGGCTGATTGATGAATGCTTTGCCCGACTTGACGATGGCACCACTGTCATGCACTTCCAACTCTTTGCTTTCGAAATCAACGCCATCCACCACTGTACTGCTCCACAAGCCAAAGCCTTGCGTAAAGGGCCCATCAGGCTCTGAGGTGTAAGGCGCAGATGAAGTGGCTTTTTTTACAAACGCAAAGTCAGGTAAAGTAACGTTTAAGCCACCTAAAGACCAAGCAGGTTGCTGCCAAATTAACGTCGAGTAATCTTTCACGCGATCATCGATTTCATTGTGCGCGTTATCAACATTGAAATAAGAGACGGTCGAGACATACGCTGAATCGAACAAGCCATAATTCTGCGTCACTTGATCTAATGCATTTTGTGCCTCAACACGAAATGCATGTTCAATGGGTTGGTTCATGTACGCGAATGCCGAATGTCCGGTGGCATACGTCCAACTATTGCTCGCTAATACCAATTTCTCAGGCACAAAACGGCCAATATTACGATAGCCCAAGTTAATATCCCTTTGCAGATAATCGGCCTGTGCATCTGCCGTCACTTTCAAGCTACCCACTTCGTCCCAATAGAGCTGAGTAAAATCATAGTACTGAAGTGAGCCACTGCCTATTCCACTGCTGTGCATTTTGCTCAACCCTCCATCACTTTGCAGTAACACGCTACTGTTTCCGCCAAGTGGTGAGTGCAACGAGCTGCTTATTACGACCGTGGCGCTCGGAGCATTGTTGGCGAAAAAATTCTGGGTAATGGCAGCATTACAGAATGAACTGGTTTCTACATCTCCTGATACAGCACCACCGCTCTGCCAAACAATCGGTTTGACGTGAAGATTAAAGCGCTCAGAAGCCACTTTAAATTTAGTCCCAGAGGATGAAGTGCCATTCATGGGCAACGCTGGATTTTCACCGCTACAGATGGCAAACGTCCACGGACGGGAATAGACATGGAACTGGCCTTTGAGACTCCCTGAACCTTCTATTGGACACCCTTGCACGCCCGTGCAATCAAAGTTCCCATCCTCCAGTTGTACCCTCACCACACCAGAATCACTAAAGGTTAAATCAGTATTACTGACACCTGCGGCAAATATTGGTGTGTAATCCAGTACCCCTACACCGGGGTTGGGTTGTTCAAGAGTAGAGGTAGGTTTGATTGTACCGTTATAGCCAATATCGACGACTTCTCCAGCATTGCAAGCTAAGACTTTCGCGTTGACAGGTTGGGGTTTAGCCGCAATCACATATTGATCGTCTATGGCAAACTTAAAGGGAACAAACTGATATTGCCCTGTTACCGTTGTATTAGCCTGGTCACCATTAATGTAGGCTTCAACCGAAACGGTTTTCGTTTGCGTTGCACTTAGGGCGAGTGTTTGTGATAAAACGCCATTGGTGGGTTCTAATTGCTGGTCAACACCATCGATACGCACCGTTACTGAACCAGTGAAATCAGTGGCTAAAACACCATTGTTAAGCACACGTACCGTTGGAGTTAGGATTTCGCAGGTCAACCCTATATCACTACTTGGCGCAAGTTCTAGGGTGTAATTGTCTTGAGGAGAAGTATCACAAGAACTGGGAATTTGGCCATTTAAGATATTCGTCCATCCACTCATTCGAAGACTGTAAGCCGTAACACCGCCATACAGTTTATTGTTATCCCCAGAGATATCGAATCCACCTTTATTAGTGGCCAAATGATCGACATACCAATATCCATAAAATTCAAGGTTATCTCCACCTATCTCTACGAAAGCATTTTGACCATGTCCAATCAGTAACAAATGATTTGGATCGCCCCCTTGGTTTACTCTAATATTATTTTTTTGTAGCAGAATAGATTTGTAATGAATCTCAACAGGCCCATTAATAATAATTTGCCCTCCGTCATCGCTAAAGTTCAGCTGATTGAAATAATACACACCACCATTAAGCACCAAGGTCGCATCTTTACTTATGTTGATATTATTATAAACACCAGCATTTAATGGCTGACATGAACTAGAACTGCAGCTAACATTGGATTTTCCGCTTGTATCATACGAATTAAGATTGATAGGAAAATTATCATAAACTAATGCCCTATCAACCAAACAAGAACGTTGACCATTAGGATAAACACATTGAGCAATATCCGCAGTATTAAAGGCGAATGAAAGAGCCAAATCGTTCTCTGGTATCACTGCAATATTGCCAGCACCGTTGGTAAACTCTAGCCCACCGTCGTATAGAGCTCCATTGTAATAGGCATTCGACTGCGCTACAGATGGAACATAAGGACAAATATCCAACGAAAAATCGTGCTCTAATTCAAAAGCAAAAAAACCTACCTTTTCTTTCTCACCGTGTCGACGGCTGCCCTTGTCCTCATCAAATACAAAACTAAAGCTATCCGTCTTACTTAAATCACACAACCTAAGCCAACCACCATCTCCACCGTTTCGCGTTTGTTTGTTGACGATAACACCATATTTATCTAATGAATCTGAAAAATTAAGGTAATTATTACTACATGACCATTGCAAGTACTCTTCAGTATTGCTGCCATTAGATTGCCCATATAATCCCGAAGGCAAAGCTATTTCATATTTTTGCCCCTCCGTTGTTAAACCCGTTTGTGGGACTGCCGCAAAATATCCCACTTTCTGTGGCGAGGAGGGTTTAATGGCTTGCTGGCCTATCTCTAAAGCCACATCAAAATCCCGAAAAGTCACATTTCTAACTGTCGTTGTGGCCCAGAGATTGGATTGATGTGAACTTTGCAGTTGAGTAAGTACTAAAGGTGTTCCGGAAGCAAAGTTGGCTGAAAAATCGGCATCGAACCAACTTTCTCCTGCGTCTGCCCCTTTGGCTTGATAATCAGTGATGTTATAACTACCCACCTGCGCACGAAAACTATTTCCTAAGCGCGAGTCTAATGTGACATACCCCGGCTCTGCGACAAGATAATAAATGGGTTGCATAGCAGTAGGATTATTGCTGACTGATGCGGGCATTCTCTGCACGATGGAGGCGCCATCAAGTCCGGTAGCTTTCACAAACACAGAAGATGGCTCGTCATTTGATAAGCCACTCCCATCAATTGATGGCATCAATATAACAATGGGGGTTGTTCTATATTCTTTTATAAAATTAATAGAGCATCCACTGTAGCAATCACTTTGTTTTATTTCTCCAAATTCAAAGCGTGCATCATCGAAAAATGAAGGCGGTACGATAGGAGGAGAGATCACAGGTTGACAATCTGTATCTGTAATCAGAATAGAATCGGACTCTGATGGTTCAAGTTCACCATTAGTAAAACTTTTATTACTTTGCTGTTTGCGTTCCCAGCTACCTAACAAAGGCGTCAATTGCCTTAAATAGTATTGACTCACCCCTGACGTTTGGTCCTGTGTGATAATTACTTCATACTTGTGACCAGTTACGAGCGATTTTTCTTGGAAAATATGCTCTGTGGCTGGAGCAGTTGTCGCCTTCGTATACCAAATGACTTCCTTAGGCTGATTGCCGTTTTTCATCATTTGGACATATTGATTGCCATCTGTTGCAATTACTTCAAAACTCACGGTAAAGCTTTTATGCCCTAAACAACTTGCGGCAACACTGAACTGACTAAAAAATATCAGAATCAATCCAAAACAACGAAGCATCACTTTGATTTTTGTCATTCCTTCACCCACACTTCTTGCCGACGTTCAACTTCCACTATACCGCTACCACAAACCGCGATCGCTTCCACCCGATAGAAAGTTTCGCCTTGTAACTGTCCTATCGACTGGCAAGTCATTTGTGGAGGACGACAAGGGCTATTGACGCTGACACTTGGCGTGTCACCTTGAATGGTAGCGCACGCGCTTGATACCGAGGCTGAAACGCCAAGCGGATAGAGCTGCGTTAGTGCCCATTCATTGGCGGAATGCGCCATTAACCATGCCTGTGTGCCCAACTGTTCTCGGGTTAAGTTGTCGCTGTTAGACCAATTAATCCGTGTCAATGACGAGGCGAGAAAGCCCATCACCACAATGACGAAGATGGTGACCACCAGCATGTTTCCTTGTTGCTTACGTCGATTAGGGAACATTGAGCACCTGTACATCTTGTTGGTAATGACTGGTTTCACCATTTTGCGTAAACGTCAGTTTGATATGCACTAGCCCACCCCGCTGCAGAGTCGGTTCCAGATATTGAAACGTGGCAGCTGAAACATTGTCGGCCACTTGCACACCATTTCGTGTAATTCTATCGCCATTAAAACAGTAGCGAACTGCATCATCTTCAGAGCGGTTCCAAAAGACGTAGTGACGATGATTAATCGACTCACTCGTTAATTGATTCGCTTGACCAGTTAACTCGAAATAACCGGCACTATTATCAAGATTGCTGACATTAAAAGAGCTGTTTTTGAGATCATCTTCACGGCTAGGATTAATCACCAAACTAAGTCCGCTGGATAATGGGGTGGTGACGTTATCATTACCAATCAAAAAACGAATATCGTTTCCTTCCACCGCATAAAAACCCGAATACACAATTGGATAAAAAGACAAGCAGTCGCCATTGTTGCTGAAACTGTTTGGCACAGCATGGCGAAACTCGCGTGAAATTTTCTCTAGGACAAATTGCGCTTGGGTCTGAATGCGCTGCCTGTCTACAGAATCCGCATAGCCTTTGGTTCCCAACTCAACAAAACCCGCAATGCCAAGCACCAGAATACTACCGACAATTAACGTCAGCACCATTTCCACTAGGGTAAAACCACGAGATTTCATCAATAGTTCCCCTTATAAGCCACAAGAGGATATGGGCCATATTGCCCGGCATAGATCTGCATTTCGATACGTTTTAATGTGCTGATCGAACCATCATCAAGACCATCCATGTCTGCATCGTAGAAGACATTCACTTCCACTCGGAAATTGGGGTACTCACTATCAATGGTGCTGCCAAACACATCGGCGAGTGATTTCTGAATGGCGCCAATTGGGCACTGAGATTGGGTGTTGGCGGTGTACCAACAGCCGATATAATCATCGACATCATTATACTCTGCAACCTTGATCTCTTCGGCACCCAAGCTACCCGCGGCGGTACAAGAGGATCCATTCTCACCACAGCGAGAACCTCCCCCATCAAAATTACTATTGTGATCAAAGCCTCGAGCCAAAATCTGGCTCATAAAGCCTTGCCCTAAGGCAATGGCGCGCGTTTGGTAGTGAGGGGCGGCAGAGTTTTTGACATTGGGGAACAACAAGCTCGTGAGAGTGACCATGGCAACCGCGATCAGCACCATGGCAACGATGCTTTCTATCAGAGTCATGCCTAGGTGTTTTTTCATCAGCAGCTCCCGCCACTGACGTAGCCTTGGCTATTAATACAAACCGATGCACTTTCCCCGGAAGCGGAAAAGGTAATAGTGACACTATTAAGAGCAGAACCGTCCGTTTGCAATGGATTACCACGCAAATCGAAGCGGATTGGAGAGATTGTCGAGGAGACGGAAACACCTTCAAGTCGCATCACATCGCTGCGAGATTGCGCAGCTTGAGGCGTGGTGGCAACATCACAACCTGCGCTGGAGCCTAAACAGCCACCGCTGGCGGTAAGTTCAAAACTCAAGTTGTAAGTGCCCGTGGTATTGGATTGCATGCGATAGACTTGCAGCTGGCGAATGATCGAAATCGCCTGCTCTTGCGCCGCATACGCAGAAAAACTGCCCGTGCCAATATAGCGACTGGCAGCATATGCGGAGACGATACTGATCAACACGATCACAACGATTAGTTCGATCATAGTAAAGCCCCTGAAGTTCTTGTTCCACGGAGCTACAAGCATGCTAAGTCTCTACCCTTAATATCGACAAAAAGAGCCAGTCATTTCACTGGCTCCTTGGTTAATACTAGCGCAGATTAACACTTATCGGACGTGACAAGTGTTGATGGTGCCGCAGAGACTGCCGTGCCAGAGGCCTCAGTATAAGATACATAGCACTCTGTAGCGGCAATGTCTGCTGCACTTAAGTTGTCCTTCTTAAAGGTCATTAGAATGCTAGAGCCAGATACGGCACTTGACCAGTCGCCATTAAAACCGACTACCGCTGCGCCAATACCACCCGATGTCGCCTTTGGGTAACCATAAATAGTAGCAATACCATCTACAGAAGTTTCGACTTCCTTAGTTTCAAGACCGAGAATAGCCGCACGACCATATACGATACCCGCAGCGCCATCTACTGCCCCTTTTAGACCTTGTAGCGATGCTTTTCTTGCATCGTTTTGCAGATTTAGAAAACGCGGAGCCGCAGTTACTGCCAAAATACCGAGAATTACAATCACCACCACTAACTCAATCAGGGTGAAACCGCCTTGTCTTTTCATAGTCTTCTCTCTCTATGTTTCAATCGTGCAGGGTTACTGCAAAGTTACGGTCACACGACCATTTTTCGCTTCATATTCAAACTGATGCTTAGTATTGCCGTCAAGTTGAATATACGTACATTTGGCATTTGCTGAGTCAGCAGATGCTGAATATTTGAAGCCACTAGCACTTGTGGTGTTCGAACCTGCAATGCCAACCTTCGGTGGGTTTTGCAACAAGTTCTCCATTAAGTCTACACACATTTGACTCGTTAGCTCAGGAGGATAACTGGAAAAGCCGCCTGCTAAGCCCCACGGATAGCCATCACGGAAACCAGTATCTGTATTAGCGTCATCTTTTGAACGCGTCAGCCAAAAGTCGACGCCATCATAGTTTACGGTGTTTTGCTCTTGGCTACTGATGCTTCGTGAAGGACGCGCTTCCGCTTCCCACTGGGCACGCGCAGACAACACGCCAGTCGCATACCCACCCGCAACGCCTTCAATACTGGCTTTTTTGGCTGCATCGGTCACATCCAAAAATCGAGGAAGCGCGGCAACCGCCAATAAACCAACGACGACGATCACCACCACCAGTTCAACCAAAGAAAAACCATCTTGCTTTTGTTTCATACACAACCTTTTACTTATAGGTTTTGGGTATTATACCCATCTTTGCATTTCAAAATAGAACAACACGTCAAAAAACATTACTCTGTCATCTTTTCGACACTAATTTTCAAAACCTTACGTTGTTGAGTTACCACAACCAACAAATTAGCCTGATAATTAAATCGACACTGATAAGCACCATTTATCTCTTGTTCATCAATACTGAGTAACTGAGACTCCAGAATTCGACGCTCAGGAAAGTGCAAATCAAGCCAGTTCTGGCATTGAAACTGACCATGTTCATCTTTTAGTGGTACCCATCCGTAAGCCGACATGGGAATCCGCTGTCCGTCCATTTCTAATCGTTTCGGTTTTCCCTGCAAGAGCCATTCCTGTTTATAGAGGTTTGCTCTTTCCAGCATGCGTTTAACCGACACTTCCGAGGCGGCTTTTGACGCTTCGTTTTCTACCGGCTGCCAAATCTGCGCAAACACCGCAAACAGTGTGACGACCAACAGCAGCCAAAACACTAAACTTGCACGATTTGTCTCTCGCCCCATCCTTTTTAACCCTTGATAACGTCAAGCATCCCCCACATAGGAAGGAAGATACCCAGTGCAAGCACCAGAACCATCCCCGCTACAATCACCAACAATATTGGCTCAATACGAGCAGTGAGGGTTTTGAGATCGTAATCCACCTCACGATCATAGAAATCCGCCACTTCCATCAAGAGCTCATCAATACGACCCGTTTCTTCACCCACGGAGATCATTTGAATCACTAACGGCGTAAAAATGCCACTGTTGATCGCCGTGACCGACACTTGGCTACCCGCCTCGATATCGGCTTTCATTTTGAGTATCTTCAGTTCCAAATAGCGATTTCCCATCGCCTCAGCAGATAACGACAGCGATTGGTTCAATGGAACGCCCGCTTGAAGCATCAACGCAAAGGTACGAGAGAAACGAGACAACTGAGCACGGTTAACCACCCCACCAACCACCGGTAATTTTAGACGCCATCGATCCCAACGCTCGCGCCCATCCGCCGTGGCAACCCATGCTTTAAAGCCAAAGATAAGGCCAACAATGAGCCCCGCCAACAGCATCCAGTAGTTAACAAAAAACTCTGACATACCAATCAGAATTTTCGTTGGCAAGGGTAAGTCTACGCCAAACCGGCTAAACATAGAGGCAAACTGCGGGATCACTTTCACATTGAGGATAAACATCGCCACAACAATAAAACTGATCACGAATGTAGGGTAGCGCATCGCGGTTTTAATCCGTTTGCGCGTTTCCAGCTCTTGCTCGTAATAATTGGCCAGCTGCAACAAGGCCTGATCAAGACGACCGGTGTTTTCGCCGACATGGATCATCGATACAAACAGCGAGCTAAATACTTTTGAATGCAGCTGCATCGAGGCCGACAAACTGCGACCATTGGTCAGCTCGCCCACCACTTCTTCAAGAGCGGTTTTCAGTTGCTTGTTTTCACAGTTTTGCACTAAACCACGCATTGCACGCAGTAACGGAACGCCCGCTTTAGTCAAGCTGTATAGCTGTCGACAAAACAGTACCAAGATCTCTAACGGGATCGCAGGCGAAAATAACGCATTGAGATCAAAGCTCTGCTCGGTACTCGTTTTACCTTTGGTGATCGAGACCGGAATAATGCCTCGATTCATCAACTGCTCGGCAGCGGCTTCTGACGTCACGGCATCAATTTTCCCGTTCGTTTTGTTGCCATCAAGGGTTCTGCCTTGGTAGTGAAAGGTGGCCATTGCTTCACCTTACATCAGAATGGCGTCAGCAACCCCGGAGGAGTCACCTTCACCTAAAGTCATCACTTCATCCAAACTCACTACCCCTTTAAGTGCGAGTTCCATCGCTGACGCTAACAGAGGTTTGTAGTTTGGAGAGCGACGAGCAGCGTGCGCAAAACCGACCGCATCGTTTGCTCGCAGTGCGTCCATCATCTCGTGCTCTAACTCAAGCATCTCAAAGACACCGATACGACCACGATACCCAGTCAGGTTACAATTTTGGCAACCGCGTCCTTTCACAAAGCCCGCTTCCACTTGATTTGGGAAACGCTGAGCCAACCACGCTTTGCGCGACTCGCCCACATGATCTTCCGTTTTGCAATCCGGACACACTCGCCGAACTAATCGCTGTGCCACCACTGCACGCACAGCACTGGCAACCAGATATCCGGGCGCGCCCATGTCAATCATACGCAGCGCACTATCGACTGCATCGTTGGTGTGTAAGGTACTTAACACTAAGTGCCCCGTTAACGCGGCACGTAATCCAATTTCGACGGTTTCATGGTCACGCATCTCACCGATCAAAATAATATCAGGATCCTGACGAAGAAAAGTTCGTAACACGGTCGAGAAGTCGAGATTGATCTTGGGATTGATCTGCACTTGGTTGACTCGAGATAAGCGGTATTCAACCGGATCTTCGGCGGTAATGATCTTCTTGCCCGGTTGATTGAGTTCTGTTAACGCGCCATACAGTGTGGTGGTTTTTCCCGATCCTGTTGGACCCGTTACCAAGATCATGCCATGGGGACGCTTAAGCTGACGACGCAAGCGAAGTAGAAGATCCTCCGGCAAACCAGATTCTTCCAATTTTCTCACCCCTGATGACTGGTTTAACAAACGCATCACCACCGATTCACCATACTGAACTGGCATGGTCGACATACGGATATCAACCGACTGACCTTTAGAGCGGATGTTAAAACGACCATCTTGCGGCAAGCGTTTTTCAGATATATCGAGGTTCGCCATCAACTTCAAACGCAACACGAGCGCTGGCGCAATGTTGACTTCATTGAGCAAGGTTTCATGCAATACGCCATCAATACGCTGGCGTAAACGCAGTACTTTCGCATCGGGTTCAATGTGGATATCCGACGCACCAACTTGAATGGCATCTTCAAACATAGAGTTGATCAGTTTTACAACCGTCACTTCGTCGCTGTCATTGTCTTCGATGTTGAAATCAAATGCATCGTTGACTTGGTGCTCCGCTTGCAGCTGCTCTGCGAAAGTGGCGATTTCTTTGGTTCGACGATAGTAGCGGTCAAAACCTTCCACCAACTGTCGCTCTGGCGCAATAACAAATTCAATGCCGTATTGGCCCAACTGGCCAATCAGTGCTTCTTGTGCAAACAAATCGGCTGGATCACTCATCGCAATACGCAATGTGTCACCATTTCGTCCGATGACGAGGGCACGTAAGCGACGAGCATGCACTTCGGATAACAGCTGTACCGCCTCAGTATCTACAGTCGCACGATTCAAATCAATCAGCGGTAAATCCAGCTGTTGAGAAAGGAAAGCCAGCATCTGTTGCTCACTGAGGAAACCCAAATCAATCAGTGTATCGCCAAGCTTACGACCACTACTACGCTGTGCGCCGAGCGCCTGATCAAGTTGAGCTTCGTTGATAATGCCCTCTTCAACAAGCAGGTCACCAAGGCGCTTCCTTAATCTTACTTTCATTGTGCACTCTCCAAATTCTGCAACAGCGCGAGCCGATCTTTAATAAAACGTTGAGATTGGTTGGAAATACCCACTTTCGACAGGGCCGCTTGGTAGGAGTTTTGAGCCGATTTGAAGTCCAAAGCGCGCTCTTGCTGGATGGCAAGTCCAAGCCACCATCGAGCATTCTCACTGTCCATTTGACTGAGCCGCTGATAACTTTCCAGTGCAATATCGTCTTTCTTCAGTTTTTGCGCCAAAGCCGCTCGCATCGCGAGATACTCTTTTCCAGAATGATCGTAAATCGCCACTAGAGGAGAGAGTGCGGCTTCATTTTGATTGGCTTTAATCAACATTTTGCTCAAAGCAATGCGCAACGTTTCACCTTCAGGATCAAGTGCAATGCCAGCCTGAAGCAGTTCATACGCTTTACGGCTATCCCCTTTGCCAAAATAGAGCGCGGCAAGTTTTTGTCTCACCACTTCATTATTCGGTGTATGGCGTAGTGCCTCACTGTAAGCAGAAAGCGCATTTTGTAAGTTATTGGCATCTAGCGCTTTCTCTGCGCGGCCAATGGCTTTCTCTGCCAATTGTTCTTTGCTCAGTTCAACCTGTTCAATCACCATACCTTCAGATTCAGAAGAAACAGGGGCAGATACTCGGTTTCCCGAAGTCACAGCCGATGAAGAATGAGTATGGGATTCTGTCGTTTGACGCTTGGCTGGTACATCCGTTTTAGCGACCACGATCGACTCTTTAGTCGAAGTCGTTGTCACTTTAGTTGGCACTGTGCGTATGACGCTTTTATCGGCAGCCATTTTCGGCGAGTTCGTAGTGACATCGGTCAAGACTGCAGGCTGCGATACCACAACACTTTCAGAGGTCGCAGAAAGGACTTTTTGAGTTGGAGAAGCAAGGGGCACTTCGTTTGCTTGCACAGTGGTTACCGTCGTGACGGGCGCACGCACGATCTGTCCCTCAGGTTGAGATTGCGTGATCGCCCAACCGCCTACCGCCAAACTAAGAGCAAAACCCGTTGCTATCCACAAAATGGGTTTTGCCGATGAGACTTTCGGCAAGACTGCTCTTTGCAATTGAGTAGGCTGTTTTTTTTGACTTGCTAACTCCGCAAGTGCTTTGTTTATCTCACTCAAGATGCTCTCCATCCCCAAAGTACTGGTTTTTTAAACAACGGTTTACAAGCGTCATAGGTGTCATGAATCGCGGTAAACAAATGATGATTGGTCACCTGATGTTGCTTTTGCATGTAGGCCAGCAAAAATGCCTTATGACACAACTGATTAATTAAGCGAGGAATGCCACCCGCGCCGCGCCAAAGTGCTTTCTTTTGTTCCAACGTGAGGTATTCACGCTCACTTCCAGCTTTACTTAGGCGGCTATCAATAAACGCGACGCCCTCTTCCAAGGTTAACGCCCTAAGTTGACAGCTGAAGGTGATTCGCTGGCGAAACTGTCTCAATTCATGTTGCGCGATACGCTCGTCGAGCTCCGGCTGTCCAAATAAAACCATCTGTAACAGCTTTTCCTGCTCCGTTTCTAAATTGCCAAATAATCTTAGTGCTTCCATCGCTTCAAGTGGTAAGGCTTGAGCTTCATCCACCAGCAATACCGTTTTAACGCCACGCTGTCGCATGCCAATGAGTGATTCTTGAATCAGTGGTACCAAGCTAACAGAGTCATACACCTTTAAACCCATTTCTCGTGCAATTGCCATTTGCAACTCGTGACCACTCAAGACGGGATTGGGTAAATAAACCAAGTTCACTTTGTCACTCAACTGGTCGATCAACATGCGACACACCATGGTTTTCCCCGTGCCGACTTCACCCGTCACTTTGACGATACCTTCTCCCATCTCTAGCGCAGCCATCACTGTTTGAATAGCTTCAAAATGGGGCCCCAACCCCAAAAAAAGTTCCGTATTTGGGGTTTGTGAAAAAGGCTGAGTATGAAAACCAAAATGCTGTAAATACATGGTTTATCTACTATTGGTCAGGAAACCACTCCTGAAGTAAGTCACGTGAACGTTCCAATTCTTTTTGCCAAGTATTCACCCCAACGACCGTCGGCTTGAGTAAAATCACTAGCTCAGTTTTCTGAGTTAAATTCGAGGTATTACGGAATAAATGACCTAAGGCCGGAATATCACCGAAAAACGGCACTTTCGAAACACGTTCAACGGTGTTCGATTTCATCAAACCGCCAATCACAACCACATCACCATCACGTGCACGAATCACAGAATCCGATTCACGAATCGAGCTTTTCGCCAATGGCAGAGTGATATTTTGGAAATCACCACCTAAGTTCAACTGTTTGGTTTCCTCCTCCACCTCAATCACCGCAGGGTGTACATGCAGAAAGACGTTCCCTTTGTCGTCTATTTGTGGCGTCACATCTAACGAAATTCCAGAGAAGAATGGTGTTAACGTCACTTCAGGCACCGCATTGGAGTTCTCCCCGTTGCCCGCATTGCTAGACAATGACGTTACGTAGTATTGGTCACTACCCACTTTGATCACCGCTTTCTGGTTGTTCGAAGCGGTCACTCGTGGGCTGGAAAGCACATTAAGATCGCCTTGCGTCGACATAAAACTCAGCACAGCCTCAAAACTACCGTCAGAAATGGTAACGTTCGTTTGACCACCGAGCAGTGAACCAATGGCATCTAAACCAGGTAAAACGGTTGAGCCCGGTCTATTCACCACAATACTGCCTGAGTTACCAATTGAAGCCGAGATATTGGACCAGTTGATGCCCTGCTGATAGCCATCACTCAAGGTCACTTCAAGGATCTTGGCTTCGAGAATCACTTGGCGCTGCATACGCTCCTGAGAAATACCAAGGAACTGTCTTACTTCACGAATCTCATCAGGGAAAGCACGAACGGTAATCACACCTGCTTGCGGCGTGACCACCACACTTTGCCCCTTGCCAGAACCAATCAGATTTGCGACCGCCTGTTGCAAGAGCGGCCAAAAATCGCTTTCAGTGATGGTTTCAATACGAGTACCACCACTGGAAGTCGTTGTGGTATCTCCATTGTTGGAACTGTTATTACTGGAACTATTATTGGAATCAGAATCACCACCAGAACTGGTTGAACCGGTTGAGGTCACTGAACCCGTGACAATACTGGTCAACGAGCGGCCTGAACGTTGGAACTGAATGTAATCAACAGGAATGGTCACCGTGCGTAAACCTGCTGGATACACTTGAATCACTTTACCTGTTTTCATCACATCATAACCGTACATATCTTGCACAATCATCAAGATGTCATCCAAGGTTACATCACTGACATTCAAGGTGATTCGGCCGGTTACATCGGGATGAACCGCGACACTAAACTCAGTCCCCTTAATTAATGAGGTAAAGAACTGCCTTGCTTCAACACCACTGGCTTTAATTCTAAAGCGCTTTACCGTGTTGCTCGTATTGGCATTACTCGTTTCTAGCTCTGGCATCAAATCTTCTTCAACAGAGGGAGGAAGGTCATCTAGTGCACGGCTATTCGCCTCATTGATGGACTGATTTAAGGTCTGTTTGACTTCAACGGGATCCCTGTGCCCCATCGAGCACCCCATCAGCGAGGCAATGATAATTCCTACTACAATCTTGCGCATTTGATTCAAACCCTATTATTCTTTTATATCCAGATTAAAAAGCTCTAATTTCCATACCTTTGAGCCTCTCTTCAACGTCACCACTTCTGAATCAATTTGAGTGACTTTATAACCTCGAATCGTTTCTCCGACACTGACCACATCATCATTTAAAATCGCAACACACTCTTTGGGTGACTGGCAAACGATGCTTTGCAATGTTGGCAAACGATACTGAACTTGCCCCGCACTTTTGGTTTGAGAAGGCTTTGTCCAACCTAACGGCGCGGTGGGGTCCTGAGTCGCATAGGATGGACTGCAGAACAACATTAGAGATAGCACAAGATACCTAACCACCGATAAACTCCTGTCTTGTCCCTAGGGTGTAAACCTCCAGCACGACTCTCGCCTGAGGGTATTTTTCCACTTGATAGTGAAAGCTTCGCCAATAATATCTCACTGGCAAGTTTTCCAATTTGTTCAAATAGGCTTGAATGGCGAAGAAGTCACCGGTCATTTCAAGCCGAACCGGGTGCAAGTAATACCCCGAATATTCGGAATTTTCTGGATTGCCCTCAATCGGTTCTGCACGCAGCGATTCCAATGCAATAAGCTTAATGCCTTTCGTCCCATCCAAGACGCTTTCCAGTAGCTCCGCCATCTGGCTAGGTGATAACAGATTACCAATTAACTCAGACAGCTGCAGCCCAAGATCTTGACTACGAGCCAGCAAGCTTTTCATCTCAATCTCGATATCTCTATTTGGATCTTTATTGAGCTTAGCTTGAATAACGAGCAAGTCACCCTGAAGCTTTTGGTTACTTTGTTGAACACTCACTAGTTGTGCTTTTTTCGATGACAACTCTTTCCAAGCGGGCTCTACCACCAAAGTAAACAGCACCAAAATCACAACCACAAAACCACACAAGGTAATAAGCCACTTCTCACGCCCACTTAACGCGAGAAACTTGGCGTTCAAATCATTCCATTGTTGCTTCATTTGCCGTTCCCTTCAGCTCGAGTTTTGAGTTCAAATGTGATCACATCATCCTCATTACGGCTAATGCTAACCTTATCGAAGTTGCGCCCCACTAAAGGGGTCTCCAGTTTAAATTGGTTGACCCAATTGGGTACTGCATTTGCGCTGATCGCCAACCCTTTAATATCGAGGTTCGTCCCGACAACATGAATATCGGTCAGCGAGATGTCGTTGCGCCCCAACTTCGCCAACGACTGCATCATACTCGAGTAGCCCGTTTGCAAAGAGGCATCATATTGACTGATTGCAGCGAGAGAAGCTTCTTGTGCACGCACTTTGACTTTTAGCCGCTCAACAGCCGCCATTTTTTCAGAAGATGGCTTATGTTTTTCAAGCTTCGATTGCTGCTCTGCCACCTGCTGACGCAATTGTTGAGTTTGCGCATTCAGTTCAGCCAACTGGTTATCTACCCCCATTTTTTGCCATAAGGTTAGAGCAAAAATAAGCAGCAGCATTAAAGAAGTTGCCCCCAAAGAAGCAACAACAGTATTTAGAGAAAAGAGCTCTTTTTTAGGCTTGAGATATTCTGGGTAAAGATTGACTGAAAATGTGGTTTGTAGCGCAGCACACTGTACCGCGAGACTCCCTGAGGGAGCCATAGATTCATTTAACAACGAGGCGTTAGCACTCAAGCGTTCATTCAATGCCGCTACTAGTGTCTCTTGATCTTCATCGTCACAACAAATTTTCAGTTGATTAAGAGAAATGCCTTTCACCTGAGAGGAAAGGTAATCCAGTGAGCGCTGAAGCTCGAGAGCCAAACCATCAAGCTGTAACTCACTGGCGGACTCCCCAGTCAACGGCGGAAAGACTGAGCGCATTGTACGTTGAAACATAGGGGTATGTTCCACAAACGCCCCTAGCTTAAACTGGCCTTTAACACTACGCTGCAGCAATAGAAAATTGGCCAACTCCCCTGCACTCTGCGCCCAAATTTCATCCTCAGGGACGATCGAACCCAGTTCACATTGATTTTGTGCAACAACAACCAGAAGCTTGTCTAGGATTTTTTTAGACAAGACATAGACTTGAAGCTTGTTGCTATTTGGCAATAGCTGAGCATCGGCAACAATCTCTGTCGGACGCTCGGAGATAAGGTCTTTGACTAAAAAAGGCAGCGCTTCAGGCCACTCTTCACGAGGCACCGCAGGCTTGTCAATTTGAAAAACTTGGTAATGATGACTGGCAAGAACAACGGTGATTGTCTCATTTGGCGTAAATTGCGTCTGCAATACTTTATCCAGCGCTTTTTCCCAGCTCTCTTCTATTGCCTCATAAGGAGAAGAATTCTGTTCATCATGAGAGACAAAATAGACGGCATCGGGTTGAAGCATCACATACCGTTGACGCCCCACCGATTTTTGTCCTTTTAATTTTTCTAGAAATGACTTCACATTCATCAATTTTTCTTCTTATTTTCGACGCCAGCGATTACGCCTCACTGTCTTTGTCTGTTTTTCTTCCGTGGCTAACGCTGGAGGCAACCACTGACTTTCTATCGAGAAATAACGCCCTTGACCACCATGTATTCCCAACTCCACAAGAGTGGCCCACTCTTGTTTGCTCTCAACGCCCACCGCAATAACTTTCACTTTCGTTCCGTCTCCGGCACCCAGCATACTACGAACAAACAACTGGTTTTCATGGCGTTGTTCTATTTTTTTTGTCAGGCTTCGATGCAGTTTTAAGTAGTCCACATTCAGATCTTTCAGATAGTGGGTACTGACTATGGTTCTTCCCGCCTGCCCAACCACCAATTGGCATCCTAGCCCCGACAGCATTTTGGCCACAGGTCTCATATAATCCAAATGTCGAACTAAATGACTTTCTACAAACTCAAAGCTCAACTTTGTTCGGTACTCACTAGGTAACTGTAGCAGTTCATCACGGAACCATTTGAAATAATGACGATTAGCAAATGGTATGACGTGAAGATTCAATGATACAGGTTCGACTTTCTCAGCATTAGAGCGTAAATGAGCGAAGACTTTGCGAATGACCGCTCGGTCCATCTGACTCTCAAATCCTACTTGTTTCAAAGCCGACATGTAGCGAGAAGCTTTCACGATGCCATTCTCTGGGTCCACAATTCGGCAGGTTAACTCAGTATGCAACGGATTTAACTGCTGTCCGTCTAATAAATAAGACAACTGCCCGAAGACTAACACATTTTCAGCTGACAGAGCCGTCTCAAAAATGGTACGCCACTTAACACTACCTCTTGCCTCATCAATATGATTCCACTTCTTAAATCGGCTCCAGTTATTATTGTTCTGTAATTGGGCGCTCCTCAATGCCGTTTCGGCTTCATCCATGATTTGGCTATGCCGCTCTCCCTCTTGGTACATGGTGATACCAATATGACACCAGTTTTCTTTATCAAGAGGATAAGGCGGGGTGAGTTTTTCCATTTGCCTAACACATTGAGCGGCAAGATTCGCGACATCTTTAGCGCCTAAGTGAGGAATAAATAAGGCAAAGTCTGCTTGATAATATCGAGAAAAGACCACTTCTGGATAACGCTGCACTAGATTTGAAATCAGGCTCCCCACTTCAATAATAAAGTCGTCTGCAACCTGTTTATCATTTTCCTCAGAAACACTTTTCCAGTCCGCAATACGAAGCAAAAGAACCGCACCCTGAGCTGCGCTTTCGTGTAGAGCAGATTCCAACTTGTTGTCAAACAATACGCGGTTGGCGGTGCCAGTTAATTTATCAAGGAAAGTTTGCGTTCGAATAAAGGTATCGAAACGGCTGCGCTCTTGGCGAGCATCCTGCAACTCTTCGATTAGGACATCAAGCGCTTCGCTCGCTGTATACGGCCATTCTCTCTCATCACCTTTGGCATACTGTTCAACTCGCCCTGCCAAAATCATACGGCCACGCTCTTCAAGCAGCTCAGAACCATACAGCTGCTCTTTGAGCCATTTCACGCCGCGCATCAAACAAAAAACGATTAACCCAACAGCGAGCGTAATTGACCATAGCGCCTGAAACGAATATCCAAAGCCAACGTAGGGAGGCGTTGCTTTAAACTCCACTCGATAGCCAGGATTGCGTTGCAACACATAACTTTGTTCGTAAAGTCGATTTACATCAATTTGAGGGGACGTATCTTTGAAGCGATAAACGACACCAGCATCGGTGAAAAGCTTCATTTCAACAATGTTAGATGCTTGCAGCATCTTAGGCATCCACCGTTGCATCGAATACGCAGCGTCAGGATCCTCCATCTCTTTATCAAGCACTTCAACGATGCCTGCGAGATAATGGTTAAGATACTCTTGTCCAAGCTTCTTAAATGACAGGGTGCCGCCCACAAACAAAATGAACATGGCACTGATTACGATCATAGTGACAAAAGCCACCAATCGAGTACTGAGTTTTAGAGTCGGGGTATACCTCATGAACACCGAATTCCTTTTCCATTCATCATATACCGTTTGTGTCTATATACTTGATAAGTGAATGGTTAACAATCTGCTCTCAGTAGATGTGAGAAGTGTCATTGAAAAAGCCGCGGAAATCGCGGCTTTCGTCTATGTTTAGCGACGGCTTAAAATGGAATGTCGTCGTCAAAGTCCATTGGCGGCTCATTATACTGAGGCTGAGACTGCATTGGCTGTTGTTGCGCTGGAGCCTGCTTTTGGTAAGACGGCTGTGCGGCTGGCTGTTGAGGCTGACCCCAACCACCTTGTTGCTGCTGCGGAGCACCACCCATCGCTGGAGCGCCACCTTGCTGCTGACGGCCACCCAACATTTGCATAATGCCATTGTAGCCTTGTACAACCACTTCGGTTGAGTAACGGTCTTGACCACTTTGGTCTTGCCATTTACGCGTTTGCAATTGTCCTTCAACGTATACTTGAGAACCTTTGCGGAGGTATTCCCCAGCAACTTCTGCCAACTTTCCGTATAAAGTGACACGGTGCCATTCGGTTTTCTCACGCGGTTCGCCAGTCGCTTTATCGCGCCAAGTTTCTGAAGTGGCAATCGTAATGTTCGCAACTGCACCGCCACTTGGCATGTAACGAATTTCAGGGTCGTTACCTAAGTTCCCCACCAAGATTACTTTGTTAATTCCACGGCTGGCCATGATGTGCTCCGTTAAGCTTTCGGTATTAATTAAATTTAGCGCACTAGCATAGCACGCTTTTATCTACGGTAAAAATAGTCCTCATAGAGCGAGTTCAACGTCAACGAACCAGATTAAAAATTGTTTATTTTAGGAGCCAGCATACGTTTTGCTCAGACTAACAGAAATCTCATTTACTTTCTGATTTGAAATTCAACGCATTTCATATAGAGAGCTGTAGCCTTAAAGCAATAATGGTGACAACTTTTAACCCGCTTATTCGATTGTTAACTAGAAAAGGGGATTGTTATGAGAAAATCGTCTTATGCACGAAAGCCATTCTTTATCAGTCTGCAGAACGAACAAACGCCAGATTTTATCGAAAAACTCTCAAAAAAAATCGAGATGGAGATACCGACCATAACACCTGCGACTCTCATGCAAGCGGATCCTAATCATCGTAATCGCATTCTGCTTATCGACTACCAACAACACAAAGCGCTGTTGAAAGAGATAAAGAACTTGCCTCTTATCTGGAAAAGCTTCGAGATTGTTCTGCTCAATGTCCCAATCCGTTTAACCACGGAAGAACTGGTGAGCTTTGGCCAATGTAAAGCCATTTTTTATCGTGACAGCGGATTAGAAAAAATGGCCGAAGGCATTTGTTCAGTCATTAATGGAAAAAACTGGTTGCCTAGGGATGTCAGCGCACAGTTGCTTCACTATTATCGCAATATGGTCTCGTCACATACTTCACCAGTGAATGTCGATCTTACCATTCGCGAAATCCAAGTACTGAGATGTGTTCAATCCGGGAAATCTAACACTCAAATAGCCGAAGATTTGTTCATCAGCGAGTTCACGGTTAAGTCACACCTATACCAGACCTTTAGGAAATTATCGGTCAAAAATCGTGTACAAGCAGCGGCTTGGGCCGATCAAAATTTAATCTCATAAGTGAGAAGATCGCGAATTTTCCTTTTACGTGTAACGTATGACAAAATAACAGGTTAGAATCGCAACTAGTGATAACTAACTCTATACGGAACAGCACACTAAGAAAAATCTTGCGCACCCTAGGCTTTGAAATGGCGCATTGTTTAAGTGGTTTGTTCGTTTTAATAAGGACAAAATTCAATGATTAAAAAATGCCTTTTCCCTGCCGCTGGCTATGGTACACGTTTCCTTCCGGCCACCAAATCGATGCCAAAAGAAATGATGCCAGTGGTCAACAAGCCACTGATTGAATACGGCGTAGAAGAAGCCATTCAAGCAGGGATGGATGGCATGTGCATTGTGACTGGTCGTGGTAAGCATTCAATCATGGATCACTTTGACAAAAACTACGAACTCGAACACCAAATCAGTGGTACCAATAAAGAAGAGTTGCTTGTTGATGTAAGAGCTCTGATTGACTCCGCCAACTTTACCTACATTCGCCAGCGTGAGATGAAGGGCTTAGGACACGCCATCTTAACAGGTCGTGAACTCGTTGGGGATCAACCTTTTGCCGTCGTTCTGGCTGATGACCTTTGTGTGAATGAAGAACAAGGTGTCTTGGCGCAAATGGTCGCGCTGTTTAAGCAGTTCCGTTGTTCGATCGTTGCGGTTCAGGAAGTACCTGACGATGAAACCCATAAGTACGGCGTTATCTCTGGTGAGATGATCAAAGACGATCTCTTCCGCGTAGACAACATGGTGGAGAAGCCAGAACCTGGTACCGCGCCAAGTAATCTTGCGATTATTGGTCGTTACATTCTTACCCCAGATATTTTTGATCTGATTGAACAAACTGAGCCAGGTAAAGGCGGCGAAATTCAAATCACCGACGCACTACTCAAACAAGCAAAAGCAGGTTGTGTATTGGCATACAAGTTTAAAGGCCGTCGTTTTGATTGCGGCAGCGTTGAAGGCTATATCGAAGCAACCAACTATTGCTACCAAAACCTTTATCTGAAAGATGAGAAGAAGTCTGAATTGGGTAAATTCAGTACGCAAAAAGAGAAGTGATCAACTTCCTCTAAATCGAAACGTATAAGGCGCTTTGAATAAAGCGCCTTATTTTTAACTGTTTTTTTATCCAGTATTTTATTGCACATTTCTCACACTATGTAATACTTGCTCAACTTGTTGGTATTACACAGAGCATCAAAGATGGACAAGATAGAAGTTCGCGGAGCACGTACCCATAATCTCAAAAACATAAATCTCACCATTCCCCGAGATAAACTGATCGTTATTACGGGCTTATCCGGATCAGGTAAGTCTTCTTTGGCCTTTGATACCCTTTACGCTGAAGGCCAACGACGTTATGTAGAATCCCTGTCAGCCTACGCTCGCCAGTTTCTCTCTTTGATGGAAAAGCCCGATGTTGACCACATTGAAGGCCTCTCGCCAGCCATTTCTATCGAGCAAAAATCCACCTCACACAACCCGCGTTCAACCGTAGGGACCATCACGGAAGTGTATGACTACCTTCGCCTACTGTATGCCCGCGTTGGTGAGCCTCGCTGTCCTGACCACAAAGTCCCTTTAGCGGCTCAAACCATTAGCCAAATGGTCGACAAAGTGCTGGAGCTGCCTGAAGGTGCCAAAATGATGTTGCTCGCCCCCATCGTGAAAGAGCGCAAAGGCGAGCACGTTAAAACATTAGAGAATCTTGCTGCTCAAGGTTTTATCCGTGCGCGTATTGACGGAGAGACCTGTGACCTCACCGATCCACCAACGCTAGAGTTACACAAAAAGCACACCATTGAAGTGGTGGTTGACCGCTTTAAAGTGCGTGGCGATTTACAACAAAGGCTCGCAGAATCCTTTGAAACGGCACTGGAACTCTCAGGCGGCATCGCTGTGATTGCCCCTATGGAGGGGGACGGTGAAGAGATCGTTTTTTCCGCCAATTTTGCGTGTCCCCACTGTGGTTATAGTATGCAAGAGCTTGAGCCACGTTTGTTCTCGTTCAATAACCCAGCAGGGGCTTGTGGCACCTGTGATGGCCTCGGGGTTCAGCAATATTTTGATCCTGACCGAGTGATTCAAGATGCCAATTTAAGTCTTGCGCAAGGGGCGATTCGTGGTTGGGATCAGAAAAACTATTACTATTTCCAAATGCTCACCTCGCTGGCTGAGCATTACGATTTCGATTTACATGTCCCTTTTAATTCGCTTTCAAAACGCATCCAAGAGGTCATTTTAAAAGGCTCAGGGCGCACTGAAATCGAATTTAAGTACATCAACGATCGAGGCGACATTCGTCTTAAACGCCATCCATTTGAAGGTATTCTCAATACACTCGAGCGTCGTTATCGCGACACCGAATCTAACTCGGTACGAGAAGAGTTGGTGAAATATATCTCCACCAAACCTTGCACCAGTTGTGGTGGAACGCGTCTGCGCCTAGAAGCACGCAACGTGTTTATTAATGACACGACATTGCCACAAATCGTCGAGTTGAGTATCGCTGATGCATTGACCTTTTTCGCCACCTTAAAACTCGAAGGGCAGCGAGCTCAAATTGCGGAGAAGGTCATGAAAGAGATCAACGATCGACTGCAGTTTTTAGTCAACGTTGGCCTCAATTATTTGAACCTGTCTCGCAGCGCTGAAACCTTGTCTGGTGGCGAAGCACAGCGTATTCGTCTGGCTAGTCAGATCGGTGCCGGTTTGGTTGGCGTGATGTACGTGCTTGATGAACCGTCAATAGGCCTTCACCAGCGTGACAATGAGCGCTTACTCAAAACACTGACGCACTTACGCGATCTCGGCAATACCGTATTAGTCGTAGAGCATGATGAAGATGCGATTCGTTGTGCCGACCATGTGATTGACATTGGTCCTGGTGCAGGCGTACATGGTGGCCAAGTGGTTGCCGAAGGAACAATGGTCGAGATTCTCGCCAATCCTGATTCCTTGACCGGACAATACTTGAGCGGAGCCAAGCAGATTATTGTGCCGACTCAACGCACACCAAGAGATAAGAACAAAACCGTTGAGCTCATTGGAGCCAGTGGCAACAACCTTAAAGAGGTCAATCTTTCGCTGCCTGTCGGGCTATTCAGTTGTATCACAGGGGTTTCTGGTTCAGGTAAATCAACACTGATTAACGACACCTTTTTCAAAATTGCTCATACCCAACTCAATGGAGCGACCACTGCTCAACCAGCGCCTTATAAGTCTATTAAAGGCTTAGAGCATTTTGACAAGGTCATCGATATCGACCAGAGCCCTATCGGTCGAACGCCACGTTCGAATCCAGCGACCTATACGGGGATTTTCACTCCGATTCGAGAGCTGTTCTCCGGCACCCAAGAGTCTCGTTCACGCGGCTACAAGCCAGGGCGTTTCAGCTTTAACGTTCGTGGTGGTCGCTGTGAAGCTTGCCAAGGTGATGGTGTGATCAAAGTTGAAATGCACTTTTTACCTGATGTTTATGTCCCTTGTGATGTGTGTAAAGGCAAGCGCTACAACCGAGAAACGTTAGAAGTACACTACAAAGGGAAGAGCATCGATGAAGTGCTAGAGATGACCGTAGAAGACGCTCATGAGTTTTTCGCTCCTGTCCCTGTCATCGCGCGTAAACTGCAAACCTTAATGGATGTTGGTCTTTCTTATATCCGTTTAGGTCAAGCGGCCACCACCCTCTCTGGCGGTGAAGCACAACGGGTGAAACTGGCCCGTGAGTTGTCCAAACGCGATACGGGCAAAACCCTTTATATTTTGGATGAACCAACGACGGGCCTACACTTCCACGATATCCAGCAACTGTTGACCGTATTGCATCGTTTACGTGATCATGGCAACACCGTTGTCGTGATCGAACATAATTTAGATGTGATCAAAACGGCCGACTGGATCATCGATTTAGGTCCAGAAGGCGGCCAAGGTGGAGGGGAAATCATTGCGCAGGGCACTCCTGAAGATGTGGCGCAGATCGAAGGTTCGCACACCGCTCGTTTCCTTAAGCCTATGTTGAAATAGAAAAAACAGGTAAAGTGATGAAACCAGCGGAATGCTGGTTTCTTTTTTCAGATGAAGAACAACGTCATGGCAACAATACACGTAAGCGGAACTCAACTAGAACAGCCTAAAGCCAAAGTGCCACTGAATAAACTATTTCTCATTGCACTGGCGAGTCTATTTCTTGTGGCAATGCACTTTTTTATGGCGAATCCCGGCGGTGCTGGTTTAGCACTCTCTTTCAATCCGACCACTTGGATTGCCTTTTCCGTCTCGTGCGCCATTGGCTGTTACCAACTCGCCACCCAGCACCACTTACGCTACTCCAAACTGACGATTGGCCTGTTTATTTGTTGTCTCATCCTAACGCTGCCGTTGTTTTACGCCAATAGCGATTATAGCCAGTCCATCACTCGCCTCATCGGCTTATGGGCGGGTTTCGCCTTTTTCGTTTTACTGCAGCAGTTTCGTTTCAGTAACAAACATAAGCAGAGACTTTTGTGGCTGATTGTTCTCTCGGTCGTGCTCGAAGCGCTCTTGGGCTACTACCAAATGTTATGGCTCAAACCGGACAATTGGATGGGTTACAACACCATTTCGAATCGTCCGTATGGTATTTTCCAGCAGCCTAATGTCATGGCCAGCTTTCTTGCCACCGGATTCGTCCTGTCTGGTTATTTACTCGCAAGACAACCACATAAATACAACAAGCGTCTGAGCGAAATCTCTTTGCTCTATTGTGTGCCACTACTGACCGTGCCCCTTCTCGTCGTGCTCGCCTCGCGCACTGGTTGGCTTGCCTCAATTATCGCCCTGCTGCTTGTGCTTCCCTATCTCTATCGCTTCGGTACCAAGATTCGCTTTTGGGGATGGTTAGGTTCGGCCATTCTCGGTTTGTCTCTCTCCGTAGCATTGCTGCAAGTTGAAGAAACGAACCTTGTTAGCCAGAAGACTCACCTTAACGATGTTCGCTCCTATACCTTCCCACAAGCACTCGACATGCTGATAGAGAAGCCTTTTACTGGCTACGGTTACGGCAATTTTGAATCGGCTTACACCTTGTACACGGCAAGGCAGCACTTACTCAACAAGCAATATCCACCAGCACTTCCGGCGATGGATCATCCACATAACGAGCTACTCTATTGGGGTGTAGAAGGTGGGCTTGTTCCACTATTAGGGATTTTTCTCGCAGCCATCTTGGTATTGAACCGAATCTACAGTGCCAAGAAAGGCACGCGTTTAGCCATGTTTGCCTTGTTTGTGCCGATCGTACTGCACAGTCAACTGGAGTACCCCTTTTATCACTCTGCGGCACACTGGCTGATTTTCATCATACTCATCTATTGGGTTGATCAACGCGTTGCCAAAGTGAAAACGGTTGAATTTTCTGTCGTCAGTAAAACATTGCTACGAGTGGCCAGTTTGGTAACGCCAATTTTGACCACTTTTTATATGTTGAGTGCATTACACACTAACTACATTCTGACCAAGTTCGAAACCACACGACCAATCAATCCGGAGCTATTGCAACAAGTGACCAATCCCGTGGTGTGGAAAGATCGTTTCGACTGGGATGTCTACAGCACCTACCTCAACATTGGCTTAGCAACACAAGATGCTAAGCTGATTCAACCTTATATTGATTGGTCCCTTGACATTATTAAGACCAAGCCAAGACCAGCGTTTTATTCCAATTTGATCTTAGCCTACCAAGGGCTTGGCGATTTGAGTAAGGCAGAACAAGTAAAGGCGGAAGCTGAATTCCTCTTCCCTAAAAACGACTTCAGCAACATTCACTATCAACCACCGTCGGCGGCATTGTCTCACTCCGTGTCGTCCAGTCAGTAGTTTGTAATGAAATACAAAAGCGAAGCTCACCAGCTTCGCTTTTTTATCGTTAACTGACCAAAGATTATTGAGTGAGCGACTCTTCAAGCGCTCTTAAACATAACGCGACATTTTCCTCTCTCGCACCGTAACCCATCAAGCCTATACGCCACGCTTTACCCGCTAACGCTCCCAGACCAGCGCCAATTTCCAAGTTATAGGTTTCAAGCAAATGGCTACGCACTTTCGCTTCATCGATACCTTCAGGCACATAGATCGCGTTGAGTTGAGGCAAACGGTACTCTTCATCGACCACAAATTGGAACCCCAATTTTTCGAGACCCACTTTCAGCTTGTTGTGCATCTTTTCGTGCCGCGCCCAAGCGTTCTCCAGGCCTTCATTTTTCAGCATCAACAATGCTTCGTGCAGTGAATACAAACTGTTGACGGGTGCGGTATGATGATAACTGCGCTTGCCTGCTCCACTCCAATAACCTAATACTAAGCTTTGGTCTAAGAACCAGCTTTGCACGGGTGTTTTACGTGACTGAATTTTCTCAATGGCGGCAGAAGAAAACGTCACAGGAGCAAGACCCGGGACACAAGACAGACATTTTTGGCTACCGGAATAAACCGCATCCAGTAGCCATTCATCGACTTTAAGCGGAATACCTCCCAGCGAAGTGACCGTATCAACAATCGTCAGCACTCCATATTGTTTTGCTAATTTCCCCAGTGTCTCCGCATCACTTCTTGCGCCTGTCGATGTTTCTGCATGAACAAAAGCCAGAATTTTGGTATCCGGATGTTGCATTAAGGCCTGCTCGACCTTCTCAATCGAGACTGGTGTTCCCCACTCATCATCCACTAATATCGCCTCACCACCAGCGCGAATGACATTTTCACGCATGCGCTCACCAAACACGCCATTGCGGCAGACGATGACTTTATCTCCCGGTTCAATCAGGTTCACAAAGCACGCTTCCATTCCCGCACTGCCTGGCGCTGAGACCGCAATGGTAAAGTCATTCTTAGTTTGAAAGGCGTATTTAAGCAGTTGTTTGAGCTCATCCATCATCTGAATAAACAGCGGGTCCAAGTGCCCCACGGTTGGGCGGCTAAGTGCTTGTAATACTTGCGGGGAAATATCAGACGGTCCTGGCCCCATTAATATACGGCGTGGTGGAATAAAGCTTTGAATTGACATACCGGCTCCTTGCTAAGCGTGAAAAAGGTTAACGGACAGCGAAATCGTTTTAATGCAAATTATGTTTCTCCACACTAAAGCAAACGAGCAACGACAGCAATTAGCCGACAGTCTTAGAGGTCAAACCAGTGTCACAAATTTGTTAATAAAAACTTTCAATCACGATCGAATTAAGCGTTGACATTGGGGTGCGAAAAACGTTCAATGTTTAAGCTTTTTGCAGAAGAGGAGCACTGCCCAGGCAGATGTTTTGTGGAGCCGCAACTCCAACACAGAACATTCAGGGGGAGTAGTGCCGAGGTAGATCAAAATTGCAGGATTTGATCTGTCGGTTGACTTGGGTTGAGTCCCATCAACTGTCATCAGCTCAGCCTGATGAAGAGCTTCTGAGATGGATTTTCTGATTATTCAAACTGACCTCTCTAAACTGCTCTGCCCCTTTCCTCACCAAAACAAACATCGGATGTTGGATTACCAACGGTTAATATTTTTCGGAAGTTGTGGGAGAAATGCCGTGAGCGCATTAAATGTAGCAAAATTTGGTGGAACTAGTGTTGCAAACTTTGAGGCAATGAGCCGTTGCTCTGCCATTATTGAAAATAATCCAGACACGCGTTTGGTTGTGAGCAGCGCCTGTTCAGGTGTAACGAACTTGTTGGTTGAGTTGGCCAATGGGGTTCAATCACAGGATCGCCGAGCTGAGCTTTTGGCTCAGCTCGCGGGGATTCATGAAGCGATCCTGAATGAACTCAACGATGCTACCGCTGCCGCGACAGAGGTCTATGCCATTCTCGATACCATCGCAAGCCTTGCCGAGGCCGCCTCAATCCAAGCCAGCAATAAACTGACCGATCACTTAGTCGCGTGTGGTGAGCTGATGTCAACTCACATTCTTGCGCAACTGATGCGTGAACGTGGCGTCAATGCAATCCGTTTTGATATCCGTGACGTATTGCGCACAGATGATAATTTTGGCCGTGCAGAGCCCGATGTAGCGAAGATTGCACAACTCGCGCAAGAGAAACTGCTGCCACTTTGTAGTGACTACGTCGTCGTTACACAAGGATTTATCGGCTCTGATGAAGAAGGCAATACCACAACGTTAGGCCGCGGTGGCAGTGACTATAGTGCCGCTCTGATTGCCGAAGGCGTCAAAGCCACTGGCTTAGAAATATGGACGGACGTCCCGGGGATCTACACCACCGATCCACGTATTGCAGCGAAAGCGGCACCAATTCCAGAAATCAGCTTTGCAGAAGCATCTGAAATGGCCAATTTTGGCGCTAAAATTCTCCACCCATCGACCCTAGTGCCAGCGCTTCGTCACGATATACCTGTTTTTGTTGGCTCTTCTAAAGAACCAGAGAAAGGTGGAACTTGGATTCGCCACGAAGCGCAAAGCTCACCACTTTTCCGTGCATTGGCACTGCGCTGCAACCAAACCATGGTGACGTTACGCAGTGCGAAAATGTTCCACGCGTACGGATTTCTTGCCAAAGTGTTTGAAATTCTAGCGAAACACAAAATTTCGGTCGACTTGATCACCACATCGGAAATCAGTGTGTCACTCACGCTAGACAAAACGGACACATCTGGTGGTGCACCAGAGCTACCACAAGCCGCTCGTAAAGAACTGGAAGAGCTATGCACGGTCGAAGTTGAACACAATCTGTGTTTAGTGGCATTGATTGGTAACCATATGGAAACCAAGGGCTACGCAAAAGAAGTGTTCAGCACCTTAGGTGACTTTAACCTGCGAATGATCTGCTACGGGGCAAGTGATCACAACCTTTGCTTCTTAGTCGATGCACACGACTCGAAGAGCGTAATCCAGAAACTTCATCAAGATCTTTTTGAGCGATAAGCGCAACGACATACGACTCACGAAGAACAAAAATCCCTCGACATTGCGAGGGATTTTTCTCATGTTGATGTAGTCAATGAGTCACACTGACACTAGCAAACACAAGCACTCATTAAATACCTGAGCCATCTTGTTCCTTGTCTTCTTCATGTAGACCACACTCCCTTTTTAAACCAAAGAAGCGAGTTTCTTCCTCTGTCATTCCTGGTTCCCATTTTTTGGTCGTGTGTGTATCTCCTACCGATAGATACCCCTGCTCCCACAGAGGATGGTAAGAAAGACCATACTCCTGTAGGTAGTAGTGAACATCTTTGTTCGTCCAATCCACCACTGGCAAGAACTTAAACACACCGTTTTGAAGCGATAGTATAGGTAAGCCCGCACGTGATTGTGACTGTTCACGTCTTAGTCCTGAAAACCAAGTGCCGACTTGTAGCTCATTCAATGCTCGGCGCATGGGCTCAACTTTGTTGAGTTTGTTATAACGCTCTATGCCTTCAACCCCTTGCTCCCAAAGTTTGCCGTAGCGAGCTTCTTGCCAATTGGCACTTTCTAGAGCTCGATATACTTTGAGATTGAGGTTCAACGATGTCGTTAGCTCATCAATGAACTGGTACGTTTCCGGAAACAAATAGCCCGTGTCCGTTAAGATGATCGGAATGTCGGCTTTTTGTTGCGAAACCAAGTGCAGCATCACCGCCGCTTGAATGCCAAAGCTGGAAGAGACAGCAAATGTACCTTCTAAGTGAGTAAGCGCCCAAGCCACCCGCTCTTGCGCTGACAACTGTTCAAGCTCAACGTTAATTTCCGCCAAGCGGAGACTTTGCTCCGCTTTCGTTAACGTTTTTAGCTCTGATAGCTGCAGCTTTGAAGCAACAGAATCAAGCATAAAAATCCCTCTTAGAAATGATGACTTCTTCGACAATACCTGCACGTATCGTGAAATCACCAAAACACTCGCCATCCAAACGCTCGTTCGCCCAGCGGCCAACAAGCGCATCAATTTCTTCTAATATTTGCGTGTCGGTGATGTTCTCTTTATACATCTTCGGCACTCGTGTGCCACCACGGTTGCCACCAAGATGGAGATTGTAGCGACCAGGCGCTTTACCGACTAAGCCAATTTCCGCCAACATTGCACGGCCACAACCATTCGGACATCCCGTGACACGCAAAATAATGTTGTCTTCTTTCTCAAGGCCATGTTTTTCAAGAATGCCTTCCACATCAGTAACGAACTGAGGAAGAAAGCGCTCTGCTTCCGCCATGGCTAGCGGACAGGTAGGGAATGCCACACACGCCATCGAGTTCTTGCGCTGCTCGCTGACACCCTCATCCATCAAACCATGCTCTCGTGCCAACTTCTCAATCTTGGCTTTGTTGCTCTTAGAGACACCTGCCACAATTAAGTTTTGGTTGGCCGTCATACGGAAATCACCTTTATGAATTTTTGCGATTTCTGCCACACCAGTTTTTAGCGGCTTGCCGGGATAATCGAGTAAGCGACCATTTTCAATAAACAGGGTGAGATGGTGCTTACCATCAATTCCTTCAACCCAGCCAATGCGATCGCCACGTTCAGTGAACTCATAAGGGCGGCTAACCTCAAACTTAATGCCTGCACGCTTTTCCACTTCCGCTTTGAATACATCGGTACCCACACGATCCAAAGTGTACTTGGTTTTGGCATTTTTACGATTCGAGCGATTACCCCAATCGCGTTGAGTCGTCACAACAGCCGCGGCCACATCCAGCGTTTTCTCTAGTGGAATGTAACCGAAATCATCGGCACGACGTGGGTAAGTCGATGTATCACCATGTGTCATCGCCAAACCGCCGCCCACTAGCACGTTAAAGCCAATCAATTTGCCCTTTTCAGCAATCGCCACAAAATTGAGGTCGTTTGCATGAACGTCCACATCATTTTGCGGAGGGATCACAACGGTCGTTTTAAACTTACGCGGTAAGTAAGTTTTACCTAGGATCGGCTCATCGTCTTCCGTGGTTTCTACTTTTTCACCGTCTAACCAAATTTCGGCATACGCTTTGGTCTTAGGCAGTAAATGCTCACTGATTTTTTTCGCCCACTCGTACGCTTCTTGATGCAGCTCAGATTCAACCGGATTGGTGGTGCACAAGACATTACGGTTAACGTCACCAGCGGTAGCGATTGAATCAATACCAATACTGTTTAACGTTTGGTGCATTAGCTTAATGTTCGGCTTTAGCACACCGTGAAACTGGAACGTTTGACGCGTGGTCAGGCGAATGCTTCCATACAGAGAGTGCTCTGTCGCAAACTTATCAATCGCTAACCACTGTTTGGGCGTAATGATGCCGCCTGGCATACGAGCGCGCAGCATAACATTATGTAATGGCTCTAGTTTTTGTTTGGCACGCTCGTTACGAATGTCACGGTCATCCTGCTGGTACATGCCATGAAAACGAATCAACTGAAAGTTATCTGCGGTAAACCCACCGGTAATTCTGTCTTGCAGATCTTGCTCAATTGTTCCGCGTAGGAAATTGCTCTGGATTTTTAAACGCTCGTTATCAGACAGTTTTCCTAACTCTTCGCCTAATACAACCTGCTTATTATTTTCAGTAGAAAAAGTCATTAGTACACATCCCTTTGATAACGTTTTGCTTTACGTAAGTCGTTGATAAACTCTTCTGCATCATCTCGCGACATCTTACCTTCTTGTTCTGCCACAGCGACGAATGCCTGGTGGACATCTTTCGCCATTCGATTGGCATCACCACACACGTAGAGGTAAGCGCCCTCTTGAATCCACTGCCATACTTGCGCTGCGTTTTCCAAAATACGTTGTTGCACGTAGACTTTTTCTGCTTGGTCACGACTAAACGCCACATCAAGTTTCGTCAGCAAACCGGATTTCAAGTACTTCTGCCATTCAACTTGGTAGAGGAAATCTTGGGTAAACGTTCTGTCACCAAAGAACAGCCAGTTTTTACCTTCTGCACCACGGTTGTCGCGCTCTTGAATAAAGCTGCGGAATGGAGCAATACCGGTTCCAGGACCAACCATGATGACAGGAACATGGTCATCCGCAGGCAGCTTGAAGTTATTATTGTTTTCAACAAATACTTTGACGGATTCGCCTTCTTCGAGACGTTGAGCCAAATAACCAGAAGCGCCGCCAAAACGTTTCTCGCCTTTAACATCGTATTCGACTAAACAGACGGTGAGATGCACTTCTTCATCCACTTCCGTTTGGCTCGATGCGATAGAATACAAGCGTGGAGTCAGGCGACGCAGTAAGCCGAGCAGTTCATCCGCACTCAACTTGGTTTGTTTTTCTGCGAGCAAATCCACCAACTGAGTATTGCTCGCGTACTCGCGAAGCTTATCTTTCTCTTCCACCAGCTTTAGCAGTTTTTTACTACCTGAAAGCGTGGCAAACTTTTCCACTTGTTGCGGGTTAGAAGAGGTAATTTCAAACTTACTCACCAAGGCACTGTGAATCGACAGACTCTCACCATCCACATCCACGCTTTCAACGCCAGATAGGCCTACTTTGGCAAGAATTTGATTGGCTAACTCACCACTGTTTTCAAACCAAACGCCAAGCGCATCTCCTGGTTGATAAGTGATGCCTGAACCAGCAAGATCAATTTCTACATGGCGAACATCTTTGCCCGAATCACGACCTGTAATTTTTTGGCTCGAAAGCAATGTTGCTGCATAAGGATTTTGCTTGTTGTACAACGAAGGCGTATGGGATGCTTGTGCTACCGGTAATTGCACAACCTCAGCTTCAACACCAGAAGAAAGCGCCTCTTTGACTTTCTCTAACGCTTGCTTGCGCCACTGCGCTGCCGGGAGATCATAATCAACGTCACAATCGACACGTTCGATGAATGATTTTGCCCCCAATTTCGACAAGTAAGCATCAAAGTCTTTACCCGTCTGGCAGAAGAACTCGTAACTTGAGTCACCTAGGCCAATTACACCGTATTGTAGGTTTGGCAACTTCGGTGCTTTCTTAGATTGCAAGAACTCATGCAACTCGATGGCATTGTCTGGCGCTTCGCCTTCACCATTGGTTGAAGCCACGATGATAACGTGTGTTTCGTTCGCTAAGTTTTTGCCTTTGTAATCACTCGCATCAAACAATTGAACAGCGATACCTTCTGCTTTGGCCTCATGTTCGAGCGCTTCAGCGACCCCTTTCGCATTCCCTGTTTGAGATGCAAAAATAATCGTTAGCTTACCCGCAGGCTTAGCTGCCACGGCCGTCACTGCTTGAGCGATAGGTGAGACCGAAGACGGAACTGCGCTTTGTGATAATCCCCAAAAATAGCCGCTAACCCAAGCTAGCTGTTGAGGAGACAAATCTGAAATCTGTTGTAGTAGGTTAATCTGCTGATCATTAAGTGGGCTAGTTAAACCAGCCAATCCTGATGGAGTAGTGTTTCCTGATGACACTTTCTTTTGAGAAGACATAGTCACGACATCCCTATTCATTGCGTGACGATAGATTAACCACTCTTTTTAATAACAAGAAAGAATAGAAGTGAATGTTTTATAACTTTTTGGAAGTAAGCAATCATGCGTACTTAACGTGTTTCCACTCGGACTTGCTGAAAACCCACTGCCATCGCCGATTTGGACGCTTCATCCAAGTCCTGATATTGGCACTCCTCACCGTGACTGTCGGTCAGTAACACAAATCCTCCTCTTGCATGACGAAATTCGACAACCCAAGCCCCCTCTTGAATGGATGGTTCGATGATGGCTTCAATCAGCTGTTTTTCACGGTACAGATTTCGTAGTTCAGTAATAGTCATACCCTGCCCTTTCTGACTTTTGATGATGACATCAATAAGCATGGACGAAATTGCCATTAATGCGAAAAATTACCGATTTTTATAGACAACAAATATAAAAAAAGGCCGCTTATAACGAAGCGACCTTTTAGGATTCTCATTTATGCTTAGAAGCGATATTGCGCTCCCAAGAACCATCCGTGAGCAAAGATGAACGATTTACCCAAAGGGGACGCAAAGGTATCCGCCTCTAAATCAATCACTCGGTAGCCCGCACGAACAGCCACTTCAGAGTCTTCAAACGGCAATCGATACTGCATGCCTGCCATCAAATCTGTACTCTTGATGCCTTTGTTGTTACCAAAATTCATCTCACCAATCACATCAAAATTGGTCTTGGGTACGTTAATTTCACCATAGCCATACCATGCCCAAATCATTTCATCAAACGAGCGCGCACCCGCAGCTTCATTTGCACCGTTGAGGTATTTGGTATTGCCCAAATCACTAAAGGTAATCCCTGCGTCAAAATGCATCAGTTCATGCTCTAATAAGTTGAAGTAGAGGGTAAAATCAAGCTTATCAAATGCCATGTAATCGGCATCCACGGAAGAGTGACGAACTCGGAGATCTGGCAGATATTTTACGTCATGCTCAATAGAGGCGTAATAAACACCAGTGGCAGCGCGGTCACGCTCGACCTCATTGACTTTGGTTTTCGCATTCCAAAATTCGGCGCCTACCGTCGTCTTTACACCCGCTTGGCAAGTAGCAGAAAAAAAACCAGTTGATGCCAATAGCGCACAAACGGTAGCAATTTTATTACGCATAAGAGTAATACTCCGATTTTACTGAATTAACCTAGTATGAGCTGAGCGGTGATCCTATCACAATCTCAGCTCACACATTCAACAAAATCTCTATTCTCTAGGTTTAATACCTAGGCTGCGCAACGATGTGTTTAAAAAACCAAATCGCTAATGCGATAACAATTAACCAAGGCAATAATTTTAAAACGAAACCAAGCATACCCAGCAAGACCATCACAACCAACGCGATACCCGTTGCCACCAACACCGTCATCATAGTGATCCCTGTAACTAGAAGAGTTGCAGCAAACACCAAAATAAAAATCAGCTCTAACATCATCTATCTCCTTAATATTTTTCTTATACAGAGCAGATTTTGTACCAACTTTTCACACAGATATAACTATCTAATAAATAAAGAAAAAGCCCTAAACTAAAAAAGCAAAGGGCTTCACTATAAATGTATATAGGTAATTTTTACCACCTAGTGGTGAAAATTACACATCAAGATCTTGGGGAATTTTCGCTAACGCTTGCTGTAGCACTTCAATACCAGAGCCTGGTTTATGGGCATTTTCACTAATATGACGACGCCATTGACGCGCCCCAGGCATGTTTTGGAATAGCCCTAGCATGTGACGAGTCATATGACCAAGGTAAGCACCATTGGCAAGCTGCTGTTCGATGTAAGGATACATTTCTTCCACGATCTGACGTCGCTTCTTAATTGGTGCTTGGCTGCCAAATAACTCTTGATCAACCGATGCCAGCAAGTATGGGCTTTGATACGCTTCACGGCCGATCATCACGCCATCTAGATGCTGTAAGTGTTGTTTCGCTTCCTCTAAGGATTTGACACCACCATTAATCGCAATCGTTAAATGCGAAAAGTCTTTCTTTAGCTGGTAGGCTCGCGGGTAATCCAATGGAGGGATCTCACGATTCTCTTTCGGACTTAAACCACTTAGCCAAGCTTTGCGCGCATGGATCGTAAACTGCTCACAGCCACCTTTCTCTGACACAATCGAAATAAAGTCGGTGAGAAATTCGTAAGAGTCTTGATCATCGATACCAATACGGGTTTTTACCGTCACCGGAATATCCACAACCGCTTTCATTGCAGCGACACAATCGGCGACCAACTGAGGCTCAGCCATTAGACATGCGCCAAAACGTCCATTCTGAACTCGATCCGACGGGCAACCCACATTCAGGTTAACTTCATCATAGCCTCGCTCTGCAGCCAACTTGGCACAGGTCGCGAGATCTTGGGGATTCGAGCCGCCTAATTGCAACGCGACAGGATGCTCTTCTTGGTTATAAGCGAGGAAGTCCCCTTTTCCATGAATAATCGCCCCAGTCGTAATCATTTCGGTATAGAGCAAGGTTTCTTTCGTCATCAACCGATGAAAATAGCGACAATGGCGATCGGTCCAATCGAGCATTGGAGCCACCGAAAGGCGACAAGAGTGAGTCATAAGCATTTACCTTAACAACAAAGGAGCAAAACCAGTTCGCATAAGTAACGACGCAAAAACCCAGTTTTTGCACGGTTAATTATTCGAGTTAGCTTTATATCAAAAATTTGGTCCGATATTGTAATGGTTCATGTAAGGATGCGCTACACTCGCTTTACCTGAGCTAGGTTTCGTTTTATTGTGGAGCGAACACTGACCGTTTGTGACAAAGATAAAAGCTTATTTGGATTTTTATCGGTTTCTCAACGATCTTCGTATAGAAATAGTTTATTATTAAGAAAGTCCAATAAGTATGGTGAAAGATTTGGACCAGACACTAGTTGAGCAAATAGAAGGCATATGTTCGGCACGAGGAGTCCGACTGACTCCGCAACGTAAACGCGTTTTTGAACTAATTTGTTCAAACTCCAGAGCTTCCAGTGCATATGAGTTATTGGAGCAGCTCAAGGAGAGCGAACCTCAAGCCAAACCTCCTACCGTCTATCGCGCTTTAGAATTTTTAATGGAGCAGGGCTTTATTCATCGAGTTGAATCGAACAACAGTTTTATCTCCTGCTGCTCTTGCAACACTAACCAACATTTTTTCCAATTGCTGATTTGTGATAAATGTGGGGATGTCGTTGAACTTCAGGATGATACACTGATATCCTTGTTGGCCAATAATGCTGAGAAATACGGCTTTAAGTTGACCAATCAAGTGATCGAAACTCACGGTACCTGTAAAACTTGTCTCTCAGAGTGAAAGAATCAAGATATAGAAGAACGTTATGCGCGCTGAATTTGTAAACCCGTTTTTAGCTTCTTTAATGAATGTTCTAAAAACGATGGCTTCACTGGAATTGAAGCCTCAGAAACCACGAATCAAAAAAGATGAGATCGCCCGTGGTGATGTTTCTGGCCTTATTGGTATGATCGGCCCGCAGACGCGTGGCTCGATGTCGATTACCTTTGATGAAGCGCTTGCGCTTGAAATCATGCAAAACATGCTGGGTGAACGACCAAATGGACTGAACGAAGAAGTGACTGATATGGTGGGTGAAATCACCAATATGGTAACGGGTGGAGCAAAACGTATTCTAGCGGAAAGCGGATTTGATTTTGATATGGCCACGCCTGTAGTCGTTTCTGGTAAAGGGCATACCATTCGTCATAAATGTGAAGGTTCGATCATCATCATGCCTTTCTCTTCTCAATGGGGTAACGCCTTTATCGAGATCTGTTTCGAATAGTTTAAAGGCGCTGACTGACGTCAGCGCCTTTTCTTTTCACTGAAGAATTATCCGATATTGAATGCTTCAATATCGGATTTTTTCTTTAGCCGTTGATATTCGGTCCCAACCATTTTTCGGCTTCCAAGAGATCCCAACCTTTACGCTCAGCATAGCTTTCCACTTGGTCTTGCTGAATTTGTGCGATGGCAAAATAACGAGAATCGGGATGAGAGAAATACCATCCTGATACCGAAGCTCCCGGCCACATCGCGTAACTGCTGGTGAGTGACATGCCAATGGTCTCTTCTACGTTAAGCAGTTCCCATAACGGCCCTTTCTCGGTGTGCTCTGGACAGGCAGGGTAACCTGGCGCAGGACGAATCCCCTGGTATTTCTCACGGATCAGTTCTTCGTTTGAAAGGTTTTCATCGGCAGCATAGCCCCAAATTTCTTTACGGACACGTTCATGCAGATACTCTGCAAAAGCTTCCGCTAGACGATCGGCAACCGCTTGAATCATGATGGCGTTGTAGTCATCACCCTGTGCTTTGAACTGATCTGCGAGCTCACGCTCGTTCACCCCACCAGTCACAGCAAAAGCGCCGATCCAATCTTTTTTACCACTCTCTTTTGGCGCAACGTAATCTGACAAACAGTAGTTCGCCCCTTTGGGTTTCTCCGTCTGTTGACGAAGATTGTGCAACACTTTCGCCACTTGAGTGCGAGACTCATCGGTATAGACTTCAATGTCATCACCAACACTTGCCGCAGGAAACAGGCCACACATACCACGTGCCTTGAGTAACCCTTCTTGTTCGATACGATCTAGCCACTCATTGGCATCTTCAAATAGACGCTTCGCCTCTTCACCCACCTCTTCATGCTCAAAAATCGTTGGGTATTTGCCCACCAATGACCAGGTGAGGAAGAATGGTGTCCAGTCTATGTATTGGCGTAACGTCGCCACGTCAAAGTCATCAAACACGTGTACACCAGGCTGACTAGGTGCAGGAGGCGTGTAGCTTTGCCAATCAATTGCCACCTTGTTCGCACGTGCCGCTTCTAACGTCACCGGCTTAGTACGCGGCTTCTTGCGATTATGCTGATCGCGAACCAACTCATAATCGGCCTGCAGGCGTTCAACAAACGCAGGACGCAGCTCATCAGAGAGTAACGAGGTACAAACCCCGACTGCGCGAGAGGCGTTATTTACGTATACAACAGGATGTGAGTAATTTTGTTCAATCTTCACCGCGGTGTGCGCTTTTGATGTGGTCGCGCCGCCAATCAACAATGGCAAATCAAAGCCAAGGCGCTCCATCTCTTTGGCTACGTGCACCATTTCATCGAGTGATGGGGTAATCAAACCAGACAGGCCGATAATATCGACTTGCTGCTCTTTCGCGACTTTCAAAATCTGTTCACACGGCACCATCACACCGAGATCGATGATCTCGTAGTTGTTACATTGCAGTACCACTCCAACAATGTTTTTGCCGATGTCGTGTACATCCCCTTTCACCGTCGCCAATAGGATCTTGCCGTTCGAAGAACCTGCTTGTTTGGACGCATTGATGAAGGGTTCCAAGTGAGCCACCGCCTGCTTCATGACGCGTGCGGATTTCACCACTTGTGGTAAGAACATTTTGCCCTCACCAAACAGATCGCCCACCACGTTCATGCCGTCCATCAGAGGACCTTCAATCACTTCCAGTGGTTTGCTGGCATTTAAGCGCGCTTCTTCGGTGTCCTCGACGATGAATTCGGTAATTCCCTTAACCAAAGCATGCTCAAGACGTTTCTCGACAGACCAAGTACGCCACTCCAATGCCGACGCGTCTTCTTGCTTGCCCACGGCATTTTCACGGTACTCTTCGGCAATCTCCAGCAAACGCTCAGTGGCATCGTCGCGGCGGTTCAGTACAACATCTTCGACCGCTTCACGTAACTTTTCAGGCACGTTGTCATAAATTTCGAGCTGGCCAGCATTCACGATGCCCATGTCCATCCCGTTCTTAAAACAGTGGTAAAGGAACACAGCGTGTATCGCTTCACGGACGTAATTGTTACCACGGAATGAGAAGGAAACGTTCGATACCCCGCCAGAAATCATTGCATGCGGAAGATCGCGTTTGATGTCAGCCACCGCTTCAATAAAGTCGACCGCGTAGTTGTTGTGTTCATCAATGCCCGTTGCAACAGCGAAAATGTTGGGGTCGAAGATGACATCTTCCGGTGGGAAACCGACTTCATCGACCAAAATACGATAGGCTTTGGTACAAATCTCCAGTTTGCGTTCACGCGTATCCGCTTGGCCGACTTCATCAAATGCCATCACGATCACCGCAGCGCCATAACGACGAATCAGCTTCGCCTGTTCGACAAACTTCTCTTTCCCCTCTTTGAGAGAAATAGAGTTCACGATGCCCTTGCCTTGAATGCACTTTAGGCCAGCCTCGATCACTTCCCATTTAGAGGAGTCGACCATGATCGGCACTTTGGAGATTTCTGGTTCAGATGCACATAGGTTAAGGAAACGCACCATGCACGCTTCTGCATCGAGCATCCCTTCATCCATGTTGATGTCGATGATTTGCGCACCGTTTTCAACTTGCTCACGCGCAACGTCCAACGCTTCATCATACAGCTCTTCTTTGATCAAGCGTTTAAAGCGTGCAGAACCAGTAACGTTAGTACGCTCACCCACGTTAACAAAAAGGGTATCTTTGGCAATAGTCAGCGGTTCTAAGCCCGATAAGCGACAGGCAACTGGAATCTCAGGCAACACGCGAGGACTCACCCCTTCCACCGCCATTGCCATATGGCGAATATGTTCTGGCGTGGTGCCACAACAACCACCAATCAGGTTGAGAAAACCACTTTGCGCCCACTCTTTGACGTGTTCCGCCATCTCTTCTGGAGAGAGATCGTACTCACCAAAGGCATTCGGCAAACCCGCGTTCGGGTGAGTAGAAACAAACGTTTCAGAAATTCGAGAAAGCTCTTCAACATAAGGGCGCAGTTCATCGGGCCCAAGTGCACAGTTTAAGCCGAAAGAGATCGGACGTACGTGACGAAGAGAGTTGTAAAAAGCTTCCGTCGTCTGACCGGAAAGCGTTCGACCTGAGGCGTCGGTGATGGTGCCCGAAATCATGACAGGGAGTGCGAAGCCTAATTCTTCAAACACCGAATCCACTGCAAAAGCACACGCTTTCGCGTTCAAGGTATCAAAAATAGTTTCAATGAGAATGAGATCAGAACCACCGCGGATAAGCGCACGAGTCGATTCAGAATACGCCTCGACTAGCTCATCAAAGCTGACGTTGCGATAACCCGGGTCGTTTACATCTGGCGAAATGGAACAAGTACGGTTGGTTGGACCAAGTACCCCCGCAACATAGCGCGGTTTCGCGGGATTTTTGGCCGTCCACTCATCCGCAGCTTCGCGTGCTAACTTCGCGGCAGCAAAGTTAATCTCTTCGCTCAGGCTTTCCATATCGTAGTCGGCCATTGCGATGGTGGTGGCGTTAAAGGTGTTGGTTTCAAGAATATCGGCACCCGCTTCTAGATAGGCATGATGAATTTCTTTAATCAACTGTGGCTGAGTTAGCACCAGTAAGTCGTTATTGCCTTTTAAATCGCTATGCCAATCAGCAAAACGCTCACCACGATAATCTTGTTCCTGCAACTTATAGCCCTGGATCATGGTGCCCATACCACCATCAATCAACAAGATTCTCTGTTTTAGTTGCGCTTCAATCTGCGCTCTGATTTGACTTCCCACAGTACCGCCTCATTCCTTTTTCTAATGTTGACATCCTATCACACAACACTCAGGAGTCTAGACGTCTAAAAATACTAATTTTGACTATTTTGCCTGCAATCCTCTTGGACTATTTTACTAGGAAAAAGAGATTGCTATTTACTCATCAAACGAGGAGAATTTCGTTCACAAATTGTTACAAATAGAGAACTGTATGTCGGTCTACTATACTCTCTGCTTTCTATCCGCTGCAGCAATGTTGATTGCTTTTGTAAACAGCAAGATAGGCAAAATGCAGACTACCATCGCGATTACCGCGGGTTCAATGGTGCTCTCATTACTTATTTTAATTGCTGGTCAGAACAACTGGTTCCACTTAACTGAAATCGCCACACAAACCATGTCGAGCATCGACTTTGAAGATTTCCTCCTCAAAGGTATTTTGGGCTTCTTATTGTTTGCCGGTGGTTTAGGTATCAAACTACCCAACCTTAAAGACCAAAAATGGGAAATTACCGTGTTGGCGCTAGGTGCGACACTTTTCTCTACTTTCTTTATTGGTTTTGCTCTGTATGGCATTTGCCAGCTCATTGGTATTCAGTTTGATCTGATTTACTGCCTGCTTTTCGGTGCACTCATTTCACCGACCGACCCGATAGCCGTTTTGGCTATCGTGAAAAAACTCAAGGCACCTCGTAGAATCTCAACGCAAATTGAAGGGGAATCACTATTCAATGATGGTTTTGGCCTTGTGATTTTTGTGACCTTGTTTACCATCGCATTTGGCCACGAAACACCCACGGTAGGCAGCGTTACCATGTTGTTTATCCAGGAAGCCATCGGCGGTATTTTGTATGGTTTCGCATTGGGGTTACTCTTCCATTATCTTATCTGTGCCACTGATGACCACTCAATGGAGCTACTACTCACCATTGGCATCCCAACGGCAGGTTATGCTTTTGCAGAAGTGCTCCATGTTTCTGGTCCATTAGCAATGGTGGTCTCTGGCATTATGATTGGTAACTGGACACGCTTTATCGGCTTCTCTAAAGAGAGTGAAGATCATCTCGATCATTTCTGGGAGCTCGTCGATGAGTTTCTCAACGGTGTACTTTTCCTTCTGATTGGTATGTCGATGTTGCTATTTAAATTCCATCAAGAGGACTGGATTTTGATGGCCATCGCTATTCCACTGGTCTTAATCGCTCGTTACCTCAGCGTATTTTTGTCCTATATCGGCTTTAAACGCTTCCGCCAATACAATCCATGGTCAATTAAAATCCTCACTTGGGGCGGATTGCGCGGTGGTTTAGCCTTAGCGATGGCACTCTCAATTCCATCGGGTATCTGGGTTATTCCAGATAAGCTCATCGACGTGAAAGAGATTATTCTGGTGATGACCTACGCGGTGGTGGTTTTTTCAATATTGGTTCAGGGTTCAACCATCACTCCAATGATTGAGAAAGCGAAAAAAGCACAAGTCGATTTTGAAGAACAACACAAAACAGAACCGGAAAGCAAAGTAAACCAACAATCGCTCTCCTCATAACAATAAAGGGCTGGTAACAGCCCTTTCCTTTATTACACGACCATCTTCACTGTGGCGCTATCACACAGTTTCGGCCATGGTTTTTAGCACTATATAGCCCCTCATCGGCCATTTTCATTAAAATTTCAAATGGCGTATCCAGCTCACTTGAAGAGAGGCTTGCTAAACCAATGCTGATCGTCATGTTTAAGGCCTGTTGGTCATAGAAGATCTGCATACCTTCCACAACCTGCCGCAAACGATCGGCCACTTGGTAGGCTTCTTTACCGCCTAACCCTGGTAGTACAACAGCAAACTCTTCCCCGCCTAAACGTCCGACAAAATCAATTTCACGTATCGATTTCTGAATGAGTTTGACCAGCTCCACCAAAACAATATCGCCAGCCGCGTGGCCATAAGTATCGTTAAAACGTTTAAAGTAGTCGATATCCAGAATGAGGAGTGATAGAGCACACTCCCTACGCTTGCACGTTTTGATCGACTTCTCTGCTTGTTCCATAAAGCTGCGACGGTTTAATGCCCCTGTTAGCGGGTCCGTTGCTGCGAGGCTACGTAGCATCTCTTCCAACTGCTTCCGTTCACTAATGTCCGTAATCGAGATAATGACCATGGCTTTCCCTTCAAACACTATCTTGCTAAAGGCCATTTCTACCGGAATATCTCGACCATCAGGCAGCATCAGCATTAAATCTAAACGTTGGATGTCTGTCATGGTTTGGTCATAAAGTGCCTTATCAACAAACTGTTTAAACACTGCCCTATATTGAATAGAAATATACTCCATTGGATGCTGATTCATCAGCTCTTGCTTACTCATACCAAACAAATGACAAAGAAAGTCATTGCTCATCAACACATTGAGTCTGGGATTGCATATTAAGATACCAATCGGCGCAGAGTTGACGAGTTGTTGCAGCTGCTTCTCAGAGCGTTTTGATTGTTGCAGACGTTGATTCTGCATCTCTTCTAATTTCTTACGTAAGTAGATGTCTTGTAAGACCAGCAGCCAGCGCTGTTGACTAATGGCCGTCAGATTGGCCTTGACCAAGTATTGGTGACCATTGAAATGCAGAGCGACATCCCTGCTTCGTTTGGTTGTGTGTTGGTGGTCTTGTAAAAAAGCGTACAGTTCAGGAGATTGCTGGACAAACGGAAGTTCAAAAAGCTGATCGGTTTTACATTCTGCGCTAATCAGTGGGGGGTCGAAAGAGCCAACTCGGATATCCCGTACAACACCCTCTTTGTCAATCCACAAGCTCATGTCGGGCAGAGAGTCCAAAATGGTGTTTAAGGTACGGTTACGATGGTTTAATTCTTCACTGCTGATGTCTAGTGAACGCTCTAAAATGGTTAATTGCTCGGAAAATGCATCATAACCAGACTCCACCAAACCAATCAGTTGCTGCAACTTAGGGTCATCGGGAAGCCCGTTGGGAAACACTTTCCTAAGTTGTCTTTGCAGCAAACGATGCATACTAAAACTCCCTAAAAGTCGTGATCGTCATCGTTTGGTTATGCAATTCAGACTTTCCGTTTTTATCAACGGGGGCAATTTCACCATACGAATAGAAGCCACAGATGACCGCATTCTCGCCCAACTCATCATGGACCGCTTCCACCTCATCTTCGGCTAGCTGCCTGAGAAGTAATTTTCGCCCGACACAACTAATCAAAATCGCGACAATTGGCGCTTGGCTCTCTTCGTCATGGCATAAGCTCGCCGCTAAACGTGCCCCATCGATCAAAGAATCCGAACTGGCTCTCATCAGTTTCGCCGATACACCTTTAGGGATATTACCCGCAAATGTGATGGTTCCATCATGCTCATTGGTGGCAAGTAATGTTCTGACCAGTTTCAAGTTTTTCTCAGGCAAGGTGATTTCTAGAGGAAAACGTAACCCACTCGCGGGCAACTCATCAGCAAGGTCACCAAGATAGGCCTTATAAATGTCTAATGCATTTTGGTCATCGAGTTCATAAAGCACATTATCTTTCGCCCTTGTGACCTTCCTTTCCATACCAAATGGGCACCAGCCACCTCTCGAGCCGAAACGAATGTCTAGAGATTCACCATATAAGCCTAGTGCGGCCACAACCCCAGATTCCGTCTTGACTCCTGAAGTGACAAAAGTCTGCGAAAAATGCTCACCATCGCCCGCTAGCCCCCCTGTCACCTGCACATATGATGGCAAAACACTACGGAATCCTTCGACTAAATAACCGCCATTAACTAACAGGCCATCGCTCAAAACAAAAACATGCTTAAGATCATCCCCTCGAGAAACCAATTGCTCACTGAGACTTTTACCAAGCACAAAACTATCCCCAGAAAATGTTGCGATAGACTCACAGACCTGCTCTATTCTTGATTTTTCAAAAGCGACAATGGTCGCGACCAAAGAGCCATCCAAGATTGTGTTGTCTAACATTTCCCCAGCGGTTGAACAGCCAAGGATTTTGGAGCGAGGCATGGCTTGATGAAGTAGATTGATCGCTTGAGAATGCTGAGTACCAAAGGCCAGAACGAGCGTTGAATCGGAATCTAATCGTGTGACAGTAGAAAGGTTTTGCCAAGAGTCCTCCCGCCAAATGATCTGTGCACTTTTCATAATCCCGCGCTCCTTAGCCTACTTACTTAAAGTTAGTTGCTTTTAAGGAGCATTCAAGACCAGTTGATGTGGTGAACATTTTTTAATCAAGATTATGCTCAGTGTGACGAACACATCTTGTGGTGCCACATACTCTCTTTTCGTGATAACTCACTGTACATCGGCCTTCGTATAGAACAAGTTCAAATAATTATTGACCAATACCAAGCGGCTAAGGGGGCTCATTGTTTCTTTGAAGCAGGGTTGATTCGCTATGCGTGATGATGACTGAACAAAAGGTCGGTTTTCATTGGATGATAGAAAAACAGCGACTGATGCGATTACTCCGAAATAATATCAAAGAAAACCCATCCGATATGAAACAACACACCCAAGTGAAAATTTCTTCTTATAGTGAACGTAAATTTATTTTCCACCTTAAAATAAATTCATGAATAATAAATCAGAGAAAAATATTCGCTTTGATGAAAATATTGTTAACTTGCCATTTTCAATTTAAACACCAAATAAAAACAATTAACCAAAAAAACAGCAACGATAAATAATACAAGTCATCATTTAATCCCATAATTTAAACCAAAAAATAGAGGTGTAAATATAAATTTACACCAATTTTAAATTTTAAATGCGAGAGCTAAATCACAAGGCGAGCTTAATTAACAGATCCTAAGTGGAAATTCAACTAACAAATTTTGAAATTTAAGTTGCTCAATTCTCAAAATAATAATTTTCACCGCTGTTCCTTTTTTTATACGCAACTCCAAATTAAATCCAATCGCAAAACATTTTATTTTTTAAACAAACAATATTTAATACTCCCAACATTAAACACCCAATAACGAAGAAACTTTGGAGTATTATTCTTATGAAAAAATATCCTGCCGAACCATTTAAAATTAAAGCTGTAGAACCAATGGCGATGATCACTCGTGAAGAACGCGAAGTGAAAATGCGTGAAGCTGGCTACAATACTTTCCTACTCCGCTCAGAAGATGTTTATATCGATTTCTTAACTGACTCCGGAACTTCTGCCCTATCTGACAAACAGTGGGCCGCTCTAATGACAGGTGATGAAGCCTATGCTGGCTCAAAAGACTTTTATCGATTAGAGTCCGCGATTCAGCGCTTATATGGTTTCCCATACGTAGTCCCTACCCATCAGGGTCGCGGCGCTGAAAACATCCTGTCGACCATCGCCATTCCAAAAAATAAAGGACAGCAGTACGTCCTAGGAAACATGTATTTCACAACGACGCGTTTCCACCAAGAGTTCAATGGCGCCAAGTTCATCGACATCATCCGTGATGAAGCGCATAACGCTGAGTTAGATATCCCATTCAAAGGTGATATTGACTTAAACAAACTGCAAGCAGCGATCCATGAAAAAGGTGCGGAAAATATTGCTTACGTTTGTTTGGCGATCACGGTCAACTTAGCGGGTGGGCAACCTGTTTCTATGGCGAACATGCGTGCAGTGGCCGAAGTTTGTCGCGCTCATGGTATTAAAGTCATGGGGGATGCGACACGTTGTGCAGAAAACGCATACTACATCAAAGAGCAAGAAGAAGGTTACGCCAATAAATCCATTCACGAAATCATGTTGGAGCAGTTCTCATACATGGATGGCGCGACATGTTCTGCGAAAAAAGATGGCCTGCAAAACTGTGGTGGCTTCCTAGCTCTCCGTGATGAAGAGTTGTTTAACGAAGCGAAAGAGTGGGTTGTTGTGTACGAAGGCATGCCATCTTACGGCGGCATGACAGGCCGTGATATGTCTGCCTTGGCCCTTGGTATCGAAGAAGCGATGGATTTCCATTACTTGGATCACCGCATCAAACAAATTCGTTACCTCGCTGACCGTTTGCGTGAAGCAGGCGTCCCAATGATTGAACCAACTGGTGGACACGCGGTATTCGTCGATGCACGTCGTTTCTTACCACATTTAACGCAAGAACAATTGCCAGCTCAAACACTTGCAGCCGCGGTGTATGTCGAAACCGGCTGTCGCACCATGGAGCGTGGTATTGTGTCTGCAGGTCGAAATGTTGAAACCGGCGAACACCACCGCCCTGCTCTAGAGACGATTCGTTTAACAATTCCTCGTCGAGTGTACACCTACGCTCACATGGATGAAGTCGCGGATGGCATCATTGAGCTGTATAAAAACCGAGATCAAATCAAAGGTCTGAAGTTTGTGTACGAGCCGAAGCAACTGCGCTTCTTTACATCGCGATTTGAATACATAACTGAGTAAACTTCTGAGCCCCTAACTGACTTGGTCAGCTAGGGGCTTTTTTAATGGAGAAGAAAAAACTATGGAAGTAACAACCACAAGCAAAACTCCCTCACCCAGTAGTTCAAAAACGATCGGTGGTGGACTCATTATTGCGGGCACATCGATCGGCGCTGGGATGCTATCAATACCCTTAGTGACTGCGGGCATTGGATTTGGTCTCTCGACAGTGATTTTGTTCGCCTACTGGGCTTTGATGACTTATACCGCTTTATTAATGTTAGAAGCCCATCAACATGCAGATAGCAAAGCCACGCTCCATACCCTTGCAAAACAGTTTCTTGGCGATAAAGGCAAATACATTGCGGCTATCGCCATGTTTTTCTTGTTTTATTCACTATGTGCGGCGTATACGGCTGGAGGGGGCGCTAACTTAACCATTCGGTTAGATGAACTCTTCGGTATTCAAATACCTTCCGCGCTAGGGTCTATTATATTTGTCATCTTGGTCGCCATGATGGTGACTGCGGGGACACAACTGGTAGACAAAGTAAATCGAGTCCTTTTCGGCCTGATGATGCTGTCTATGATATTAGTTCTTATGTTCCTCTCACCGAACATTACTGGAACTTATCTGGCAAGCGCACCAGTGGGATACGGTTTAATCTTTGCGGCTCTACCAGTTGTGTTTACTTCGTTTGGCTTCCACGGCTCAATTCCGGCTATTGTGTCATATCTTGATGGAAATACCAATCATCTGAAAAAAGCGATGTATATCGGTTCGTGTATTCCTCTTGCCGTCTACATTATTTGGTTAATGTGTACGCTTGGTGTCGTCTCACAAGATGAATTAATTCATAGTTCCGATTTAGGAAAGATGATAGCGGTGTTATCGCAAGCATTAACCAATTCAAAGCTCGCGTTATTAATTGGTCTTTTTGCTGATATTGCATTAATTACCTCATTCTTAGGCGTTGCTTTGGGCCTGTTTGAATTTCTACGTGATACTACGAAAAAATCGGTTAAAGGTAATCGTATTTACGTTGCACTCATTACGTTTTTACCCCCTCTAGCCTTCGCGCTCTTTTATCCTCAAGGCTTCATTATGGCTTTAGGATATGCATCGATTGCTCTGGTCGTCCTTGCTATTTTCCTTCCTGCAGCGATGGTCTACAAAGCGCGTAAAATATATAACGCACCAAATCTTTACCGAGTTAAAGGCGGCAATTTATCGATCGCCATCAGCGTGTTATTTGGTGTGGTCATTATTATTTCCCAGCTATTTCTAAGTTAATAAAGGAGCTTGTATGAGGGGTGTGATTTCTATTCAGAGCCATGTGGTTTATGGGCATGCTGGTAACAGTTCCGCTGTTTTTCCATTACAACGGATGGGACTAGAAGTGTTCCCCATTCACACTGTGCAATTTTCAAATCACACCCAGTACTCAGAGGGCTGGACAGGTCGAGCTTTTCCAGCCAATGATGTTTATCAATTGCTCGATGGCATGAAGTCGATTGGCGTTCTTGATAAGTGTGATGCGATATTATCGGGCTATCAAGGAAGCGCTGAACAATGCTGCGCGATTGCTGAGTTTGTGAAACAAGTTAAGTTAGCGAATCCTAAAGCACTCTATATTTGCGATCCCGTCATGGGCGATCCAGCCAAAGGCTGTATTGTGGGTGAAGGCATTGCGGAAAAGTTAATCCACACTCTCATTCCGATGGCGGATATCATTGTTCCTAATCAATTTGAACTGTCGCAGTTTACCAACACGCCCATCCGTGATCTCGATGATGCGGTTTCTGCGTGTAAGAAAGCCATGGCGATGGGTATCAAAATCGTTTTAGTTAAACATTTGCACGCCATCTCTGATGATAAGTTCACGATGATGCTCGGTTATGAGGGAGAATGCTATATCGCCCAACGTCCGAATCTGGCGTTTGCCAAACCGCTAGTTGGTGTCGGGGATTTAATCTCTTCCCTATTTACTGCTGGCTTGCTAAACGGGTTGTCGCCACTTGATGCCTTTAGCTATTGTAATGCAGCATCTTATGCGGTGGTCAAAAAAACCTTTGATTTAAACGAATGGGAACTGCAAATCATCGCAGCTCAAGAAGAGATGGCCACGCCTAACGAGGTCTTTCCTGTCGGTCGATGCGTTTTAGACAACGCAATCAACTACTATTCTTTGTAATCCTCTCGCCCATTCCCCATTTTATTCTCTGACTTCGCCGAGTCACACACGCTCGGCGAAAACTCAACCCCACATTAATAAAAACGCATGTATCATGCCGACTTGGGATTGAGACAATGGCAATTAACCTCTACGTCGCATCATCTGTACCAAAATGACTTGGCGTTGCAGTTAGGACGGCGATAATAGATATACTCCGTTATTTCAACGACCAGAATATGGGATCACCTAGATAGCCATTTTCTTTTAAACGACGGAAATTGATTTCTACTTTATACGGTCTACTGGACAAATGACCCGTTAAGCCTCTAAAGGAAGCCCTGTTCATGCAACGATTTTTACTGTTTCTTGTGACACTCATTGCCACGCTCATTTCCACTTCCAGTTACGCTGCACCTAAGGCCAATCTTTGGCCTTACTGGCAAACCTTCGATGAGAGCAGCACGATCCAGATTTCTCATCAACCTTGGCAATCGCTGTTGGACAGTTATCTGATTCGTCGTGATGAACACACACTTTTTCGCTATGCTGCGGTATCTAACGAGGACAAACAAAGGTTAAAGCAATATCTCGCCAAGCTGGCAGAATACGATCCGCGAACCTTAAATCGGTCTGAGCAGTATGCCTATTGGGTAAACTTATACAATGCGGTTACGGTAGACCTTATCCTTGATAACTACCCAATCAAGTCGATCACCAAGTTAGGCGGCTTGTTTTCTTTTGGTCCGTGGGATGAAAAGGTGGTGACCATCAATGGGTATGACATCACGCTCAATGATATTGAACATCGAGTTTTGCGCCCGATTTGGAATGATCCGAGAACCCACTATGCTGTGAATTGTGCCAGCTTAGGTTGCCCAAATCTTCAACCGCAAGCGTTCACCGCCAGCAATAGTGAGGCCTTACTTGAGCAAGCGGCAAGAGAGTTTATCGCTAGTCGTAAAGGAGTCACATTGCAAGGGAACAAAGCACAACTCTCATCCATTTACGATTGGTTTGCGGAAGATTTTGGTGGTAAAGCGCGATTGTTTGAGCACATTGGCCGGTACTCATCGCAGTATCGTGATTTTTCGGGAAAAGTAAACTTTGAGTATGATTGGCGCTTGAACAGCGCTGACTGAACTTGATATCAAACACCAAGGCAAGGCACAAAGTTCTGTTGCACTGGTAGTTCGATGAACGAAAAATGCGCTTATTGCGCGTAAAAATGGCGCTTTAAGCGCCATTTTCATTTGAGGGAGAGTCGAGAACTGTTATGCCTTTTGAGGGCGCACGCCAAGTGTGTGGCACAGGGCGTAAGTCATTTCTGCACGGTTTAAGGTATAGAAGTGGAAATCTTTCACACCTTCACGGCTTAAGATCCTCACCATATCAATAGCTTGGCTAGCACCAACAAGCTGACGCGTCACTGGATCATCGTCTAATCCTTCAAACTGCTTTGCCATCCAGCCAGGGACTTTGACGTTATTCTGCGCAGCAAAGCGAGAAGCCTGTTTGAAGTTAGAAACCGGAAGGATCCCAGGAACAATCTCAACATCAATGCCCGCAGCTACACAGCGATCACGGAAACGTAAGTAGCTTTCGACATCAAAGAAAAACTGAGTGATCGCGCGATTGGCTCCCGCGTCTACTTTACGTTTTAGATTGAGCAGATCCGCTTGAGCACTTTTTGCTTCTGGATGCACTTCTGGAAACGCAGCGACGGAAATATCAAAATCGTGTAGCGATTTCAGTAGTGTCACCAAGTCCGATGCATACATATCTGGCGCACCGCCACCAGGAGGAATATCACCACGCAACGCGACGATATTTTTGATGCCATTCGCCCAATAATCGTTGGCTATATTGACCAACTCATCACGGCTCGCATCGATACAGGTTAAATGTGGTGCGGCCACTAAGCCTGTTTGCGCTTTGATCTCTTTAATGATGGAATGAGTACGGTCACGCTCGCCGGAGTTGGCTCCGTAAGTCACGGAAACAAACTTCGGTTGTAACGTTTTCAAACGATGAACAGAGCCCCAAAGTGTCTCTTCCATTTGTGGTGTACTTGGTGGAAAAAACTCAAACGAAACATTGATGTTGTCTGACAACTCCGCAATGTTCTGGTTTAAAGCGTCAATATGACTTGCGTGTGTGTATCCCATCTTACTCTCCCTGTGACTGTCTGCCACGAAACCATCTCAATCCTCAAACTGACGTTTAGACGTCTATATGGCTACAGAATGTATTGAATACGATTTAATGTCAACCTTGTGATTATGAATTTTTTTTCAAGTTCATAATGAGCATAGTTCAAGTAGAAAAAAGGGACCGCTTGGGTCCCTATCAAATCATCTATCTTCTGTTAGAACAAGCCAGCTAAGCGATTGAGATCAGACTGAATTGCGCCAGCAGTCACTTCACGCCCAGCGCCGGGACCACGGATGACCAGTGGGTTGTCCCTATACCATTTACTTTCGATGGCGAAGATGTTGTCACAAGGCAGCAAATTGGCCAACGCATGCTCACGCGACAACGCTTCAACACTGACTCGCGCCTTGCCAGTTTTTTCTAAACGGGCGACATAACGCAAAACTTGCCCCTGACGTTGTGCTTTCGCTAAACGTTCCTGCAGACGCTCGCTGAGCAAGTGCGCTTTGTCAAAGAACTCATCTAACGATAAATCTTTGAGCTCGTCAGGCACCAAAGACTCAACTTTGACATTTTCAGGTTCAATTTCCAGACCCGACTCACGCGCCAAAATAACCAGCTTACGCATCACGTCAGAGCCATCCAAATCGCTGCGTGGATCCGGTTCGGTGAGACCTTGTTGCCACGCTAAGTCGACCAACTCAGCAAACGGCACTGAGCCATCAAACTGCTGGAACAGCCAAGAGAGCGTACCGGAGAAAATGCCCGACAGCGCAACAATATCGTCACCACTTTCACGCAGATCACGCACGGTATGATTGATCGGCAAACCAGCACCAACGGTGGCGTTGTATAGCCAGTGACGTCCAATCTTGCTGAAGGCATCTTGCACTTGGTAGTAGTAGTCGCTACTCGCCGAGCCCGCTATCTTATTAGCCGAGATCAAATGCATCCCTTGATGAGCGATATCGAGATACTGAGCGGACAAATCGCGGCTAGCGGTCACGTCTAGCACCACCACCTCATCGTAATCTTGGACGGAACTAAGTTTTTGCAACCAGTTCTTACCATCATTGGGCACAGAATCATCATCAAAATGCGCATGTACCGCCGCCGCATCAAGCCCTTGCTCATTAAACAAGTAAGTTTGACTATCGACCACTGCGACAAGCTCAAAGTTCATACCATGGCGTTTTTCGAGCTCTCCTTTCTGCTGTGCAAACAACGACAACCAGCTCGACCCGATGTTACCTTTACCACAAAGCGCAATCGCCACGCGCTTTTGCGCCTGAAAGAGTTGAGTGTGAATGGACTTCACCAACACTGGAATATCGACACGGCGCATAACCGCGACCAGACTCAACCCTGATTCGGTTTCAGAAATAAATTCAACCGGAGAGTGTTTTAACTGCTGATAGAAACCAAAACAGTGACTGGCATTGTTTGTCACCCCAGCACCAACAGCAGCAATCAAAGAAAAACCTTCTTTTAACTTGATTTCTGCGGCAAGCGCGAGTTCTTGCAAGTAAGCCAACGCGCCACCAGCAATCTCATTGGTATACGCTAAACGTAACTTGTGCTGATCCGGTTGCGCTTCAAAGGCCAGTGGCTCAAGCTGTGCTCTCTTGAGTGCTCGTAACACATCTTGTTGCACTCGCTCAAAATCATGACCAGCGGAGAAGTTAAGTTGCACCAGCATGACATCCTCAAGTGAGGTGATGATTTTGGCACCCCGCCCTGAGGCCAACACCCGTTCAATGCGCGTAGAACCAGACTCAGGTGTGTAACTGCAACGCAGATTAAGTTCCGTGGCACTTTGCGCCACGGGTTGTAGCGTCCGACTATGAAGCACTGGAGCCGCGAGGCGTGCAAGTTCACTGGCTTCATCCAGGCGCAACAAAGGCAGTAAACAGGCGTCATTGACTAATCGTGGATCGGCACTGTACACGCCAGCTACGTCACTCCAGATTGTGACTTTGTTTACTTCTGCTAAAGCGCCAATCACCGTAGCGGAATAATCAGAACCATTGCGACCTAACAGTACCGTTTCACCAGCATTATTTTGTGCCATAAAGCCAGTGATCACCACTCGGCGGTGGGAATGCTGAGCCAACACTTCTTTGAGTAAGGGGTAAGAGCGAGCGCGATCCACTTCTGGTTGTGTGCCCGTTTCCGCACGCAGAAACGCACGCGCATCCTGGGCAACCGCGGGTAGTGAAGATTGGTTGAGCAACGCCGCCAACAGACGCGATGACCATACTTCACCATGACCCCAAATCGCAGCTTTTTGCGCTGCGTTCAACGGGGCCGTCTGCTCTGCCAACGTACTGAACTCGTCGACCAACTGGTCTAACAACGTCTTTCTCAGATCGGATTGAATCAGAGCTTCCACCAAACCAGTTTGATAGTGGCGCAAAGCCTGCAACGTTTCGTGTGCCAATCGACCATCTTTCTCAAGTGCATCGGTAAACTCAATTAAACGATTGGTGGTCTTTCCTGCTGCAGACACAACCACGAGATCATTCTCACCAGAATACTCTTTAAGTATGCCTGCCACTCGGCGATAGCAATCCGGATCAGCAAGGCTACTTCCACCAAATTTGTGCAGTTGTCGAACCTGACTCATTAACGGCCCTCCTTCGCTTGTTGAAAGGCTTGCTTAAGGTCGGCAATCAAATCTTGCGCATCTTCAAGACCCACCGATAGACGGATGAGTTGCTGTGTTACCCCAGCTTCAGCCAATGCTTCTTCACCCATAGCGCGATGGGTCATGGATGCGGGATGGCAGACCAAGCTTTCAACGCCACCAAGCGACTCCGCCAATGAGAACAGTTCAAGTACTTTAACAAACACTTTTAGCTGCTCGAAACTGCCCGCGAACTCAAAACTGAGCATAGAGCCAAATCCAGATTGCTGTTTTTTCGCTATCTCATGCCCTGGATGATTTGGCAAGCTTGGATGATAAATCGTACCAACCAAATCTTGGGTTTGTAGATAAGCAAGGATTTGCTGTGAACTCTCTTCATGCACACGCATGCGAGCGCCTAAAGTACGAATGCCGCGCAGCGTCATATAGCTGTCAAATGGCGTGCCGGTTGCACCAAGGCAATTCCCCCACCACGCTAGCTCTGTTGCGTGCTCTTCGGTTTTGGTGATCACCACACCGCCAATCACATCAGAATGCCCATTGATGTACTTGGTTGTCGAGTGAATCACAAAGTCAGCCCCGAGCTCCAAAGGCTTTTGGTACACCGGTGTCAAAAAGGTGTTATCGACCGCCACCAACGCGCCCACTTTATGCGCTTTCTCACACACTTCCGCGATGTCCACCACACGCACCAGCGGGTTGGAAGGCGTTTCAAGCAACACCAGTTTAGGCTTAAGCGCCAACGCCGCATCCAGTGCAGCACTGTCGGATTGATCAACAAAACGGACCTTAAAATCGCCTTTTTTCGCTCGAGTATTGAACAGACGATAAGTACCGCCATAGCAGTCGTGAGGAGCCACAATAAGATCATCTGGGCTTAAGAAAGCAGAGACCCACAAGTTGAGTGCAGAGGTGCCACAGTTGGTGACCACTGCTCCTTTGCCCGATTCCAATTTGAACAGTGCTTGTTCTAACAAACCTCGATTGGGGTTGCCAGAACGAGTGTAATCATATTTAGGAACTTCACCGAAGGAAGAGAAACCATAGTTTGTTGAGAGATAAATGGGTGGTACAACGGCACGGTATTGAGTATCGGATTCGATGCCGGTTCTCACGGCTATCGTGGCTGGCTTGTGAGTGCTCATCATGTTTCCTTTCAGCGAAGATGAATTCTTAATAAGAATGCGCTAATGTTGTTGCAGCGCCTTCCTCTCCTTTAATAGCTGTCACTTTAACCATCAAACATTAAGACGTCAACACTTCTAGACGTCTATATGTCTTTGCTTATGGCAGTAAATCCAGCTAAAATCTCCGCTTACAATTTTAATTCACCAATTATTACTCTGAAGGTGCGCAATGGCTGACTGGAATGGCGAATACATAAGTCCATACGCAGAGCATGGAAAGAAAAACGAGCAAGTCAAAAAAATTACCGTTTCTATCCCGCTTAAAGTACTAAAAGTTCTGACGGATGAACGTACTCGTCGTCAAATTAACAACCTGCGCCACGCGACAAACAGCGAGTTGTTGTGTGAAGCATTTTTGCATGCCTATACAGGTCAGCCCCTGCCGACGGATGAAGATCTTAGAAAAGATCGCCCTGACGACATTCCTACTGAAGCCAAAGAGTTGATGACGGCGATGGGTATCGAGTTTGAAGCCTACGATGATTAAATCATCGGGCAGGGTCACATCGGGGATAAGTGACACACGATCAAAACGGGACGCTTAAAGCGTCCCGTTTGTTTAGGCTGTGATTTACTCGGCCATGTAGTTTTCAGGCATTGGAATACGAGCAACGCCGGTATCAACGGCCGCTTGGGCCACCGCTTTCGCTACGCGAGGCAACAAACGCGAGTCCATTGGTTTTGGAATAATGTATTGTGGGCCAAAGCTCAGCGATTCCACACCCGCCGCTTTAAGCACGGCCTCTGGAACTGGTTCTTTCGCCAATTGACGAATCGCGTCAACCGCAGCCAGCTTCATTTCATCGTTAATCACACTCGCGCGCACATCCAGCGCACCACGGAAAATGAATGGGAAACAAAGCACGTTGTTGACTTGGTTTGGATAGTCACTGCGGCCAGTGCCCATGATAAGATCGCTGCGCACTTCATGCGCCAATTCCGGCTTGATCTCTGGATCAGGGTTTGAACACGCAAACACAACTGGTTTGTCCGCCATCAGCTTCAGCGCTTCTGCAGGCATTAGGTTTGGACCAGAGACGCCAAGGAAGAGATCCGCACCGCTGATCACATCTTCTAGTGTGCGCTTGTCTGTATTGTTGGCGAACAGTTGCTTGTACTCGTTGAGGTCATCACGACGAGTGTGAATCACACCTTTACGATCCAGCATGTAGATCTTTTCGCGCATCGCGCCACATTTGATCAACAGCTCCATACACGCCACGGCAGCCGCACCCGCACCAAGACAAACGATAATACATTCGTTTAGCTTCTTACCCTGCAGTTCGATCGCATTCAGCATGCCAGCAGCGGTGACAATGGCCGTACCGTGTTGGTCATCATGGAACACCGGCACATCACAGCGTTCAATCAGACGTTTTTCAATTTCAAAACAATCTGGAGCTTTGATGTCTTCTAGATTGATGCCGCCAAAGGTATCTGCAATGTTCGCGACCGTATCCACGAATTCGTCAATGGTACGATGCTTCACTTCAATATCGATAGAATCAAGACCAGCAAAACGCTTAAACAGCAGCGCCTTACCTTCCATTACTGGCTTTGATGCCAAAGGACCTAAGTTACCTAGGCCCAAAATTGCCGTACCGTTAGAGATAACGGCCACCATATTTCCCTTTGAGGTGTACTTGTAAACGTTGTCTGGGTTCTGTGCGATTTCGCGCACCGGCTCTGCGACACCTGGGCTGTAAGCTAAAGCAAGATCTTTAGCGGTTTCCGCAGGTTTAGTTAGAGCGACGGCAATTTTACCCGCCGTTGGCAAAGCATGATAATCAAGAGCTTGTTGGCGAAGTACTTCTTCAGGGGTCATTTGCTGGCTATTGTCATCGGACATAAATGGTTATTCTCTTTTTGCGTGTACGGTAAAGGGGGGAACACTTTAGGTTGAACAAAAACTCTGCTTTTTTGTTCAATTTAGAGAGAAATTCTAATTGATATAAGTCAATCTTCCTAGCCAAGAATGCGAGGCAAATCTATATAAATAGTGAATAAGATAGAAGTAAGACCAGATAACCAAAGGCGCGATTGCGGGGCAAGCTGAGATCGGTGCCAAACAAAAACAAAAAAGGCCGCAAATGCGACCTTTTTCTCAAGCAACAATAGCAAACGCTATTATTTTTTACCGCTTGATAGAGCACCGAAACGCTTGTTGAAGCGATCAACACGGCCGCCTGTATCAACGATACGTTGCTTACCAGTGTAGAATGGGTGACACTTGTCACATACGTCTAGGTGGATAGACTCTTTACCTAGAGTAGAGCTAAAAACGAAAGAGTTGCCGCAAGAACAAGTTGCGTTTACTTCTTTGTATTCTGGGTGGATACCAGCTTTCATGGGATAACCTCAAATAGTAGGCCGTGTCGCTATACGAGTCTTTGCCGCACACCACACGTAGTTAAAAATAAACTCAGATACCGCTTTTACTCGCGTTAAAGCCATATCTTAAGGCGCGATATAGTAATGAATCGTCCCTTTAGGATCAACTTATTTCCTCATTTTCCCGCTAGTTTTTTATACAACTTTTGTTCGCTCGCCAAGCGCAGCCGTTTTCTCGTATTTCTAGTTCGCTTCCATTAGACTGTAAACCATTATTTTTGCCAAGAATCACCACGTTATGCGTCCATCCATTGCTCGAGTTGCTTTGCCCGTACCACTGGACAAACAGTTTGATTACCTCGTTCCTAACCATCTGTTCCCTATTATTGGTGGCCGAGTCAGCGTACCTTTTGGACGACAAACACTGATTGGCATTGTCACCGCATTGGTGCAGGAGTCTGATTTTCCTCGAGAACAACTGAAACCAATCAAAGCGGTGTTGGATCATCGTCCTATTTGGCCCGATTCCGTCTACAGTTTATTACTTTGGTGTAGCCACTTTTACCAATATCCCCTAGGTGAAACACTGCATAACGCCCTCCCCGCAGCACTAAGAAAAGGCAAAGCGGCGGACTTTGCTACTCTACAAGAATGGCAACTGACCGAGTTAGGCAAAAACCAATTGATGCAAGGGTTAAACAGCCGTGCGATAAAGCAGGCTAAAGTATTGAATATGCTTGCTAATGGTCCTCTGCCTCACCAAGCCTTTTTGGATGAGGAAGTGGCATCCACAACCTTACGCACCTTGGAAGAAAAAGGCTGGATCAGCTGTGAAGAAAAAACGCCACAGTTGGCTCGTTGGGGTAACCCGATTGAACATCCCGTCGATAAGCCGAAACTCAACCAAGAGCAAGCCATTGCCATTGCAACTGTGAATAGCCAAACTGGCTTTGCTTGCTACTTACTTGAAGGGGTAACGGGATCTGGGAAAACCGAGGTTTACCTCAACCTCATCAAACCAGTCTTGGAACAAGGGAAACAAGCACTGGTGCTGGTACCAGAAATAGGCCTAACACCTCAAACCATTAATCGTTTTCGCCAGCGCTTTGATGTGCCCGTGTCGGTGATACATTCCGGACTCAACGATACTGAGCGCCTCAACGCATGGCTTTCTGCTCGAGATAAGGCAGCAGGTATTGTGATAGGAACTCGCTCTGCACTACTGATCCCATTTGCCCAGCTAGGGATCATCATTGTCGATGAAGAACATGATGCCTCGTATAAGCAGCAAGATAGCTTGCGTTACCATGCTCGCGATGTGGCGGTGATGCGAGCGGCAAAAGAAGGCATTCCAATTGTGCTCGGATCAGCCACGCCCGCGTTAGAAACCTTACACAACGCACTTACGGGCAAATATCATCATCTCTCGCTGACCCAACGAGCTGGAGTGGCCGTACCAACCACCAACAAAGTACTCGATGTCAAAGGGCTCTATCTGGAAAGCGGCCTCTCAGCGCCACTCATTGCTGAAATGCGTCGTCATTTAAAAGCGGGCAATCAGGTGATGCTGTTTCTCAACCGTCGAGGCTTCTCCCCTGCGTTGATGTGTCATGAATGTGGTTGGATTGCCGAATGCAAACGCTGCGATGCCTATTACACCTATCACCAGTACAGCAATGAAATCCGCTGTCACCACTGCGGTTCTCAACAACCGATTATCCACCAGTGCCAAGGTTGTGGCTCTACACAACTGGTGACGGTTGGTGTCGGTACTGAGCAACTGGAAAACCAGTTGACGACCCTGTTTCCCGATTACAAAGCGATTCGCATCGACCGCGATAGTACACGACGCAAAGGCAGTCTCGAAAGCGCTTTAGAAGCCATTCGCAAAGGGGAATACCAAATTTTAATTGGCACGCAAATGCTGGCTAAAGGCCATCACTTCCCAGACGTGACATTAGTGGCACTATTAGATGTCGATGGTTCTCTTTACAGCAGCGATTTTCGCGCCTCTGAACGATTAGCCCAGCTGTTTATTCAAGTGGCAGGACGGGCCGGACGCGCCAGCAAACCAGGTGAGGTGATCCTTCAGACCCACCATCCAGAGCACACTCTTCTAAAAGCACTCTTGACGAAAGATTACCGTCATTTTGCAGACTCGGCACTCACCGAACGCAGAATCGCCCAACTTCCTCCCTTTAGCTTCTTGACCCTATTTCGTGCTGAAGCAAACCAAAGTGAGGTCGTCGAAACCTTCTTACGCCAAGTTCGCCTAACACTCGAGTCTCATCCTCTATTCGATAACAGCTGTTTAGTGCTGGGTCCTACCCCTGCCCCATTAGCCAAGCGAGCAGGAAAATATCGCTGGCAACTGTTGCTACAAACCCAACAGCGTTCACTGATGCAAAAAATACTCTCGAGCACCAAACCAGCGATAGACCTGTTACCAAATGCTAAAAAAGTTCGCTGGAACTTAGACATCGAACCGCAAGATTTGAGCTAGCAAACGTTTACTAAAGGAAAGTTTAGGTTTAAATTGCAAGACTTTGCTTACTTCCGTGATGAGAATCACAAGTAAAATGCGGATTTTGTTAATTCAGCCGTAACTTTAAACAAAGAATTGAATAGACTATCCAAATCAGCTTTAGGTTATCGATAACTCAGCTTTATTTTATAAAACAATACAATAACTATACGTCATAATTGGCGCAATTTTTGAGAGGGTTAGTATATGGCGACAATGAAGGATGTTGCCCAGCTTGCAGGGGTATCAACAGCAACAGTTTCAAGAGCGCTGATGAACCCAGATAAGGTGTCTGCCACGACAAGAAAACGTGTGGAAGAGGCCGTATTGGAAGCTGGTTATTCCCCCAATTCGCTCGCACGCAATTTACGCCGAAACGAATCGCGTACCATCGTGGCCATTGTGCCTGATATCTGTGATCCTTATTTCACAGAAATCATTCGTGGCATTGAAGATGCGGCTCTCGAACAAGGTTACTTAGTCCTATTAGGAGACAGTAGCCACAAGAAACGTCGCGAAAATTCATTGGTCAACCTTGTGTTTACCAAACAAGCCGATGGAATGCTGCTACTCGGTACCGATTTACCTTTCGATGTCAGCAAACCCGAACAGAAAAATCTACCGCCGATGGTAATGGCCTGTGAATTTGCACCCGATCTTGAACTCCCAACCGTGCATATCGACAATCTTACCTCCGCCTTTGAAGCGGTTAACTATCTGACTCAGCTTGGTCACAAACGCATAGCCCAAATATCCGGTCCTAGCTCCGCTGCTCTTTGTCAATTTAGACAGCAGGGGTACCAACAGGCTTTACGTCGCGCTGGCATTACTATGAATCCACAGTATTGTGTAGAGTCAGAGTTTTCTTTCGAAGGTGGAGCGAAAGCCATCCGCTATCTGTTAGAAATGAACGATGCTCCCACTGCGGTTTTTTGTCATTGTGACACCATGGCAATTGGTGCAATTCAAGAAGCGAAAAAATTGGGTTTTAGAGTGCCACAAGATCTGTCCATTGTCGGCTTTGATGACATCCAGTTTGCCCAGTATTGCGATCCTCCACTGACGACCATTTCACAGCCACGCTATGAAATTGGACGCCAAGCGATGCTGATGATGCTCGAACTACTTAAAGGGCATGACATCCATAGTGGCTCTCGTCTACTCGAAACAAAGTTGGTTGTCCGCGGTAGTGCTGCTCCTCCTGGATTACGCTAGAGACACCAAAACAACAAAGCGAGGTGATTTGTCGCCTCGCTTCCTTTTCTAGGACGTTTCCCTGTTAACGCTGCTCAATCTGCATTACCATAGCGGACTGACGTAACAATTGTTTATATTTTCCGTGGCTAAAGATTATGTAAGACGTGGTCGTAGTCCTAAAAAGCCGACCCAAAAAAACGCTCCTCGTAAAAACAAACCTTGGCTAACTGGCTTTTTCGCCATCGTGCTACTAGGTGGCTTTGGTTTTGGCTTGTATACGCTCAGCAACGATCCTGAGCCCCCTCCGCCAGCGGTAGAAAATAAGCCCGCGAGCAAACCAAAGCCACAACCTAAAAAAGAACTGCCTCCTCCACCAGAAGAAAAATGGCAATACGTCGAAACATTGCCAAACCGTGAAATCGAAGTGGTGGCCAAAGAGCAGGAAGTGCCTAAGATCCCTTACATTATGCAATGTGGCGCTTACAAGAGTCGCGAACAAGCAGACAGTCGCAAACTCGATATTGCTTTTCAAGGCATCACCAGTACCGTAAAGAAAAAAGAAGGCAGTGATTGGTATCGCGTGGTACTTGGGCCTTACAAACTGAAGCGCGATGCTGAACGTGATCGCCACAAACTGCAACGCGCCAAAATTGAGCCCTGTGCTATTTGGCAAGAATCACCATAGCACTCTCATCCGTGAACAAAAAAAGGGGCATCATCGTATTGCCCCTTTTGCTTGCGCCACTAAAAATTCCGAGGCCCACGCTAATCACGCCATCATCCGCCTTGATTTCTTTTTTACCCTCCCCCATATAGGGATCAACTCCATAAAGAAAAGAATCAAGAGGCCTACTCGTGACTACCATCGTTTCTGTACGTCGTAACAACAAAGTCGTCATCGCCGGAGATGGACAAGTGTCTCTGGGCAACACGGTAATGAAAGGCAATGCGCGTAAAGTTCGCCGTTTGTACAACAACAAAGTACTCGCGGGTTTTGCAGGCGGTACGGCCGACGCCTTCACCTTATTTGAGCGCTTTGAGAGCAAGTTGCAAATGCATCAAGGTCACCTCACCAAAGCAGCCGTTGAGCTGGCCAAAGATTGGCGCAGCGATCGTGCGTTACGTAAACTCGAAGCCTTACTGGCTGTCGCCGATGAAACCGCTTCACTGATCATCACTGGTAATGGCGATGTGGTTCAGCCAGAAAATGACTTAATTGCCATCGGCTCTGGCGGTGCTTACGCTCAAGCCGCCGCAACAGCGCTGCTTGAAAACACGGATCTGGACGCGCGTGACATTGCAGTCAAGGCCCTCAACATAGCAGGCGATATCTGTGTATTTACCAACCACAACCACACCATCGAAGAACTTGAGACGACGGTAGAATTACCTAATCTCAACAAAGCCTAACTCGTCCACAGATTGTAAGGAATAACTATGTCTGAAATGACTCCTCGCGAAATTGTCCATGAACTGAATCGACACATTATCGGTCAAGACAACGCTAAGCGCTCTGTGGCGATCGCATTGCGTAACCGTTGGCGCCGCATGCAGCTTGAAGAAAGTTTGCGCGCTGAGGTCACTCCAAAAAATATTCTGATGATTGGTCCTACGGGCGTGGGTAAGACAGAAATCGCTCGTCGCTTGGCAAAACTGGCAAATGCGCCATTCATCAAAGTGGAAGCGACTAAGTTCACCGAAGTGGGCTATGTTGGCAAAGAAGTAGAAAGCATTATTCGCGATCTCACTGATGTTGCGGTGAAACTGACACATCAGCAAGCGATGGAAAAAGTAAAATTTCGCGCAGAAGAGTTAGCCGAAGAGCGCATTCTGGACGCACTGCTGCCACCCCCTCGTGACGCATGGGGTCAAAACGAGCAAACAGAAGACAGTTCCAACACACGCCAGATTTTCCGTAAGAAACTGCGTGAAGGAAAGCTCGACGACAAAGAAATCGAAATTAACGTCGCTGCGCCGCAGATGGGCGTTGAAATCATGGCACCTCCTGGCATGGAAGAGATGACCAATCAGCTACAAGGCATGTTCCAAAGCCTTGCCGGCAACACCAGTAAGAAACGCAAACTGAAAATCAAGGATGCGTTCAAATCGCTGATTGAAGAAGAAGCTGCGAAACTGGTCAATCAGGATGAACTTAAAGAGCAAGCGATCTACAGTGTTGAAAACAACGGCATCGTGTTTATCGATGAAATAGATAAAATTTGTAAGCGTGGAGAAAGCTCTGGTCCCGACGTGTCTCGCGAAGGAGTACAACGAGATCTGCTACCTTTGATCGAAGGCAGTACCGTATCAACCAAACATGGCATGGTGAAAACTGACCATATTCTGTTTATTGCTTCTGGTGCTTTCCAAGTCGCGAAGCCATCTGATTTAATTCCTGAGTTACAAGGTCGACTTCCGATCCGTGTAGAGCTTGAAGCACTTTCAAGCCACGACTTCAAACGCATTCTGACCGAGCCTAGAGCGTCCTTGACAGAACAATACGTGGCATTGATGAAGACAGAAGAAGTCGACATTGAGTTCACAGAAGATGGCATTACACAAATTGCTGAAGCGGCGTGGACGGTTAACGAAACCACCGAAAACATCGGCGCACGCCGTCTACATACCGTGATGGAGCGCCTGATGGATGAAATTTCATTTGATGCAACAGAGCAGTCAGGCAGCAAGTTTGTGATTGACGCTGCGTATGTTCAGAAAAGACTTGGTGAGTTTATTGAAGATGAAGATTTGAGTCGCTTCATTCTTTAATCCATCGGCACGCGAGAAGGGAGCACCTGCTCCCTTCCTGTCTGCTTTTTTGTGCCGACCTTCTTGCATTATGCAGCGCTGCGCTTAATTTTCCGTATTTCGCCCCAATCAACCCAACCTTCCTTCACCCACGTTTTATTCGTATACTGACAACTCTGTTTACTAGCACGAAATTTTCATGAATCAGTCACTGCGTATCTGGCTGGATGCCGCTCGTCCCAAAACGCTTCCTCTAGCCCTTGTTTCTATTTTAACGGGGAGTGTACTCGCCTATTCATTCGGCCAGTTTTCACCTATGGTTGCACTGCTTTCCTTTGTGACCGCAACCCTACTACAAATACTGTCCAACTTAGCCAATGATTATGGAGATGCCATCAAAGGCACAGACAATGAACAGCGTTTAGGGCCAACGCGCGCAATGCAATCCGGCGCGGTCAGTGCAAAAGAGATGAAACGTGCCATCATCTTCAACATAGCGCTGACCATGATCGCAGGGTTAAGTTTGGTCTTATACGCTCTGAACAGTCCTCAGAGCATTCTTGCCTTTATTGGCCTGGGTGTATTGGCCATCTTTGCCGCCATTGCCTATACCATGGGCAGCAAACCTTATGGCTATGTTGGTCTTGGGGATTTATCCGTCTTCATTTTTTTTGGCTTGCTCGGTGTTTCTGGCACTTACTTCTTACATACTGGACAGCTCGACAGCGCATTATTTCTGCCCTCACTCGGTTGCGGAATGCTTGCTGTAGCCGTTCTCAATATCAACAATATGCGCGATATTGAAAATGATGCGGCTTGCGGTAAGCGTACCGTTGCGGTCAGATTGGGCCAGAAAAAAGCCAAACAATATCACTTTGTTTTATTAGCGGGAGCGCTGTTCGCTTTTGCCAGTTATTTGCTACTACAACCCAGCTCCGCTTGGCTCTGTTTACCATTTTTGCTCAGCCTTATCGCGCTCTTCAGGCATGGTAAAGCCGTTTGGCTGACCGAACAACCCGCGCAAATCGCCCCAATGATGCCCGTGGTAGTCAAATGCTCCTTGGTCACCAATATTTTGTTTGCAACTGTTGTGATAGCTCAAACTCTTGTTAGTTAATCATTAATTGTCATTGCAATGACTTAATGGGCAGATATACTCAAGAGAAATCTCGTTGACCAAAGAAGGTATGCCATGGAATACAACACTTCTGCCCTTTGTGATATCTATCTGGACCAAGTGGATGTAGTCGAGCCTATGTTCAGCAACTTTGGTGGCCGTGCCTCGTTTGCTGGGCAAATCACCACCGTTAAGTGCTTTGAAGATAATACACTGATTCGAGAAACCTTGGAGCAAGACGGCGTGGGACGTGTTCTCTTGGTGGATGGTGGAGGTTCTCTCCGTCGGGCTCTGGTGGATGGAGAGTTGGCTGCGATTGCCGAAGAAAACGAATGGGAAGGCATTGTTATTTACGGTTGCGTGCGTGAGGTCGATGAGCTTGAAGAGATGAACATTGGCATTCAAGCACTTGCATCCATTCCTGTTGGTGCGTCTTCACAAGGAGTGGGTGAAGTCGATGTACCAGTCAATTTCGGTGGCGTCACTTTTTTGCCTGAAGATTACCTTTACGCAGACACGACCGGCATCCTTCTATCTCAAGAGCCACTCAGTGCCGATTTATCAGATGAAGAGCCCGTGCTCTAAGCTAACTTGGTAAAAAGCGTCATATTGACGCTTTTTTGCTGATTAGCGCTCACGATTTCTGGAGAAAAGTCAGCAACAAGTAAAGATGCGCTGTTTTTTTGACCGAATGATGCAAAATATGCAATATAGGGCGTGTTTCTCTGCGGCGTGCTGAGTAGAATGAGGCTAACAGACTTGAGTAGTAGCAAGGGCTGCACTCTTAACCGAATATAAATAGGTAGGCCAAGATGTCTTTTGAAGTATTAGAAAAACTAGAAGCTAAAATTCAGACCGCTGTCGATACTATCGCTTTGCTACAAATGGAAGTAGACGAGCTGAAAGAAGAAAAAGTAAAACTGGAAGCACAAGCCAATGACTTACGTGTACAACGCGAAGAACTAGAGCAGAAAGCACAGCAAACTCAGCAAGAGCATGCTCAATGGCAAGAACGTATTCGTGCCCTGCTTGGCAAGATGGAAGACGTAGAATAACCATTCTCTACAAGGAAGAGCAAAAGTCAGGACGAAAGTCACAAAGACGCATTTGCTCTTCCTTTGATCTGCACCTCGCACCTCGCACCTCGCACCTCGCACCTCGCACCTCGCACCTCGCACCTCGCACCTCGCACCTCGCACCTC
>NZ_JAKGCY010000012.1:0-123123 GCF_021852965.1 Vibrio floridensis | reverse complement strand
TCTAGCGCTTCTGCTAGTTCTACGATTTTCGCTTCCCACTGCTCTTCGCCGTTTAGTGCGCCTAGTGCAGAACCTTGAATAACTGGTAGGTCATCACCTGGGAAATCGTACTCAGATAGAAGTTCACGAACTTCCATTTCAACTAGCTCTAGAAGCTCTTCATCATCAACCATGTCACATTTGTTCATGAATACGATGATGTAAGGAATACCAACCTGACGGCCTAGTAGGATGTGCTCACGAGTTTGTGGCATTGGACCATCTGTCGCAGCAACAACTAAGATACCACCGTCCATCTGTGCAGCACCAGTGATCATGTTTTTAACATAGTCAGCGTGTCCAGGACAGTCTACGTGTGCGTAGTGGCGAGCTGGAGTGTCGTACTCTACGTGAGAAGTAGAGATTGTGATACCACGCTCACGCTCTTCTGGTGCGTTATCGATAGATGCGAAGTCACGAGCTTTACCGCCGTAAACTTTAGCAAGAGTAGTACAGATAGCTGCAGTTAGAGTTGTTTTACCGTGGTCAACGTGGCCGATAGTACCAACGTTTACGTGCGGTTTCGTACGTTCAAATTTTTCTTTAGACACGATCGTGTTCCTTCCTAGTTATGATTCACCACGATCTGATTGATCATGGTGCGCCAGAAATTGTTATTTTATGCGCCAACGCTCGTCAGCGCAATATTTGGACGTATTGATCTGCAAAAAAGAACCTTTTTAGCGATCAATACTCCCGATTAGTAGCCACGTTCTGCAACAATTGCTTGCGCAATGTTCTTAGGTACTTCCGCATACTCGAAAAATTCCATCGAGTAAGAAGCACGTCCTTGAGTTGCAGAGCGCAGGTCGGTTGCGTAACCGAACATCTCAGAAAGTGGCACTTGAGCACGGATGATCTTAAGACCAGCCACACCTTCATCCATACCTTCAATGATGCCGCGGCGACGGTTTAAATCACCCACCACGTCACCCATCCAGTCTTCTGGAGTCGTAACTTCAACCTTCATCATAGGCTCAAGAATAACAGGTTGCGCTTCTAGAGCACCCTTCTTGAATGCCATCGAGCCAGCGATCTTAAACGCCATCTCGCTCGAGTCAACATCATGGTAAGAGCCATCAAATAGTGTCGCTTTGATATCGAGTACTGGGTACCCTGCTAGCACACCACTATTCATTTGCTCTTCGATACCTTTCGCTACCGAGCTGATGTATTCCTTAGGAATTACACCACCAACTACTTCGTCAACAAAGACAAAACCAGCACCAAGTTCTGAAGGTTCAAGTTTGATCCACACATGACCATATTGACCACGGCCACCTGATTGACGAACAAATTTGCCTTCCACTTCCGCTTTACCACGGATGGTTTCACGGTAAGCAACCTGAGGTTTACCTACATTGCAATCCACGCTGAATTCACGTTTCATACGATCAACGATGATGTCTAAGTGTAGTTCACCCATACCTGAAATCAGCGTCTGACCAGTTTCCGCATCCGTTTCGACACGGAATGATGGGTCTTCTGCCGCTAGTTTACCTAGCGCGATACCCATTTTCTCCTGGTCAGCTTTCGAACGCGGTTCAACCGCAATTTGGATCACTGGCTCAGGGAATTCCATTCGTTCAAGGATAACTTTATGGTCTAAGTTACAAAGAGTATCACCCGTCGTAACGTCTTTCAGACCAATCGCTGCTGCAATGTCACCTGCACGAATTTCTTTAATTTCTTCACGTTTATTCGCGTGCATCTGAACGATACGTCCAAAACGCTCTTTCTTTTGTTTCACTGAGTTGTAAACAGCATCACCTGTATTTACCACACCAGAATAAACACGAATAAAGGTTAATGTTCCTACAAATGGGTCAGTCGCAATCTTAAATGCCAACGCAGAAAACGGTTCGTTGTCATCAGCATGACGCTCTACTTCGTTTTCATTTTCGTCGATACCCTTGATCGCAGGAACATCGATTGGTGATGGTAAGTACTCGATCACCGCATCCAATACCGCTTGAACACCTTTGTTTTTAAACGCACTACCACAAGTAGCCAGTACGATTTCGTTGTTTAGTGTACGCGCACGTAATGCTTGCTTGATCTCAGCTTCAGTCAGCTCACCTTCTTCAAGGTACTTATCCATCAACTCTTCACTTGCTTCCGCTGCCGCTTCAACGAGGTTGCTGCGCCATTCTTCGGCAAGTTCAAGCATGTCCGCTGGAATTTCTTCATAGGTGAAGGTCATGCCTTGGTCGGCATCATTCCAGTTGATCATTTTCATCTTGATTAGGTCGATGACACCTTTAAAGTCCTCTTCCGCACCAACGTTCAGTTGAATCGGAACTGGATTTGCACCAAGACGATTTTTAATTTGGTTCACAACGCGTAGGAAGTCTGCGCCTGCACGATCCATCTTGTTGACGAATACCATACGTGGAACGTGGTACTTGTCTGCTTGACGCCATACAGTTTCAGACTGAGGTTCAACACCAGATGAGCCACAGAACACAACCACAGCACCATCTAGTACACGAAGAGAACGCTCTACTTCGATAGTAAAGTCAACGTGTCCAGGGGTATCAATGATGTTTACGCGATGATCTTGGAATTGTGCTTCCATACCACGCCAGAAGGTCGTAGTCGCAGCTGATGTGATAGTAATACCACGTTCCTGCTCCTGCTCCATCCAGTCCATGGTTGCAGCACCATCGTGAACTTCGCCGATTTTGTGAGAAAGGCCAGTGTAGAACAGAATACGCTCAGTTGTGGTTGTTTTTCCTGCATCTACGTGAGCACAGATACCGATGTTACGGTAGCGCTCAATAGGAGTTTTACGAGCCACGATTGTATCCTCTTACTAAGGGATTCCTTAGAGTGTAGAAAAGTGCTGCGAGAGGACCTCGCAGCACAGAAGGTATTACCAGCGGTAATGAGCGAATGCTTTGTTCGCTTCTGCCATACGGTGAACGTCTTCACGTTTCTTAACAGCAGTACCTTTGTTGTCTGACGCGTCTAGCATTTCAGCAGCTAGGCGAGCAGCCATAGATTTTTCACCACGCTTACGCGCAGCTTCAACCAACCAACGCATAGCAAGTGCGTTACGGCGAACCGGACGTACTTCTACTGGCACTTGGTAAGTTGAACCACCAACACGGCGAGATTTAACTTCTACCGCTGGGCGAACGTTTTCAAGAGCTTCTTCAAATACAGCTAAGTGATCTTTACCAGATTTCTCAGCCATAGTGTCTAGTGCAGTGTAAACAATTTTCTCTGCAACAGATTTTTTACCGTCAACCATAAGGATGTTAACGAATTTTGCCAGCAGTTCAGATTTGAACTTTGGATCTGGAAGGATCTTACGCTGACCAATAACGCGACGACGTGGCATGGATATTCTCCGTTGTCTTATTCTTCAGGTTATCCAAAACTTTTCAGTTTCTTCAAAATTAAAATTTAATTTTAGTGTTTGGCCTTACTTAACGCTTCTCTTGTAACAAGAAGGGCATTAAGACTTAGGACGTTTCACACCGTACTTAGAGCGACCTTGTTTACGGTTGTTCACGCCTGCACAGTCAAGTGCACCACGTACTGTGTGGTAGCGAACACCTGGAAGGTCTTTAACACGGCCACCACGGATAAGAACAACAGAGTGCTCTTGAAGGTTGTGACCTTCACCGCCGATGTACGATGTTACTTCGAAGCCGTTTGTCAGACGTACACGACAAACTTTACGAAGTGCTGAGTTAGGTTTTTTAGGTGTAGTTGTGTAAACACGAGTACATACACCACGTTTTTGTGGGCACGCTTCAAGTGCTGGCACGTTGCTTTTAACAACTTGCTTCGCACGTGGCTTGCGTACCAACTGGTTAATAGTTGCCATTAACTAGCTCCTGATTTACTTAAAGTAAGCTTTGTGAAAAATCTAATCCCCAACCACGCAAGCGAGTTAGGGACGCAAAATTCTATGCAGCAGTGAGAAGTGTGTCAAGAAATATACGGATCTTTTTTGTCCAACTGGTTTTCCTCTCCTCAACAAGCACAGAAGAATGGGTTACGACCACGTTAGGGAAGGTGAATGTTCCACCGTTAAATCAACCAATTGGTGGTAATCCACGATGGCGATATTGGTGCTTAGTCGCGATTCAAGGCCTCTTGCCAGCACATCAGCGTGCAACACATAAACGCCCTGTTTAGGTAAGAGTGACTCTAATGGGTGCACAGATGTGGCGGCATAAACCGCTTCTTCCAATAAGACGATGGCGTCAGAAGCCGTGCAGAGGAGTAGAGCCTCTTCCAAGGCGTGAGAGCTCTTAATCAAATGAAGCATGATATTCCTTAGAATGAAAGCAGTTGCGCCGAGTTATGAAGAACACCTTGTAGCTGCACAGTGTCAACCACCTCGACCTCAATGAGCAAATCTTCACTCGTTAAGCCACGTTGCTGCAGCGATTGCTGGCAAACGTACACGTGCTCAATATCGTACAAATCAAACAACTTGAACATTGGTGCATAATCTTTACACAGAATGGATGCCGTTTTCTGACCTGCCAGTAACTGATAGACACCATCACCGATGAAGACCACGCTGATCGCTTCGCAATACGCAGAGGCTGCTAGCAACGCATCAACGCCTTCTCTACCAGAAGAGTGGCTATGTGGTGCGGTGCGAAAGAGATACGTTAACTGACTCAAAATTGCACCACTCTGTCTTGGGTTAACATCGCTTCTGCCAAACTGCCCAAACCTGCTTGTTCGAACCCTTCCGCCAGATTATGTTGCAGCAGGCCATGCTGCGCGGCCTCAGATTGGCTCACAACACCACGACGCAGTGCGGCAGCGACACAGGTCTCCAGCCTTACATTGTGTTGCTTTGCCAGCTGTTGCCATGCTTTGGTCAAATGAAATTCATCGTTAGCAGGCACACTGAGAGCACTGCCATTAGTGACACCATCTTGATAGAAAAAGACGCTCACTAAGGTATGCCCTTTTTCTATCAATGCGGTGGCAAACTGATAAGCACTACGCGCCGATTGAGTTCCGTAGACACCGCCATTCACTACCAGAGTGTAAGTCAAACTACTCACTTTTCGTCATCCTCGGTTTTACGTTGACGAATATAGAGATAAACCGTGTGTTTGGAAATATTCAGACGGTCAGCCACGCGGTTAATCGCGTCTTTGATGTCGAAGATACCTTTGTCATACAACTCCATCACGATCTGACGGTTTTTGGTGTTGTTTGAGACCGATTTATCGGCGTTGATTTCTTCAATGGTGCGCTCAACGGTCTGATCGACCAACTCTTCAACATCGCTCGCGAAGTTGACGGATGACGCTGCTTCTTTTGCTTCTTGCGTAGGCATGAAAGATTGCAACACTTGCGAGAATGGTGCATCCAAATTGACGTTGATACACAACAAGCCAATGACACGATTGTCTCCGTTACGGATCGCAACGGTGATCGATTTCATCAATACCCCGCCCTTGGCGCGAGTAAAGTACGAACGTGAAAAGTTACGCTCAGACCCTTCGATATCACGCAACATTTTGAGCGCTAAGTCGGTAATTGGGGAGCCGACCTGACGGCCTGTGTTCTCACCGTTGGCGATTTTGATCGCAGAGGTATTTAAATCTTCCAGCGAGTGTAAAACGATCTCGCAAAATGGCCCAATCAGACTGGCAATCCCGTCAACCACGGCTTCATAAGAACGAAGAATGATTTTGTCGTGCTCAGTAAATGGCTTCACATGAACGGACTCCATTTCGAGCAACATTTCTGCAGTTAGTGTTTCTGTCGTTGTCACTTTTTATAGCCTTAGAGCGAATAATCAACAAATTGCTGTAAGTTTATCAGAAATTTTGAGCAGAACATCTAGCTAAGTGACGAACTAGTGACTTAGAACAAAAAAGGGCTCGAATGATTCAAGCCCTTTTGATTGCTAAACTATTGCAAATTACTGCGCGTTGTCGCCGTTTTCGATCTTCAATAGTTCCACTTCGAACACCAGTGTCGAGTTAGCTGGAATGCTTGGCGTGTCTTGCGCTCCGTACGCTAGCTCAGGTGGAATAACGAACTTGAACTTAGAGCCTACAGGCATCAGCTGAACACCTTCCGTCCAACCTGGGATAACTCGGTTCAGTGGGAAAGTCGCTGGCTCACCGCGATCGTAAGAGCTATCGAACTGAGTGCCATCCGTTAATGTACCTTTGTAGTGTACTTGAACCGTGTCGGTATCTTTTGGTTTCTCACCTTCAGCTGGCGTGATCACTTGGTATAGAAGACCAGTGTCAGTTTTCACCACACCGTCTTGTTTTTCAAACTCAGCACGGTATTCATCACCCGCTTTCTTCGCTGCTTCTGCTTTTTCTGCCGCTTTCTTCTGCATGTTTTCCGCGACACGCATGTCAAGCGCTTCTAGCGCTGCGCGCGTTTCTTCTTCATTCAGCTCAGGGGTACCAGCAAAAACATGCTCGATACCTTTCAGCACCAACTCTTTGTTCAGGTTGATACCAATTTCACTTGGCTTGTCTAGGCTTGCACTTAAGTAGTTAGCAAACGACACGCCGATTGCGTAAGCTGCTTTGTCATCTTCTGATTTAAAGTGAACCGCTTTACCGGTTTCTGCCTGTACTTGCTCTGCTTGGGGTGCGGCTGCTGGTTTTGCTTCTTCTTTCTGACAGCCGACTGCCAGCATTACAGTTGCTGCAAGCAGTGACACTTTTAAAACTGATTTCATTAAACTCTCCAATTAATGGATAAACCATTGGTTATTGTCCACAAATCTCATAACAGATTGGTGAAGTCGATTGTTATACCAATATACTAGCTATATGTCTTGGGACACAAACCGGATTATTAGATGTGATGCAAAGAATTCTTCATTCCTTACTCTTGCTAATTGTCATTCCTCTGTTAAATGGCTGTTTTTTTTCCATACACGATATGCAACGTTGGGAAATTGAGCCGCAAGGATCCACCAGTTTCGCCTTAAGTCGTGATGGCCGTTTTGCGTTACTCTACTCGACCCAGCGCCACTTGATTCTGTGGGACTTAGTCGATAACAAAGAGCTTGCCCAACTCGGCGAGCAAGATCCTGAAGCCAACGTTGTGTCCAACATTCGTATCTCTGATAACGGCCGCTTCGCGGTGACCGCCACGCAAATGAACTTTGCGGTGTGGGATCTCGGCTTAAGCCAGTCTGAAGGTCTTTGGTCGATCTCAGACGGATTGATCCGCGATGTTGATATCAGCAGTAATGGTGAACAGGTCCTGCTTGGGCTATCCAATGGCAAAGCCATTTATGTCAACTTAGTCACCGGACGGCGAATGGAGTTCCTCGCTCACCGAGAAAAAGTCAACTCTGTCGCCATCTCCGCTAATGGCCGTTTCGCACTGACTGGCGGAAATGACTACAAAGCCTACCTTTGGGATACCGAAACAGGATTAGTCATGCGCACCTTTGAGCACGAAGAACGTGTCAATCGCGTTGCTTTACAACGTGACGGCCAATTAGCCTTCACCTCTGATGGCGGCAACCAAGCGATTGTGTGGGATTTGAAAACGGGTCAACAAATGAGCCGATTAAAAAGTTGGTCACGCCAGTTAATCTTCTCTACAGCACGTTTTTCTGATGATGGCCGTTTATTGGTGACCGGAACCCCTTCAGGTCGAGTTGCGGTTTGGAATACCGCCAATGGTAAACAAATTGAACGTTATGAGGTGGAACCATTAAAAGATGCTCGCCCTCCTCGCGCGGTAGTGTATGATGCCGCTTTTGATGCTCAGCGCCGAGTGATTACGGCAACCTCTGCGGGCATCGCCCAAGCATGGCCATTGGAGAATTAAGCATGACAGAAAAAACCATCGCATTGCTTGAAAACCGCATCAATGACTTGGAGTGTCAGGTGGCGTTTCAAGAACAGACGATTGAAGAATTGAACGACGCTCTGACGCAGCAGCAACTGCTGATTGCTAAGATGCAAGATCAGATGAAGTATGTGGTCGGCAAAATGAAGAACATGGATAGCTCAAACATGGTAGACCCAGCGAAAGAGCCGCCGCCGCCACATTACTAAACTTAAAAGCTAAATTCAAAATCAACCAAGCCCAGCACATCTGCTGGGCTTCGTATTTTGTTACGGATAGTAGATGGTGGGTTACTGCGTTATTTATTCGTCAGCGTAGATTTTCACACAAAGCTCGCCTTGGGTATTGATGGCCGCTCGATACATACCGGAGCTGTTCATGGCAAAGTGAATGTCCCCCTGCGCATCAACCGCAATTAAACCGCCTTCGCCACCCATGCTCTTCAGCTCTCCGTGAATAATGTGCTCGCACGCCGTATGCACATCTTCGTTAAGATAGCGCATTCGCGCCGCAACATCTTCAGCCACACGCTTACGAATAAAGAACTCGCCCACCCCAGTGGTCGACACCGCCACCACGCCATTTTCCGCCACGGTGCCACAGCCAATCAGCGCAGAATCGCCAACGCGGCCATATTTTTTATTGGTCACTCCGCCCGTACTGGTGGCGGCCGCAAGATTGCCTTGTTGATCCAGCGCCACCGCTCCCACCGTGCCATGTTTTTTGTCATCGGGATATTTGGCTTCCGACAACGCAAACAAGCCTTTTTCACGCATCGAGAGCAGTTGCTCATAGCGTCGGTCAGTAAAGAAATAGTCCTGTTCGGTGTACTGGTGGCCTTGCTCAAAAGCAAATTTCTCTGCCCCTTCGCCAATGAGCAGGACATGAGCACTGTTTTGCATCACATCACGCGCCAGTTCTATGGGGTTTTTGATATGGCGAACCCCAGCAACGGCACCCGCTTTGAGCTCTCGTCCATGCATCACAGAGGCATCCATCTCCACCATTTCATTGTGAGTCAGCACCGAACCTTTTCCTGCATTGAAATTCGGCGAGTCTTCCAACACTTTGACCGCTGCCACCACCGCATCCAATGCATCGGCACCTTGCTCAAGTAACTGATAACCCGCTCTGACTGCGTGTTGTAAATCGGACAAAATGGCCTCTTTGAGCTCATTGCTCATCTGGCTGCGTAAAATGGTGCCGGCACCACCGTGAATGGCAATGGAAAAAGGCTTGTTCATCGTGGCTCTACTCGTTAAGAATCCTTGGCCAATATCTGAGCGTAGAATAGAAAAAAGCGCAAGCAGATTTCTCCGCTTGCGCTTGTTTACCTTAACTTTCCCGACTTATTCGAGAGATGGGTTCAATTAGTGTGAACCGCAGCTACCGCCACCGCAGCAGCCGTCTTTTTCGCCGTGGCTGTGGCCGTGACCTTCGCCGCCACAACAGCCGCCTTCATGGTCGTGATCGTGGTCATGGTCATGATCGTGACCACCACAGCAACCGCCACCTTGGTGGATGTGACCGTGCTCAATCTCTTCCGCTGTTGCTTCACGAACAGCAACCACTTCTACGTCAAATGTCAGTGTTTGGCCAGCCAGCATGTGGTTACCATCCACCACCACTTCATCGCCATCAACTTCTGTCACTTCAACAGGAATTGGACCTTGGTCTGTATCAGCAAGGAAACGCATGCCCACTTCGATTTGGTCAACACCTTGGAATACTTCCGCTGGTACACGTTGAACCAATGCATCGTTGTGCTCGCCGTACGCATCTTCCGGAGCAACTGTCACTGTGAATTTATCACCAGCCACTTTGCCTTCAAGCTCGTTTTCTAGGCCAGTGATTAGGTTGTTGTGACCGTGCAGGTAATCCAGTGGTGCATCGGTTGTTGAAGAGTCAACCACAATGCCATCTTCCAGTTTTACCTGATACGCAAGGCTAACAACCACGTTCTTTTCAATTTTCATAACTACTCCAGAGAGGGTTAATTTGCCTGACTAATACAAATCAGCCAGAACCAAATATCAATGCCGATATTATGGGGATCAATCTGAGAAACTCAATTATTCCGGCTTAAAAATACCGATCATTTCCTGATCTGCGTGTTTATTTTTATCTACAGATTTCGGTTTTCGCTGTTCTTTGAAGTCACACTCGACACACTCCACCAGCTCAATATTGTTTTCCGACCACCAAAGCAAAGTATCTTGCTGTTGGCAGGAGGGGCAACTTGCCCCGGCAATAAAACGTTTTTTGCTTTTCACTGACTCAACTACCTTTCATCCCAGAAATTTCGCGATTGATGATCGTTTTCCATCTCCCGCGCAAAAATCTCTTCCAACTCTTTTCTTGCTTCTTTAGCACGCTGTGCCAATTTCTTATCTTGATTGTGCTGTGGCAGAAGCTCTTTAAGCATAGCATTATCCAGTTTGCGAAAATGCGCTTCCGCCCGCTTTGCTTGATAGGGGTGCATGCCGATTTCCACTAAGGTTTGCCGCCCGAGATCAAGCGCGCCTAAAAACGTTTCTCGTGAATAAGTGCTCACACCGTGGCTGAGCAATTGATAGGCTTCCACGCGGCTACGCGCTCGCGCGAGCACTTTTAATTTAGGGAAGTGCTGTTGGCACAACTCAACAATGTTCATCACTTGATCCGGTGAATCTGTACAAATCACCAACGCTTCCGCCTTCTCAGCGCCTGCTGCGCGCAACAAATCGAGCTGTGTAGCATCGCCATAAAACACCTTATAGCCGTACTTACGTAGTAATTTAATTTGGCTAGCATCACTTTCCAATACCGTGACTTTGATTTTATTGGCATAGAGCAAACGACCAACAATCTGGCCAAAGCGACCAAAACCCGCAATGATCACCTTAGGTTCGGTATCCACCACATCTGGGGCTAAAGCATCGCTTTCTTGATTCAGCGTGCGGGCATACCACCATTTTTGTCCATTGAGTAACAAGGGGGTCGTCACCATCGATAGGCTGACCACGACTAAAAGGAACGAGACTTCACTTTGATTAAGTAACCCTTCTTTGCTCGCCGCAGTAAAAATAACAAAGGCAAACTCACCACCCTGGCTGAGAATGGCCGCCATTCGGCTACGTGCTTTGGCACGAAGTCGGCTGGCTCGACCAAGCATATACAGCACCATGCCTTTAAGCACCACCAAACCCGCGACCGCAGCAAGCACCTCTAAGGGATGCAGGACCAACAAACCCAGATTCACCGCCATGCCGACTGCGATAAAAAACAGCCCAAGGAGTAAACCTTTAAACGGCTCAATCGCAATTTCTAACTCATGTCGATACTCACTTTCAGCCAGCAGCACTCCCGCTAAAAACGTTCCGAGTGCCATTGAAAGTCCGAGCTGTTGCATCAGCATCGCAATACCAAGCACCACCAGTAAAGCGGTCACAGTAAACAGCTCTCTGACTCCAGTGAGTACCACATAGCGAAGCAATGGCCGTAATAAAAAGTGACCGCCAATCAACAGCACCACAACTGAACCAAACGTCACGAACGAGCTTAATCCATCGCCAGTTACCCCACTCCCGGCAAGCAGAGGCAAAAGGGCCAACATCGGGATCACGGCAATATCTTGGAAAAGCAAAATGGCAAACCCCGACTGACCGGTTTCGGTCCGCGCTAAACCTTGCTCTTCGAGCACTTTCAACGCAATGGCGGTAGACGAGAGAGCAAGCCCCATACCAATCACCAAAGCACTAGTCCAAGTGACATCAAACCACGTGACTACGCAAGCAATCAATAAGGTTGATATGACGACTTGCGCACCTCCCAAGCCTAGGATGGGACCGCGCATCTGCCAAAGTTTCTTCGGATTCAGTTCCAAGCCAATCAGAAATAGCAACAGCACCACGCCCAACTCAGCGAAATGCAAAATAGCTTCGACATCACTAATCAGCCCAAGTCCCCATGGACCAATCGCCACCCCAGCTAATAAATAGCCGAGTACAGAGCCAAGCCCTGAACGCTGCGCTAGTGGCACCGCGACTACCGCAGCAGAGAGAAAGACGACACTGGTTTGTAAAAAATCACTGGTGAGAGCCATCAATGCCTCCTAGTGGGTCGTTGAGCCACTGACGATAACGCTCAGCATGTTGATAGCGTTCCACATCAGAGACGTTTCTCGCCCAATAGAGCACTAAGGGTTCAATCCAGTGCATTTGACATAGCGCCGCGGTTAATTCAAATGGCTGCAGAATCTCTTCGAGTGGGTATTTATTGTAGCCTTTGGTGCTAAACGCCTCTTTTTTACCACCCGTAGTAATCACACTGCGCCAATACTTCCCCGCTAGCGCTTGACCCTTTCCAAATGCGAACCCTTTCCCCAATACTCGGTCTATCCACTCTTTTAATAAAGCAGGGCAAGAATACATAAACATCGGGTGATGCAGTACGATCACATCGTGCTCGAGCAACAACTGGTGCTCGGCTTTGACATCAATAAAAAAATCGGGGTAAATCGCATAGAGGTCGCGAATCGTGACATGAGGCAGAGAGGTAATTTTTTTTATCATGACCTGATTGGCCACAGAGGTGTGCGGCTCTGGGTGGGCATAAATCACCAAAACTTTGGGCTGCTTTTTTGGGGTTGCACTTTTTTCCATCATTGCACCTGTCATCCGTCCCATTCTTCGTTTTTGTGACTGAATCACAGCTATTGGCCAGCAAGCCAAGAAAACAAAGTGTTACTTAGTTGTTATTCATCATACTCATATTTGCATAATGATCGACATTTATCCTCTTTCCTCCTACTATGCGCAGCAAGAAAGTGCACGAATAAACAGCATTCATTTAAGCAGAACGACATGATTACCTTTTCAGACATTCAGCTGCTTCGCGGCGGCGCTCCTTTGCTTGATCAAGCATCAGCAACCATCCACCCAGGCGACAAAATTGGTTTAGTCGGTAAGAACGGTTGTGGTAAATCCACCCTGTTCGCCCTCATCAAAAATGAACTGTCGATTGATGCGGGCTCATTCAGTTGCCCACAACACTGGGAGCTGGCTTGGGTTGCTCAGGAAACGCCCGCACTGGAACGCAGCGCCATTGAATATGTCATTGATGGTGATCGCGAGTATCGTGAATTGGAACGTCAGTTACTTGAGGCCGAAACTCAAGAGCAAGGGACTCGCATCGCTGAACTGCATGGTAAAATCGAAACCATTGGCGGTTATAGTATCCGTGCGCGCGCTTCAGAGCTTTTAGATGGTTTAGGTTTTAGCCAAGAGCAGATGCATTGGAACCTGACCCAGTTTTCGGGCGGCTGGCGTATGCGTCTCAACCTTGCTCAAGCCCTGCTGTGTCGTTCTGATCTGTTGCTGCTTGACGAACCCACCAACCACTTAGACCTTGATGCTGTCATGTGGCTAGAACGTTGGCTACAAAGCTACCCAGGTACTTTGATGCTGATCTCGCACGACCGTGATTTTCTCGACCCAATCGTGAATCGCATCGTCCACATTGAAAACCAGAAACTCAATGAGTACACCGGTAACTACTCGTCATTTGAAAACCAGCGCGCTCAGAAACTGATCCTGCAACAATCGATGTTTGAGAAGCAGCAGAAGCAGATGGCGCACATGCAAAGCTACATCGATCGTTTCCGCTACAAGGCGTCCAAAGCTCGCCAAGCGCAAAGCCGCATCAAAGCGCTGGAGAAACTAGAAAAAGTGCTCCCCGCACAGTTTGATAACCCATTTAGCTTTGAATTTCGTGAACCTGCCGCGCTACCAAATCCGATCATGATGATGGATGACGTTTCTGCCGGTTACGGTGACAACCTCATCCTCGATAAAATTCGTCTTAATCTGGTGCCAGGCAGCCGCATTGGTTTGCTCGGCCGCAACGGTGCTGGTAAATCAACGCTGATCAAGCTCCTCTCCGGAGAGTTGAAAGCCCAAGGTGGCGATTTGACTTACTCGCAAGGCGTCAAAATTGGTTACTTTGCTCAGCACCAATTGGAAACCTTGCATCCCGAAGAAACGCCACTGCAACACATGATGCAGATCGCGCCAGATAAAACCGAACAAGAACTGCGTAATTATCTGGGTAGTTTTGGTTTTCACGGTGACAAAGCGCTGGAGAAAGTGGCGCCATTTTCAGGCGGAGAAAAAGCGCGCTTGGTGTTAGCGTTGATCGTCTGGCAAAAACCAAACTTACTGCTGCTCGACGAACCGACCAACCACCTAGACTTAGATATGCGCCAAGCGCTGACACTGGCACTGCAAACCTTTGAAGGCGCGATGGTGATCGTCTCGCACGATCGCTATTTGATCCGCGCGACCACCGATGATCTTTACCTAGTGCACGATCGCCAAGTAGCTCCATTTGATGGGGATCTCAATGACTACTACAAATGGCTCACTGAACAGCAAAAAGCAGAGCGTCGCGAAGCAGCCGCAGAAATGCCAGCCAAAGACAGCAGCAACAGTGCCGCAGCGAAAAAAGAGCAAAAGCGTCGTGAAGCCGATTTTCGTAAGTTAACCGCACCAATTCGCAAAAAACTGACACAGTTGGAAGCGAAAATGGATAAGTTGGGCGAAGCGTTGGCAGAAGCAGAGCAGCAATTGTCTGATAACTCACTGTATGATGCCGAAAATAAAGCTAAACTTACTCAAGTACTGGCGCTGCAAGCACAAAGTAAATCCGCTCTCGAAGAGATTGAAATGGAGTGGATGGCAGAACAGGAAGTACTGGAACAGATGGAACAGGAGTTCAATAGCCAATGAGTTCAGAGCACGTCCAACCTTCACTTACCCTCGAAAGGCTGTGGCAATTCAGCCTACAATATTATTCGATTCGAGAAGTGAAAGAGGCGTGCCTTGCTTTGCAGAACAACTTTAACGGCAACGTCAACTTACTGTTGCTGTTCAAATGGCTCGATGAACAACAACTGACGTTTCAAGAGCAAGAGTGGCATCAAGTACAAGCCTGCTTGGGCCGCTCTGAAACGCTACTGCATACCTACCGCGATCTCCGCCGCCAGTTTAAACAGCATCTACCGGATACCCTCTATCGCGAAGCGCTGCAATTTGAACTGCAATTGGAAAAGCAGCAACAATCCGATCTCGTTGATTGCATCAACACCCTAACGCTGTCACCCAACCAGCAACAGCCGCTCACAAAGCGCTACTGCCAACATCTCGGTGCCGCGCATCTCTACAATGCCTTCGCCGTTGCCTCACCGTCGCAGAAACTCGGTTGAAGTGTGATCCTGAGCCAGTCTTACAAAGAACATCACCCTCAATGATTGACGAAAAGTTGAGCAGAAGGACTAAATTAACTCGTATCACGCATACAAAGATCAGTGAAATGCCTCGCTGATCCAAATAACTCAAAGAGCAGCACACATGACTCAGTTTACCGCCGCAGCTGGGATAAAAAATCCACACCTACAAACCTTATTGCCGCGCTTAATTCGCAAAAAAGCACTGTTTGAACCCGTATGGCAAACACTGGATACGCCTGACGGTGATTTTTTGGATCTCGCTTGGAGCGAATCGCCACACAATGATCAAGCCAAAAACAAACCCTTGTTTGTGTTGTTTCACGGCCTTGAAGGCTGCTTCTACAGCCCTTACGCCAATGGTCTAATGAAAGCGTTTGCTGACGCAGGTTGGTTGGCGGTGATGATGCATTTTCGTGGTTGCAGCGGTAAGCCCAATCGCCTCGCGCGCGCGTACCACTCCGGCGAAGTAGAGGATGCCAGACTGTTTCTTGCGCATTTGCACGACGCGTTTCCTCACACGGTCAAAGTCGCCGTGGGTATCTCCTTGGGAGGCAATATGCTGGCCAACTACTTGGCCAAGTATCAGGGAGACGAACGGCTGGATGCGGCGACCATCGTCTCTGCACCGCTTGATTTGTCCGCTTGTTCGCAACGTATTGAGCAAGGGTTTTCGCGCGTCTATCGTCGCTACTTACTCTCCTCGCTCAAACGCAATGCACTGCGTAAGCACCATTTGCTGGCTGGCGAACTCGATCTTTCCTATCAAGCCATTAAACGAGTAACACGACTGTACGATTTTGACGACTTGATCACTGCCCCGCTGCACGGCTTCCAAGATGCCGCCGATTACTATCAGCAGTGCTCTGGGCTCAACAAACTGCGCGATATTCGCATTCCAACCCAAATCATTCACGCGAAAGACGATCCCTTTATGACCGACGCAGTGATCCCTAAGTTTGTGCTCCCAGACAACATCGACTATCGACTGTTTGATCACGGTGGTCATGTCGGCTTTCTCAGCGGAACCGCCCTGCAACCGCGATTTTGGCTAGAAGAAGCGCTGCCCGCCTACTATGAAAGTATGGCGGTTTCTGGATAATAGCGCCCCTGTCGACCGAAAAATCCACTCACGAGCATAGAATAAAGAGGTATTTATGATCGTTCCATGGCAACAAATCAGCCCTGAGGCACTGAGCAATTTGATTCGCGAGTTTGTGCTGCGTGAAGGCACCGATTACGGTGAAAGTGAATACTCACTAGAAGAAAAAATCACTCAAGTACAGCAGCAGTTGGAATGCGGCGAAGCGGTGGTGGTTTTCTCTGAGTTACACGAAACCGTGGATATTCAGTTAAAACAAAAATTCTAGCTGCGCCACACTTTACCGAATCCTATCCCATGACAAGCAAAGTGAACGTGCTATAGTGGGACAAACGATTGCTCCGCGGGAGGCCGATTCCCGCCCAACAGGTAAGTTTGAATACGACAAGGTCTGTCATGTCAGCAAAACATCCCATTATTGCCGTGACTGGTTCGTCAGGAGCCGGCACCACCACCACTTCCGAAGCCTTCCGCAAAATGTTCAATATGATGAGCGTTAAGCCGGCATGGGTTGAAGGGGACAGTTTCCACCGTTTTACCCGTCCAGAGATGGACGTCGAAATTCGCAAGGCAAAGGAACAAGGTCGTCATATCAGCTATTTCGGCCCTCAAGCCAACGACTTTCCGGCTCTGGCGGAGTTTTTCCGCCAGTATGGGAAATCCGGCACGGGCGAAGTTCGCCGTTATCTGCACACCTTTGATGAAGCGGTACCCTATAACCAAATGCCCGGCACTTTTACCCCATGGCAAAAGCTGCCAGAAAATACCGATGTGCTGTTTTATGAAGGGCTGCACGGTGGCGTGGTGGATGGAGAAGTGAATGTCGCGCAACACGTCGATTTCTTGATAGGCATGGTGCCGATCGTCAACTTAGAGTGGATTCAAAAATACGTTCGTGACACGCGAGATCGCGGCCATTCACGCGAGGCCGTGATGGATTCAATCGTACGCTCAATGGACGACTATCTGAATTACATCACACCGCAATTTTCTCGTACGCACATCAACTTTCAGCGAGTCCCGACGGTCGATACCTCCAACCCGCTCAACGCTAAGGGCATTCCCAGCTTGGATGAAAGTTTTGTGGTGATTCGCCTAAGAGGGATCAAAAATGTCGACTTCCCGTATCTACTGGCGATGATTGATGGCTCGTTCATGTCGCGCCACAACACCATCGTGGTACCGGGAGGAAAAATGAGTTTCGCCATGGAGTTGATTGTTCAACCCATCCTACAGCAATTGATTGAAACGGGAAAAATTGGTTAGAAACTCGACAAAGAGAACGATTACTTTTCATACCGTGATCATGTGCACATTTTTGCGTAGAAAATCCGATACTCGGCACGATTAAAATCAAGAAATCGTTTTCGAAAAAGGATACTATTTCAAACCGAAACACAAGATAGCTTGCACCCTTAGTTAACAGCTCTTATTCTAGGAAGCCTATATTAAGGCTTCGCTAAAATATGGATAGCGGCAAGCGTACCCTGCAGAGGAAGTGAGATATTATGGTTCTAGGTAAACCTCAAACCGATCCAACACTAGAGTGGTTTCTTTCACACTGTCATATTCATAAGTACCCATCAAAAAGCACGCTGATCCATGCGGGCGAAAAAGCAGAAACACTTTACTACATTGTAAAAGGTTCTGTTGCGGTACTGATTAAGGATGAAGAAGGTAAAGAAATGATCCTTTCTTACCTAAATCAAGGTGACTTTATTGGTGAACTAGGCCTGTTCGAAGAAGGCCAAGAGCGTACCGCTTGGGTTCGCGCAAAATCTCCTTGTGAAGTAGCAGAAATCTCATTTAAGAAATTCCGTCAGCTCATTCAGGTTAACCCTGATATTCTGATGCGTCTGTCAGCTCAGATGGCAAGCCGTCTGCAAGTGACCAGCCAAAAAGTGGGTGACTTAGCATTCCTAGACGTAACTGGCCGTATTGCTCAGACTCTACTCAACCTTGCTAAACAACCTGATGCGATGACGCACCCAGATGGCATGCAGATCAAGATCACTCGTCAAGAAATCGGTCAAATCGTTGGCTGTTCTCGTGAGACAGTTGGTCGTATTCTGAAAATGCTAGAAGAGCAGAACCTAATTTCTGCACACGGCAAGACTATCGTTGTTTACGGTACTCGTTAATTTCCATTAACGATGAACAATTTCAAAAGCCACTCATGGCAACATGAGTGGCTTTTTTGTTTCACAGAGACAGGTATTGGAAGTCAAGAACGCTACGCTTCAGCAGCAAACTTCCTCCTTCGAGACTAAACCCTCTCAGATTCCGAGTATTAAAATCTCTCGCAGCAAAGCATTCTCGAACCTTCAGGGCGCAGCCCGTTCTCGATTCTGTTAACCATTGGTGCTTTCGAAAATCTTATCGGCAGACGCTTCCACAAACCCTGGGTAAAGCTCACCATTGTCCATCGGGTAACGCTTGGCGAATTCGTAGAAACCACCAGGTACGATCTCACTGCCCTCGCTAAAGTGCACCGCCACTTTGTCGGCCATGGTCGAGGATTGCTCGAGCAACACCTCAGGTGAGCCTTTGACTTCACCACCCACTTCGTTAATGACAAAACCTGCGTTGCGTAAGTGATCATTCACGCCTTTGACCGAGTCCAACGCCTTGAGCTGATTGACACTGACGGTAAAGTGATTGGCACCATAGCCATGAGCCGCCAGCCAAGACGCATATTCACTTTCTTTTGCTAGGGTTTGGTAATCAGCAAACGACAGATCCCATAAACGACCACCGTGTAAAAATGCGCTGTCCTCTAGACGTGAAGCGTCGACTTGCTCCACCAATTTTTCGACGATGGCTTGTAACTCCTCCGAGCATTCATCCACTTTTAGCGCGCTGATAAACACTTTAGGTTGGGTCGGGTCGGGATGCTCAAAGTGCTTGGCAATCAACTTTTTGCTCTTAAACAGGTAATCACCACACGCCACATAGCCTAGCTCTAGAAATGGCTTGGCTAGCGTCTCGATGCCCAGCGGAGCAACATTAAATGTGCGCAAAGCGATGTGGTCGTTGATCAATGGCTCATCTTCTTCTAGCAGTTGATGAACTTTTGCAGCGGAAGGACACAAACGTTGAATATAGTCATTCCATAGCGATTGAAAGAGAACAGCTGGCGTCATAACGCCTCCTTGTTGTTGTAGATTCACGTTGTCGGTTATAGCGTAAATGGAAAAATGGCGATGGCGGTTGCTGTCCAGAGTGCAACCGACATCGCCATCAACCTGTGACGGCGATGACCGAGGTGTAAAAAACCTCACTTATAGTTGGGCCACAGTGACTCAGGCTCGATCCCACTGCACCCTTGGGCGACTAACACGCCCTTATTATTATTTTACAGTTCGATGCCTGGGCTTAACGTTGCAGGGAGTAATGTCTCCTCCCCTTCCATCGAAGCCATTGGATAGGCACAGTAATCCGCGGCGTAGTACGCACTTGGGCGCAAGTTGCCCGACGCACCGGGGCCACCAAACGGTGCATCACCACTCGCGCCCGTTAGCTGACGGTTGCGATTGACGATGCCAGCACGAATATGGTCAACGAAATATTGCCACTCACCATCATCGGTTGACACCAAACCCGCCGATAAACCAAAGCGGGTATCATTAGCGAGCTCAACCGCTTGCTCTAGTGTTTGATAACGCACCACTTGCAGCAATGGGCCAAAGTATTCTTCGTCGGGCAACTCAGCAATGTTGGTGACATCGATAATACCCGGCGTGACAAATGCCGCCTCGCCCGCTTTGGCTTCAATCAAGCTCTCTCCACCAAGCGATTGCAGGTTAGCTTGCGCCGCCAAAATGAAGTTTGCAGCAGCCACCGAAATCTGTGGTCCCATGAAGGGAGCAGGTTCTGCAAATGGCTGATCAACACGTAACTTCTTGGTCGCTTCGACCAAGCGGGTGATCAGTGCATCGCCTTTCTCACCCAATGGGATGTAGAGACGACGTGCACAGGTACAACGCTGCCCGGCACTGATAAAAGCCGATTGGATAATGGTGTAGACGGTGGCATCAAGATCGCCATAGTGATCGGTGATCACCATAGGGTTGTTGCCGCCCATCTCAAGTGCCAGCATCTTGCCCGGCTGACCAGCAAACTGGCGATGCAATAAATGACCTGTGTTGGCACTTCCCGTAAACAGCAAACCATCGATGCCTTTCGATTCCGCCAAGGCAATGCCCGTTTCCTTGCCACCTTGTACCAGATTGATCACCCCTTGAGGCAGGCCAGCCGCTTGCCACAGCTTCATGGCAAGCTCGCCCGTCCACGGAGTTTGCTCAGAAGGTTTAAACACCACCGTGTTACCGGCTAGTAGCGCAGGCACAATGTGACCATTGGGTAAATGACCCGGGAAGTTATACGGGCCAAAGACCGCCATCACACCAAGCGGGCGGTGACGCAAAACAATCTGGTTGCCTGCGGCTTCTTTTTGCGACTCGCCGGTACGCTCATGGTACGCACGAATCGAAATCGCGATTTTACCCGCCATGGCCGCCGCTTCAGTGCGCGTTTCCCAAAGCGGCTTACCAGTTTCTTTGGCGATCACTTGGGCGATCTCTTCACTGTTCTCTTTCACTTGCTCAGCAAAGGCCAACACCACCGCCTCTCGTTCGGCAACGGACAATGTTTTCCAGCCAACAAACGCTTGACGCGCTGCTTTCACCGCCATCTCCACTTGTTCCGCCGTGGCTCCCTTGCCACGCCAAACAACCTGATTGTCATACGGGGAGAGAGAGATAAACTCTTCACCTAAACCTTCGACCCATTCACCTGCAATCCACTGTGTCATCATCTCTTCCTTTCTGTTTACTGCGGCAACATGCGTACGTAGTGACCATCTTCAACGTTCAACGCTTCGGCGACGGCTGGAGATAAAATCACGCTTGATGTTGCTGGGTCATACGCTGCTTTGGCGGCAGTCGCACGAAAATCCTCAAATGAAGTATTGGCAATTAAGAACGCTTTTGAGCTCGAATGTTCACTGATCCGCACTTTCGCACGTACGGAATGGCGCACCGATTCAATATTGCGCAAATCGCATTCCACCGTTGGACCACCATCGAAAATGTCGACATAACCGCGGTTGGTAAACCCTTCTCTTTCCAACAACTTCAACGCAGGTCTTGTGTTGTCATGCACTTGACCAATCACCGCTTGCGCCTCTGGGCTGAGCAGGTTGATGTAGATCGGCAGCTTTGGCATTAAATCGGCAATAAAACCTTTCTTACCGATACCCGTAAGGTAATCCGCCATGGTGAAATCGATTGAGAAAAAGTGCTCTTGCAACCACTGCCAAAATGGCGAATTGCCTTGCGCATCAGAAACACCGCGCATTTCGGCAAAAATGGTTTGAGAGAAACGGTGTGGATGCTCTGCCATCATCAGAAAACGGCACTTAGACATCAGGCGACCATTCAAGCCTTCACGAAACTTCTCGCGCAAAAATAGGGTACAAATTTCGCTACAACCGGTGTAGTTATTACCAAAGGTCAGCAGTTTCACCACATTGTTGACGCCTAATTTCGGCGATGAGTGAACAATCTTGCTGATGTGATACGAGTAAAACGGCACATCCCAGCCAATTGAGGCTTCGATACCTGTAGTTCCCGCAACCTCACCCGTTTCACTGTCAAAACCGACCATCAGATAGCCTTCGTCACCGGGTTCGGTCACATTGGCTTTGGCAAAACTGTATTCAGAATGTTTGATTCGATTGGTTAACAGCTCTTCGTTAACCGGTAGAGAAGTGAATCCATGCCCTGACTCAACAGCGCAGGTGTGCAAAGATTCATAGTCCGACATTGCAATAGGGCGAACAACTAGCATCAATACTCCCTCCAGATGCACATACCCAAACGAATTGACGTTGCAGGTAGGCGGTAAGTGAGTTCATCCCATCAGCATAGATAGACTATGTGATTAGGGGAACGAGCATAGCCAACGCGCCTGCAACTTCAAATAGTAAGGGGATAGAAGGCCCTAGGTTCTATGCGTTAGCTCCTAGGAAAGGCATCGAACATTCACCCGCTTCCATGGGTGAATGTTCGGCATAAGCAGCGCTTAGACTAGAGAAGCGATCGCTTTGTCTAGCTTCGCGAAACCTTCTTCGATTTCTTGTTTAGTAATGACCAGTGAAGGGGTAAAACGCACCACGTTTGCGCCCGCCACCAACACTAATAAACCTTCTTTGCCTGCAGCCACCAACACATCACGAGCACGGCCTTGCCATTGTTCATTCAGTGCGGCACCAAGCAATAATCCCTTACCACGGATTTCAGCGAAGATTTGGTACTTCTCATTCAGTTTAGCTAATCCTTCACGGAACCACTGTTCACGTTCTTTCACGCCTTGTAGCGTTTCAGGTTTAGACACTTCTGTGACCACAGCCTCTGCCACGGCACAAGCCAATGGGTTACCGCCATAGGTTGAACCATGCGTACCCACTTTTAGGTGTTCAGCCAGTTTCGCCGTGGTGAGCATAGCCCCGATCGGGAAACCTCCACCAAGCGATTTGGCCGTGCTGAGAATATCGGGCGTGACACCCAGACTTTGGTAAGCATAGAACTCGCCCGTACGGCCATTGCCCGTTTGCACTTCATCAAATACCAGCAGCGCATTGTGTTTGTCACACAGTTCACGCACGGCTTGAATGAATTCCGCTGTTGGTGGAATGATGCCGCCTTCGCCTTGTAACGGTTCCATCATGACCGCACAGGTACGGTCTGAAATGTGTGCTTGCAGTGCTTCAATATCGTTGTAAGGAAGGTGAGTAACGTCGCCCGGTTTCGGACCAAAACCATCCGAGTACGCCGCCTGACCACCCACCGTCACGGTGAAGAAAGTACGGCCGTGGAAACCCTGTTTGAACGCGATGATTTCTGATTTTTCTGGGCCATAAACGTCTGCAGCATAACGGCGCGCCAGTTTCAGTGCCGCTTCATTGGCTTCCGCGCCTGAGTTGGCAAAGAACACACGTTCAGCAAAGCACACTTCGGTTAGTTTTTTTGCCAAACGCAACGCTGGCTCATTGGTCATCACGTTGCTCAAATGCCAAAGCTTACCCGCTTGCTCTGTCAGCGCATTCACCATCACTGGGTGACAATGGCCTAAACAGCTCACCGCAATACCACCAGCAAAGTCGATATACTCGTTGCCGTTTTGGTCCCAAATTCGAGAACCCTGCCCTTTAACTGGAATCATCTCCATTGGGTTGTAACAAGGCACCATCACCTCATCGAACAATCCACGCTCTACTTTCATTTCCACTGTCATTACACATTCCTTCTCGATACCGCAGCAGATAGCGAATTACGCCGACTTTCACTGTTCGGCAAATAATGTCTTGCTTTTACGCTTATGCGGCATTGTATTTACAATTAATTAACGATTTCAATAGTGAATTATTCTTTTTGGTTCGGGGTATAAATGTTGATAGTCACTATTAATGACTATTTATGCATCAAGTTGGTAAATTATTGAAGTACTTTTTTAAAAAGCGCAGAAGCTTACTGATGTAGTAAGAAAAATGAAAACAGAATGCAGAACGGTGCGAATAGTTTTTCACTCATCGCAAAAGCAAAAAAAGATGAAGAAAATGTTAAAAAAAGTGATCGAGATCAGGCTTAGCGCGCTAAAAAGTTCGCCAGTAGTTGGTGCCCTTGCTCAGTTTTGATCGACTCAGGGTGGAATTGCACCGCATCAATCGCCAGTGTTTTGTGCTGATAACCCATGATTTCGTCCATGCTGCCATCGGCATGGGTTGTCCATGCGGTGAGCTCAAAACACTCTGGTAGCGAGCCATTTTCCACCACCAGTGAGTGGTAACGCGTCACAGTCAGTGGATTGTTTAACCCTTTGAAGACGCTTCGGCCATTGTGCGTAATGGGCGAGGTTTTTCCGTGCATCACTTGTCTGGCTCGCACCACTTTCGCGCCAAATACTTGCGCGATCGCTTGATGACCTAAGCACACCCCCAATATCGGCAGTTTACCGGCAAAGTGCTCTATCGCAGCCAGCGAAATCCCCGCTTCGTTTGGCGTACAAGGCCCAGGAGAGATCACCAGGTGTGTGGGGTTTAGTTGTACGATACCCGCCAGATCAATCTCATCATTACGTACCACTTGCACCTGTGCGCCCAGTTCACAAAAGTACTGGTAAAGGTTGTAAGTAAACGAATCGTAATTATCGATGATCAATAGCATTGGAAAACAACAACTCACTCAAAGATGAACGGATAGATAAGGGCGGTATTTTGCAGCACCAGTCGCGAAAGGCAAGCCTTTTGACCGATAGAACAAAAATAAGGCCAGCAAATTGCTGGCCTTAAAGGTTTACACTTTATGCTTATAGCGAACGGCGGCGACGCAAGAAGCCAAAACCGAACAGTGATAGCAGCGCACCGAAGCCGAATGCACCACCAGAACCATCATAGGCAGCGACAACCGGTTTGACGTTGCTTGAATCACGCTTGGCAACAGTAACGGTCATCGATTTGCTTTCTACCACCTTTTCATCCGCTGCTGCGCGAGTTGCTGCTGAGCGAAGCACACGCATAGTCATGGTGTATTCACCAGCCTCCAAACCAGCCACATCAAACATCACCGTTTGAGCGCCATTTGCCTTAAGCGTCACTTTTGGCAGAGTGACCCCTGTAGGGCGAGGAGAGATTGAGATTTCCGCGGTATCACCCATGATTGCTTTTTCTGACACAGGGAAAGCAATATCGGTTCGGCCACTTTTCATGGTGATAGAAACTGGATTTTCACCAACTTCACCATATTTGTAGCCTAAGCTGATAATGGCAGAATCATGATCAGAAGAGCGGAAAGGTGTTTCAGCATAGAACGGATTAGGTTCATTGGTATCACCTCCTTTGTATTTGTGGTTGTAGTCATACAAAGACGATTCTGGTGCATTAATGTGCCAATCTGTCGCATCGACTAAACGATGCTTGAGAGAAGGAGAAATCAACATGTGATCCAGCGAGCCGACTTCATCATTAAACGAATAGCTCCATGAGGTTTTACCTTTTTCCGTTTTTAGATCAACCGCGTTTAAGTAGCCAAACGTCTTTTCAATACGCTGACCATTTTTTTCAAATGGCGTTTTCCCTACGTAGGTATGTTCTGATGCATAGATAGCTTTGCCTGTAGGGTTGCTTGTGAGTACGAGCATCGGATCTTCATTTGCGTATGAGTTCATGTCACCTAACACGACTTTATCGCCAGCAATGTCCTCTAACTCTGAACCTAAGTGGTACGCAGCTGCGACACGGAAGTTTTCACACGAGCCTTGGAAATCATCATTGCGCACATCATCCTGAACAGGGTCGAAATTCTTCCACGTTTCCCAACCTTTCCAATCTTCGTAACACGTTGAGCCTTTAGACTTAAAGTGGTTCACAGCAACAGACAACGTCTTGCCAGTGTGATTCACTTTAAAAGTCGCTACGACGGTATGACGTTGATAATTGTCTCCGTTTTCGCGAATTTCACCTTTTTTATCTAAAATTGGCGCACCACTGTCATCAACGATCGTCGGAGCATGCTGCTCTGGCATCGGGATAACTTCGCCGCTGACAATCGAGACCTTTGAAGGACGATAGATAACACCCGAAGTGATCGCGTCCGAACCAACCGTATCTTGCTCATCTAGAACCGCGTCACCGTTCTTATCAAACCCAACAAACACATAGCGATTATGGATTGAGTTCTTTCTATGACGATCTCCGTAATCTTCGTCGTCGTATTTTTCATTAACGGCAGCAAGTAACTCATTGATTGCGCTAAAGTCACCAAAACCATTGTTCTCAATTTCCATGACACCCAAGATGTCCGCATCTAAGCCATAAATCGCTTCAACGATTTTAGCTTGTTGGCGTTCAAACTCCTCTTGAGATTCTGCACCACGACTATCACCGAAGTTGTTGTCGGAACCACCATACGGTGAGTTAAAGTAGTTCAGTACGTTCTGAGTCGCGACTTTAATAGTAAAACCGTGAACACCATATGATTCGTTGAGTTTTGGAGCATCGGTACGATCAGTATTGTGGATAAATGTAATCTTCTGCGAGGACTCCAGCGCTTTGGGAACGATGATATTAAAATTACCATATGAATAACCAACCACACCGGTCAAACCCACTACGCTATCATCAATACGGACGTAGTTTTTCTGAGGATCTTGTTTAAACTCAGGATAATAAGGAATCTCGCCATTTGGCGCTTTCCCGTCAGATTCAAGAATCACACGGAAATCATCGTTTTCAGCAGCTTGCGCTAATGAAGCTATCGACCCAGCAGCATGATCTTGGTTTGGCTGAGGATTAGGACGTTTGTAGGCAAGAACCATGTTATTGCGGAAAGCATCAAAATCGAAGCTAAAGCTACGTGACACTCGTAAATCATATTTTACTGCGGTCAACTCATCACGACGCGCCTCTTTAGCCTCGGCTAAACGCGCTTGGTATATAGCCTCATCTTCACCATCGGAACGCTTAACCGTCACTTTATCCACAAGAGCTTCAATAGCAGCCAACTCTTGAGCTGTCTTGCCCATATCCGCTGAAGTTTTGACCAACATACCTTCGTAGCGTTCTAGCGTAGATTCAAATGTTGTATCGTCAGCATGACGCTTTAGTTCAACAGGTACGACTTCAACTGGTGTTGCATCAACCACTTCCCACTTATCATCAACAGCAACAAGTTGGGTTAAACCATAGTTTTCTTTCACTTTAGCGACCACACACACTTTTTGACCCACCATGCTCTCAGTGGCTTGAGTGGTTGGTACAAAGATGCCGTCCGATGTTAGGTCATTGCCATCGTTATCGTATAGGTAGAAACCCTTCGCAGGGTAGCTAGTTACCGCAGAAACAATACCTGTCACTTTATACGATTCTGTTGACTCGTACCCTTCAGTAATAAGCGGAGAGAACTTACCTTTGCCTTGTACTGCACCAATAGTTTGCTCTGTTAATTCCGTTGCGTCAGTACATGGAGTATTGGCAGGTGGAGCAATTGGATCATTGTTCACCGCAGATGGATCGCCTAATCCCCCAAAATCATCCTGAGCGAACGCTTCCCAATCATTGACGTCATAAGTATTTTTAGGTCCTGAACCTGGTTTACGTCTCAGGGTCATGTTTGCCCATGGATCATCAGCAGCATCAGAATCACTGTAGATACCGAAGATATCGTGCACATCACTTTGAGCTGAAGAAGTCCCTAGCCAGACCGCATCATCCCCGTTAAACGTTAAGGCGTTGAATTTTACTTGGTCATACGTGCCAGCGGCCACAACCGTACCTTCTCCAGCCAATCTTTCAATGTATTGGCGGATCTCCGTCCCAGCCTCACCATTTATAACGACGATACTTTTCCCTGGTGCAATGGTGACATTTTGCAGGACATTGACTTTGTCCTTATTATGAATCATGTTTTTATAACGACCAAAGTACAGCGCTAAATCACCACTGTTACCTTCAAAGGTGACGGCAGATGTACCAGTGTTACTGATTTCAATAGCTTTATTCTGTGCAGAACCTTCAACATACTCGGTAATAAATACTTTGCTCATATCTCCAATGTCAGCAGTCGCGATGCCGCTGAGCACGGTACTAATTGCACCAGCAAGTAGAGTCATTTTTTTGTTCATTGTTTTATCCTCTCGGTCCAATTAGAAATAAACGCGCGCGTAGGCATAAGCTTGTTGCGCGGCTTCACCACTATTGACTTCAAATGCAATAACGCTTGAAGAAGTCGGTTTGTAATTCACCCCTAGCGTCGTCCAAATACGCTCATTACCCCAATCGGACGCTTCAGCACCATTTGCCTCGTTGTTTATTGCCCATTGTTCATATTCTTCGTAGTTGTATGACGCGGTAAGTTCCCACTGAGGATTGAAAACATACTTGGCCGAGGCTAAGTATCCCTCATTTTTTTGAAGCTTATAGTCGTTGTAAAGAACGCACTCTGGCACACCGTACTCATTTGGTTTCTTCTGAGCACAAGTACCGATGTCTTCTTCTTCTCTAAATACGTTGATCCCCAAGTGGAAGTCTTTAGTCACCGCGAGTCGAGCTCCCGCACCAAGCAGTCTTTGCTCACCATATTTAGACTTACCATCAGAGCCACCACGCCCTTCTAGGCCAACCACTGCAGAGAAACGCTCACCAAAGTAACCCAAGTAACCGTTGACGATATCGCCTAGCTCAGAGCCCGACGACGATTTACCACCGTAGGTATAAGAGGCGCCCACTTTGATGTCGGAGAAGAAACGACCTTCGTATTTAACGGTCATATCTTGGTCACCCGCTTCGCCAGTTTCTACCGTGGTATCAAACGTGAAGTCACCCCATTTGTCGTAATCGTCAAAGGCGGTATCGGTTAACCCTAGTTCGAGGTATTGGTTGAAAGCCTTGCTGTCCAGCAGGTCATAACCGAGGAACAATTTATCGATGCTTAGAACTAAATCACCCGATCCGTACTGCCAGTTTTCACGTTCGTAATCCAACTCTAAGCGGTAGTGCATTCGACCATTTTTGCCACGCACGCCCATGGTTGCGAACGAGTCATCAATGTAGCTTTTCTCGTCAGTGTAAAATTCACCATACTCAAAGTTCGCACCAATATGGCCACCCACACCCACTTCACCATACAGCTTGAGATAGTCTCCATTCTCATTTTCGTAAATGGTGGCGGCTTGCGCTGCGGAGGCCAACAATAGCGAGGAGATCGCCATTGCCACTGCATTTCGTTTCAACATTGCTATTTCCTTGTATCTCGATATCCAATTTGGGAATTTGTTTGTATCGGTTAAACAGGGCTCTGTTATTTCAGTGATTGGCCAACGAAATAGATATTGGTCAAATTTAGGGCGCACAAAGCCAGCCACCTTATCTGAAGGCGACAACGGTTAGGGTTTAACCATTACATTAATAAACAAGAGTAATGTCTCTATTTGATGAAAAAAGAAAAGCAAGATGCAAGTTAAATGCGAAATGACTCACACTTACAAAACTATTAATACGGGGTGATTTATAGTTTCAACAAATAAAAGGATCAAAAAAAATAATACAAAACAACATTGAATAAATTAGAGCTACAACTCAATTACAAATGATAAAACATGATATGAAACACCACTTATATTAGTGGTTATTAAATTAGCAATAACAAAAAAGGCCGCCTAACGGCGACCTTAAAATAGTCAAAAAATATATCCGAATTAAGGGCGACCAACAAAGCCAACCACTTCGTATACTTTCTTTAGCGTTTCCGCTGCGCGTGCTGATGCTTTGTCTGCCCCTTGGCGCATCACCTCATTCATGTAGCCACGATCTTCACGAATGCGGTGATATTCCGCTTGAATCGGCTCGAGCATCGACACCAATGCTTCACCGACATCCTTCTTGAATGGACCATACATTTCCACGCCTTGGTACTTGGCTTCAATCTCTTCAAAGCTCATACCGGTGGCCGCGGAGTACAGTCCCATCAGGTTGGAAATGCCCGCTTTATTGTCCCAATCATGGGCAATGCGTGGCGGCGTTTCGGTATCGGTTTGCGCTTTGTTGATCTTTTTGATGATCGATTTCGGGTCTTCAAGCAGAGTGATCACGTTCTTACGGTTATCATCCGATTTCGACATCTTCTTCGTCGCATCCTGTAAGCTCATAACACGCGCATTCACCGTTGGAATGTACGGCTCAGGAATGGTGAAAATTGGGTTTTCTGGTGAATAGATGTTGTTGAAACGTGTCGCGATATCACGTGCCAGCTCCAGGTGCTGCTTCTGATCGCTGCCCACTGGTACTTGATGTGCACCGTAAAGGAGGATGTCTGCCGCCATCAACACTGGGTAACCAAACAACCCAACGTTAACATCGTTCGCGTAACGGGCTGATTTGTCTTTGAACTGAGTCATACGGCTCAATTCACCCATTTGAGTATAACAGTTAAGAAGCCAACCAAGTTGAGCATGTTCTGGTACATGTGACTGAACAAATAGCGTGCTCTTCTTCGGATCAACACCAACTGCGAGACAAATGGCCAATGCGTCGAGGGTCGCTTCATGCAGCGCTTTCGGATCTTGACGAACCGTAATCGCATGAAGGTCTACCACACAATATTGGCAATCATAGTCGTCTTGCATCTGCTGCCATTGACGTAGAGCACCCAAGTAGTTACCGATACTTAGTTCACCTGACGGTTGAACACCACTTAATACAATGGGTTTGCTCATGAAATGATTCCTTTGACTTCTTAATCTAAATAAATGAAAAACCGTGCAGACTCAGCGCACGGTTTCCTCAGTGTACTCATTGACGAGTATTTTTCTAGTGGTTTTCACCGTATGGAACGGAGACGAATCGCACTTCAAGCAGAAACGAGCACCACATCAAGCAATTGCGCCAAGCTATCGGCAACGAAATCCGGCTCAGAGGCAGAAATAGGTTCGCCATGGTTGTAACCATAGGTCAAACCAAAAGAGGCACAACCAGCATTTTTTGCTGCCAGAATATCGTTCTTAGAGTCGCCCACCATCAACATCTCGGTTGACTGAATCTGATGTTTTTCCATGAGCCAATTGAGTGCGATTGGGTTGGGCTTCTTCTCTGGGAATGAATCACCACCAAGCACATCGACAAAGTAGTCAGCGATGCCGTGCTGCTGCAACACATCCGGAACAAACTTGCTGGGTTTGTTGGTCACCAACGCCAAGGTGAAGCCCGCTTGGTGCAGCGCTTTCAGCGTTTCTTTCACCGTTGGGTAGAGGTGACTAAGCTTATGACCAGTTTGCTGATAGAAATCATCAAACAGCTCACGCGCCTGAGCTCTCAATTCATCACTCAACTCTGGGTTGATGGTTAAGCTTTGGCTCAAGGCACGACCAATCAGAATGTCTGCGCCATTACCGACGTAATCGCGAACTTGCAGCTCGGTTACTCCCGGAAAACCGACTGCACGTGTCGCTTGATCCGCCGCAACGGCTAAATCTGGCACGCTGTCTAGCAAGGTGCCATCAAGATCGAAGGCGATTAATTTTATCTCTTGTTGAGTCATCACTACTTGGCTCACTAAACTTGGCTCACTAAAAACAAAGGATGGTCATTGCCATCCTTTGTTCAATTTCATCCGCTCACTATACCGAAGTGGTTATTGTGATGCCAGTCTCTGACGCACCGCTTCAAACAAACAGATGCCTGAGGCCACGGAAACATTGAGGCTAGAAACCGCCCCTGCCATTGGGATTTTGATCAAGTCATCGCAGGTTTCACGGGTTAAACGGCGCATGCCATCCCCTTCAGCGCCCATCACTATGGCCAATGAGCCCGTCAGCTTCGCTTGATAGATATCGTGCGTTGCTTCACCCGCCGTACCCACAATCCAAATACCTTGCTCTTGCAGATGACGCATGGTGCGCGCCAAGTTGGTCACGCGCACCAAAGGCACCGTTTCGGCCGCGCCACACGCCACTTTACTGACGGTCGCTGTCATCGGTGCTGACTTGTCTTTCGGTACAATGACCGCCGCCACACCCGCAGCATCGGCATTACGCAAACATGCGCCAAGGTTGTGTGGGTCGGTCACCCCATCCAGAATCAACAACAGTGGCGAAGCATGCTTGGCCAAAATGTCATCCAGATCGTTCTCATTCAGCTGCTTGGCCGGTTTTACCCGTGCGATGATGCCCTGATGGTTTGCGCCGTGCGCTTTGTCATCCAAGGTTTTGCGTGTCATCTGTTGTAGTGACACGCCCACCATTTGCAGCTCGTTGAGGATCGGCATCAGTCTGTCATCCTGACGCCCTTTTAGCACATAGGCTTCAATAAAACGCTCTGGCTCTTTGTCCAGAACGGCTCTTACAGCATGAATGCCGTAAATAAATTCATTACTCATGAGTTAACCTGTTTACTCGTAGAAGATACCGGACCGATTACTCCGCCGCGTTTTTACTGCGCTTGGCTTTCTTCGGTTTACTGTGTGGTTTTTTCTTCTGCGCTTTTTTCACTTTCTTTTTCTTGCCGTCTTTTTCTTCCGGACGCTTGGTCGGTTCGACGACAGGTTCGTGACGCATTGGCGCTTTCGATGCTCGAGCGACACCTTTTTTCTTCGCTTTGGCTTTCTCTTTCGCTTCCGCGACGCGCTTCTTCGCGGTTTTGCCTTCGCCGCGTAGCTTACGGCTTGTTCCCACCAATTCAAAGTCAATTTGCTTATCATTTAAGTTCACCGCCAGCACTTTCACTTTGACGGCGTCGCCTAAACGGTAAATGTGACCAAAGCTTTCACCGATAAGTCGTTGACCAATCGGATCAAATTGATAGTAGTCATTGGCCAGCGTCGAAATGTGCACCAAACCATCGATGTGCAATTCCGTTAGACGAACAAAGAAACCAAAACTGGTGACATTGGCAATCACCCCATCAAGTTCGTCACCCACGTGATCTTGCATGTATTCACATTTGAGCCAATCGGCAACATCGCGTGTGGCGTCATCGGCGCGACGCTCGGTCATTGAACACTGCTCGCCATAGAAATCCATGTCATCAAATGAATAGTGGAAGCCACCCGTTGGGGTCCAGCGATCTTGATTTTGGCCTTTCTCTTTAGCGATCAGATATTTGATCGCACGATGCAACAACAGATCCGGATAACGACGAATCGGCGAGGTGAAATGCGCGTAGCGCTGCAAGGCCAAACCAAAGTGACCGGCATTATCTGCGTTGTACACCGCTTGCTTCATTGAGCGCAGCAACATGGTCTGGATCAGCTCTTTATCGGCACGTTCGCCAATTTGCTTCACCAAATCCGCATAATCTGTCGGTGATGGCTCCAAGCCCCCTTTCAGATCTAAGCCTAACTCGCCCAAGAAATCGCGGAAGCCTTGCAGACGAAGTTCTCCTGGCGATTCGTGAATACGATAGAGCGCAGGCTCTTTGGCTTTTGCCACCAGCGAGGCAGACGCAATGTTGGCCATGATCATACATTCTTCGATGATCTTGTGGGCATCATTACGAATCACAGGCTCAATACGGTCGATCTTACGTTCGGCGTTAAAGATGAACTTGGTTTCCACGGTTTCAAATTCAATCGCCCCGCGCTGATCACGCGCTTCTTTGAGCACCTTGTACATCGCATGCAACTCTTCAAGATGCGACACCAAGGGCGCGTAACGCTCACGCAGCTCTTCATCCCCTTCAAGGATTTGGCTGACTTTGGTGTAAGTCAAGCGGGCGTGGGAATTCATAACTGCTTCATAGTGCTTGTAACCTGACAGCTTACCGCTATCTGAAATGGTCATTTCGCACACCATACACAAGCGATCCACTTGTGGGTTCAACGAGCAGAGTCCATTGGACAGCACTTCTGGCAACATAGGGACGACTTGTGATGGGAAATAAACCGAGTTGCCGCGGTTGATCGCTTCTTTGTCGAGCGCCGAGTCAGGGCGAACGTAGTAGCTCACATCCGCAATCGCCACCCATAAGCGCCAGCCGCCGCTTTTTTTCTTCTCACAGTAAACCGCGTCATCAAAGTCACGAGCGTCCTCACCATCGATGGTGACCAACGGCAGTTGACGCAAGTCCACGCGACCAACCTTCGCTTCTTCAGGCACTTCTTCGCCTAAGTTCGCGATCTGCTTATCGACTTCTTCCGGCCACTCATGAGGGATTTGGTGCGTACGAATAGCAATTTGCGTTTCCATGCCCGGCGCCATGTTTTCGCCCAACACTTCCACCACTTTGCCCATCATGCCGCGTGAGCGAGCACCACGGTCAGTGATTTCAATCACCACCACGTTGCCCATGCGAGCGCCCGCTTTGTGCTCATTTGGGATGAGAATGTCATGACTAATGCGTGAATCGTCCGGCACCACATAGGAATAGCCATACTCAAGGAAAAAACGCCCAACGATTTGTGCTTTGCGCTCGTCCAACACACGCACTAAACGCCCTTCCCTGCGGCCGCGCTTGCTGTTGTCCGTCGGTTGCACTAAAACGAAATCGCCATGAATCAAGGTTTTCATCTGGTGATGAGGCAGCAGAATATCATCGTCTTTGTTCACGCTGCCTTCTGGTCTAACCCAACCGTGGCCGTCTTTGTGACCAATCACGTACCCTTTAATCATTTCCAATTTTTCAGGTAAGGCATAGCATTGACGACGAGTAAAGACGAGCTGCCCATCGCGCTCCATTGCACGCAAACGGCGTCTTAGCCCTTCATATTGATCTTCGTCTTTTAACTGCAGTGCTTCGAACAAATCATTGCGATTCATCGGTACGCCAGCTTGTTCGAGAAACTCTAAAATAAACTCACGACTTGGAATGGGATTTTCGTAATTTTCTGATTCACGATCGGCAAAAGGATCGTTTTGAATAACGTCTGACATAGGCAGGCCTATTTAGCAAGGAAGGTATGGTTGTAGTATATCTGACTCTGCTCATAAGCTACAGCCACGCGTCGCAGTTTCAGCAAATTAACACTTATTTTTCATAGTTTTTCATCATTCTTCTGATTCGTTTACATCTCCGTGCCAAGATCACAGAAGTATGCAAACCGAGGAGCAAACGTTTGCAATTCATCATGAATCTCTTACTATCGCGGCAAACTATACCGATGCCTGTTCCAAGGAAAATAGAATGCTGAAACGTAACGTAATAGCTGCTGCCATTGCAGGCATGAGCCTGTTTTCATCCATGAGTTATGCCGCGCAACCTGCGGATCTTATGATCACCGATGCCATGATCCTCACCATGAACCAAGACAAAGTGGTGTATCAAAACGGCACTGTAGTGGTAAAAGAGAACAAAATCATCGCGGTGGGTGATGCGGATGTGGCAAAGCAGTATCAAGCAAAACAAGTGCTTGATGTCGATGGTGACATCGTAATGCCGGGTTTAATCAACACGCACACGCATGTGTCGATGACGGTATTTCGCTCATTAGGTGACGATGTGCCTGACCGCCTGCATCGCTACATTTTCCCATTAGAAGCCAAACTGGTGTCACGCGATATGGTGCGCATCGGCGCAAATTTGGGGAACGTTGAAATGCTCAAAGGCGGCGTAACGACCTACGCAGACATGTATTACTTCGAAGACGAAGTGGCGAAAACGGTCGACCAAATTGGTATGCGTGCCGTGCTTGGCCAGAGTGTGATTCAGTTTCCTGTCGCCGATGCCAAAAACGCCGACGAAGGCATTCAATACGCCCTGAACTTTATCGACCAATACCAAGATCACCCAAGAATTACCCCAGCGTTTGCACCGCACGCGCCCTACACTAACACCACAGAAACGCTACAGAAAATTGCGAAGCTCTCGCTAGAAAAGAACGTACCTGTTTTGATTCACTTAGCCGAATCCACCCGTGAGCAAGAAAAGATTGCTGAACGATCAAACGGTTTATCACCGGTGCAGTACATGCATCAAATCGGCGCATTGAATGCCAACCTCGTCGGCGCTCACATGATTTTGGTCGACGACAAAGACATTGAGTTAGTGAAGCAGGCCGATATGGGCGTGGCTCATAACATGAGTGCCAACATTAAGTCTGCCAAAGGCGTCGCCCCAGCCCTCAAGATGTACGACGAAAACGTGCGTATTGGTTTGGGTACCGATGGTCCAATGTCGGGCAACACGCTGAGCACCATTGATGAATTCAACCAAGTGGCGAAAGTACACAAACTGGTCAATCACGATCGTGCAGCCATGCCACCACTCAAAGTGATCGATATGGCGACCATGGGCGCTGCAAAAGCACTGCATATGGAAGATAAAATCGGTTCTCTTGAAGTCGGCAAACTGGCGGACATCATCGTTATCGATACCAAAGCGCCAAATATGGTCCCCGTTTACAACCCATACTCTGCTTTGGTTTACTCAGCCAACAGCGGCAATGTGCGCCATGCCATTGTTGATGGCAAGCTGATCATGCAAGAGCGCCAAATCAACACGGTGAATGAGGAGCAAATTCGCCAAGAAGCACTGGCCTTTACTGACATCGTCCGTAAAACCGTGCTCGACTCGGGCGAAGAGATTCGCTAACTCCGCGACGTTCTGCAGCAACAGTGTGCTCTATCTTTGGATAGGGCATACTGGCAACGCCAGTTAGGCTTTTTGCAGCAAGATCAGGAGCTCTGCGTTGTCATCCAACAGCTCAGCGATCGAGCAGTCATCCAACTCCGCCAAAAAGGCCAGCTTCGCACGATATAAGCGCTCCTTCAAACGGCATGCGGGCGTAATATGGCAAAACTCCACCGAGCAATTGACAAGATCCAATGGCTCCAAATCTCGCACAACTTCTCCAACTAAAATCGTCTTCGCTGGGCGATTCAAGCGGATCCCACCATTTTTTCCTCTTACGGTTTGAATGTAGTTTAACTGCCCCAAACGGTTGATCACCTTGACCATATGGTTGCGTGAAACACCAAATAGCTCAGTCACATCGGTGATATTGGTCTGTTCATTATCCGGCAACGACGCGAGATAAATCAGGGTGCGCAAGGCGTAATCAGTAAAGCTCGTCAGTTGCATGGGAGGCTCCTCTATGGTGAAGAAAGTCTAAAACTTTTCTTGATTGAAAGATACATTTGAGATACAACTTTAAACATGCATTACAGATACAACTTAAAATTAAACAAATAATCCTAATAGGAAGCCCGCTATGCTCAGCGAAAACACCATTAACATTGTAAAATCGACCGCCCCCCTGTTGGCCGAAACAGGACCAAAACTGACCGCCCATTTCTACCAACGTATGTTTGAGCACAATCCTGAACTCAAAGATATCTTTAACATGAGTAACCAACGCAATGGTGACCAACGAGAAGCGTTGTTCAACGCCATCTGCGCCTACGCCAGCAACATTGACAATCTGCCTGCACTCTTAGGCGCGGTGGAAAAAATCGCTCACAAGCACTCCAGCTTTTTGATCACTGCCGATCAATATCAAATTGTCGGCGGTCACTTGCTGGCAACCATTGATGAACTTTTCTCTCCGGGGCAAGCCGTGCTCGATGCCTGGGCTGAAGCTTATGGTGTGCTGGCGAATGTCTTCATTCAGCGAGAAGAGCAAATTTATCAAGCCAACCAATCACAAACCGGTGGCTGGCGTGGCTTACGCGAGTTTGAACTGGTCGAAAAACAATACGAGAGTGCGCACATCTGTAGCTTTGTCTTCAAGCCCGTCGATGGTGGCACTGTCGTTGGCTTCAAACCAGGGCAATATTTAGGGATTTACATCAACGATGAGCAGTTTGAAAATCAAGAAATTCGCCAATACAGCTTGTCATCCTCTGTACGTCCTGATTGCTATCGCATTTCAGTGAAACGTGAAGAAGACGGCCGAGTCTCTAACTATCTGCACGATCATCTCGACGTTGGCAGCAAAGTCAAACTCGCAGCGCCTGCCGGTGACTTTTTCCTTGATGCCGCGCCAACGGCACCAGTCGTGCTTATCTCTGCGGGTGTCGGCCTCACGCCAACACTTTCTATGCTTGAAAGCCTAACCGAGCATCAAGCGCCGGTGACTTGGATTCATGCAACTGAAAATGGCCAACAACACGCATTTAAACAACACGTCAAACAATTGGTTGAAACGCATCCGCATTTCAATTCGTTAGTTTGGTACAACCAACCAAACTCAGACGATAAAATCGGTGACGATTTCCAGTTCAGTGGATGGGTGAACCTGCATGAGATTGAAACCGTCCTCAAACAGGCTGATGTACAAGTGTACTTCTGTGGCCCTGTTGGCTTTATGCAGTTTATCGCCAAACAATTGCTTGAGATGGGAGTGCTTGAACAACAGTTCCATTACGAATGTTTTGGCCCACACAAAGTGGTTTAGCATTAAAGTAGTTTAGTATTAGAGTGCGACAAGGTTCGTTGAACTCAACCACACAAGACACAAAAGCCCACCGAGTTGGTGGGCTTTGGCATTCAAAGAGAGAAGAGTGATGACAAGGTATTACCAGAACGTATCTCGCCTTTTCGCTCGGGCGATAATATTCTCTGGCATGCGCTGCTCTAAACCTTGGCGCAGCATTGAAATTCGTTGGTGCTGACGTTGGTCAGCAGTGACTGAGTTGTAGAGCCAGCGATAGGCATCTTCGTAATCCAAAGGGCTGCCATAATCACGCAGCAACAGTTCAGCAAGATGGATACGCGCATTGAGGTTACCCATGGCCGCCGCTTCGCGAAGGTAGGGAATCGCTCTTTCTTTGTCTTGCTGCACTAAGGTACCACGTGAATAGTAGCGCCCCAGTTGCTCTAACGCTGCCGGTAGCCCTTGGTGGGCTGCGTTTTCCATGTAGTAGAGCCCGAGTTCAACATCTTGGTCCACACACACACCCCACGCCAGCATATCACCATAAAGGAACTCGTACGCAGGTAGGTTAATTCTCGTTGCCCGCGCCACGATATCTTCCACCAGCTGGCAGTTATCGGCGCGCACACGCTCAAGATGCCTATTTTGCTCAATCAGCTTAATAAGCTCTGCTTCGCTATAAATCGGTACAGGTGCTCCCACCTCGGCGACATTCGCTTTCGCAAATGGAGCACTCAACACCAACAGCAGCGAAGCAGCTACTGTTCGTAATTTCATATTCATCACTCTTTAATGTCTATCCTCAGCCAACGCGTCTCGTTGAAATCACAGGCTTGATAACATTATCGGCAAAAGACCACTTAGCTTTAGACAAAAATTGCCGCTTATCGGCAATAGCTTGCCACAGCTAGTATAGTTTTTCACCAACTTGAGTGCCGTGGAAAATGACTCCCACTAGAGAATACAAAAAACCGGCCAAGAGGCCGGTTTCGTTGTCATCTGAGTTCGCGATTAAGATTCGAATGGATGAACCTTAACGATCGTTTCGTTACGATCTGGACCTGTAGAGATAATGTCTACTGGCACGCCAGTCAGCTCTTCAATACGCTTGATGTAGTTGATCGCTGCTTGTGGTAGATCTTCTAGAGATTTAGCACCAAAGGTGTTCTCAGACCAACCAGGCATGGTTTCATAGATTGGTGTCGCTTTCTCAAATGCTTCTGCCGCCATTGGAGAAACTTCAAGAATTGAGCCATCTTCCATCTGGTAAGCAGTACAAATTTTCAGCTCTTTCAAACCATCTAGAACATCAAGTTTGGTTAGACAGAAACCTGATACAGAGTTGATTTGGATTGCGCGGCGCATTGCCACAGCGTCAAACCAACCAGTACGACGTAGGCGACCCGTTGTTGCACCAAACTCGTGACCAACCGTACCTAAATGTTTACCAACAGGATCTTGTTTGTCTTTACCATCGTATAGCTCAGTCGGGAATGGACCAGCACCTACGCGAGTACAGTAAGCTTTTGCGATACCTAGAATGTAACCAATGTAACGAGGACCAAAACCAGAACCTGCAGCAACACCACCAGCGGTTGTGTTAGAAGAGGTTACGTATGGGTAAGTACCGTGGTCGATATCTAGCAGAGTACCTTGAGCACCTTCGAACATGATCTTATCGCCACGCTTGCGTGCTGCGTCTAGTTCGTCAGTAACATCAATCACCATTGAAGTCAGTAGCTCAGCATAGCCTTTCGCTTGCTCAAGCACTTCTTCGTAGCTTACTGCTTCTGCTTTGTAGAAATTCACTAGTTGGAAGTTATGGAACTCCATCACTTCTTTTAGTTTTTCTGCAAACGCTTCCATATCGAACAGGTCACCAACACGAAGACCGCGACGAGCCACTTTATCTTCGTACGCAGGACCAATGCCACGACCAGTTGTGCCGATCGCTTTTTTGCCGCGAGCAATCTCACGAGCTTGATCGAGTGCAACATGGTAAGGAAGAATGAGAGGACAAGCTTCAGAAATGAATAGGCGTTCGCGAACTGGAATACCGCGCTCCTCAAGAGGTTTCATTTCTTTAATTAGCGCTTCAGGTGAAAGTACTACACCGTTACCGATAACACATTTTACGTTATCACGTAGGATACCTGATGGAATTAAGTGAAGTACGGTTTTAACACCGTCGATTACGAGTGTGTGACCTGCATTGTGACCGCCTTGGTAGCGAACCACATACTTTGCATCTTCAGTCAAAAGGTCAACGATTTTACCTTTACCTTCGTCACCCCATTGGGTGCCCAGAACGACTACGTTATTTGCCATCTTTCCAAGTCTGATTGATAGTTAAAAAAGGATTCTAGCACCGAATTACGCATCTTGCAGTCATTTTTTGTGCACAGCGATCCCTACCGTTTAGTCATTCCTCAGCACGGCCACTTTTGCCAACATCATATCACTGATAATATTTCACTTTATTTTCACTGCGGATTTATGCAATGTCGAACTCACTGTGGCTGGCGCTTGGGCTGGTACTGATTGTGGAAGGATTGGGGCCATTGCTGGCTCCGAGAGGGTGGCGAAATATGGTGGCACAGTTAAGTGAGCAACCCGATAATCAGTTACGCCGCATTGGAGGCTGCCTTGTCGTGGCTGGCGCTGTGATTACTTATATGATGAGCTAAGCGTCAACAGCTCAAACACGCTGACACCAATCGCCCGACACGATCTCATCCACCAACTTGCTGCTGTCTTGATAGAGGTAGATCCACGCTCGCCCAAATGGCGTTTCAATGGTTTCGCGTCGATACTCTACGGGAACATCTTCTAATTTATCAAGTGCGTATAAGGTCTCATCGTCAATCAGATAGACTTCGCCATGAATGGCGCGATGACCAGCCGCTAACGCGGGATAGTCTCCGAGATCGTAAAGGCGGTAATCTTGAGCACTTTGATAACCACCCAAAAACTCGCTTTTCTCGAGATAATGATGGTTAGATTCCCCTTTGCGCAAGGTGCCATAGACAAAAACCAAATGCTGCATAACGCCTCCCTGTTATCTACATGATGTGCGATGTTGGACCAAGTTAAGGTTTGATAGCATGTAGCGGCGCTTTAATCAAACTCAAACTGATAGAGCAAGTCAACCGCGCTTTCGACGCCAGAGACCCCTTCCAAGTAGAGATCTTTCATTAAGCGGTAACGGACCGTAAACTCCCCCAACGGTTTAAAGATGCCAACACCATACTTCACCTGCAAGCCAGGCATGATGTAACCACTCACCGTCACTTGAGAATCTTCCCCCGACCCTGCGGTATCTAACTGCAGATCTTGCACGCCAAACGCTTGGCCAATTTCACCAACCACTTTGCCACTTTTCGCTAAGCTTAATCCGATCAATGCCGTAGTCATGGCACTACCACCGCCAGATTCACCATCGATATCTTGCCCCCGAAGCAGATAAGAAAGCGCATTGGCTTGCGGCATAGCGGGTTCAGAGAATATGGAGATCTCAGGCTCTGTCGCTGGACCAGTAACCTTAACGCCAGCAATAACATCATCTTGGGTGTTTTCTGGATTGCGAATTGCCTTGATGGCGACATAAGGTTGATCCACTGGGCCATTCATCAACACTTTACCTTCTTTGATCAACAAATCTTGACCAAACGAGCGATAAGTACCGTTGACGATATTCACTTCACCAAGAATGAATGGTCCCTTGTCTTTCTGGGTCACATTGAGTTTGCCAATCAATCCACCCTCAAGACCAAATGCGCTCAGCTTGAAGTCATCCCCGATCGAGATATTGATGTCCGTTTCCACATTGAATGGCATAGAAGAGGCGTTATTGAGAGGTTCCAATTGGTCATTGAGCATCACTTGATCCTTCGAAACACTGACGGCACTTGGTGGCAGCTCTTCAACCACAATGCGTCCCCATGGCAGCGCCAAGTTACCCGTCACTTTAGCCAACGTCGGATTCACTTCAATGGTCATGTCAGGGACTAACTGAATCTTGACCATCGGAGGCATGTTCACTTTCAGCGAATCTGCGTAAACACGGACTTTACTGTGCCAGTTATCCAATTGCTGCCAATTAGCATCACCTTCGACTTTCAACTCACCATCAGGTGTAACGATATTGGCATTGAGGTTGGCGTCATAGCCGGAAAATGCCACCGCCACTTTGCCTCGTTGTACATCAATCGGGCTGATATCACCATTGGCCTCAATATCATCAACCAGAAACTGACCCGTCACTTTCGGTTGTAAAGCGGATCCTTCTAGCTGTAAGTCTGCCGAAAGGAGCGCCTTTAGTGAGCTGTACTCACCCACTAATGGCTGCAGGAAGTCCAGATTAAATTGACTCAACAACAACTTTGCTTGCAGTTGAGGATCTTTTGCCTGCACATCCGCAACAGATAAACGACCACTCAAATCGCCGTTGTCTCTGACGTTGATCTGCCAGTCTGCGTTGAGCTTGTCCTGCTTTAAGTTGGCATTGAATGAGATATCATCCCAACCGAGCGTCACCGTTTGTTCAATTTTTTGCTGAACTTGCCCCGATGGCAGCGTGACAGAAAGCGTCACTTGTGGTGCGGTTTTTGGCGCCCATTTCGCCCACACATTCGCATTCACACTGCCATCAAGGTGGGTTTCCGCAGGTAAGAACATGGCAATCTGTTTGAAATCAAACTGGTTGAGCGCCAATGTCGCTTCGCCCTTTTTGCCCACATTAATATCTTGCGTAAGGCATAGACTCGACCCTTGCTGCTGCCAACAATGTGCAGCAACCGCAACACTCTGTTTGTCGATGTTGGCCGTGATCGGTGTACTCTGCTCAAGTGTCCAAGTTCCCTGTTTGGTGGTGGCAAACATACGCTCTAATGCTCCCGACCACACCATCTCCGGTTTTTGCACCAAACTGCCACTGATCGCCAAACTGGTCGAGGCAAGATCAGATGAAACATCTAAACTCAGCTGATGCTGCTTTTCGGAACCATTGGCCGAGAGCACAATCGAATCCAAGAGAGTCTCTTGGTAGCGCAATGCAGAAATATTTAGGGTAACGTCCGCTTGCGGCTGCGGCATCGGCGTAATTCTGCCAGCCAGCGACAATGTTTCAATGCTTGCTTGTTGCTGCCATTGCACTTGGCTAGCCTGCAAATCAAGCTCAATATCCGGCTCTTTTAAGGCACCACGCAAATCAATCTCACCCATCAGCACACCTGAAAGATCCGGCACACTTTTGGCTAAATCGGTGAACTTTACATCGACATCCATTGCCCAACGCTTATCAAGCTTTCCTTTTGCAGTAAGCGAATTGGGGCCATGGGAAAGCGTCAGTCTGTCTGTGTTGAGATGAATGTCACCTTTGCCACTGCGGTCTGAAGCCTGCAAAGATCCCTCAACATTAAGCGGATAACCACGAAGCAGGCCATCGATATCAAGCAAAGGCAGCGAGACTTCCCAGCCACCACGTTCCGTGAGCATCCCTTTAGTGGAGAGCTTACCACTGAGATTGCCTTCTGCTTCTGGCCACTGTAAGCCCGGCTGAATGTTGTCGAGCTGAAAATCCGCTTGCCAATGTACCGGACCTTTCCAACTAGCAAAGACTTGGCCAGCCAGCGTGCCGCCCAAGGTTTCCAAGTCCAACTTCTCCAGCTCAATCCGCTCCAGTGAGCCTTTGCCTTTTAACGCAAAATCCAGCGCCGGAATCGCTTTCCCATCCAAATGAGATTGCAGGGCGAGTTGGTAATCTTGCAACTCACCTTTGGCGGTCAAACTCGCCACATCGACATGGTAATCAGCCTCACCGACAAACGGCCATTGCGTTTTGAGTTCACTTAAGTTGACATCAAAGGGCAAACGAACCAAAAGGGGTTGCAACGACGCAGAGAGACGAGCAGATACTGGCCCCGTCAACTCACTTTCAATCGCCAAATTCGCCACACTCTGCGCCGCCTTAAACACAATATTCTGACCTTTTAAGTCACCTTCTTTCAGATCTGCGTTCAACAGCAACGTTAAAGGGTAGTCACCTTTCAGCTCCACTTTCGCGCTGGCTTGCGCATCCACTTGAGGAATATCCAGTTCTAGCGTTTTTAGCTCTACCTGATGCTTAGCAGCACGGGCTTGCAGGCCTAAATGATTGAGCGTAAACGGCGTTGCTTGATGTAAGGTAAATCTTTCTAGATCAAATCGTTGCAATACGACTTGCAGTGGAATCCACACCTCAGGCAAAACAATGTCTTGCCGTGGCTGCGCGACTGGAAGCTCTTCTTCTTTTACTTCATTACTTGGTGCAAGCGTTAGATCCACATTTTTAAAATGGGTGGGAGAAATCACTAAGCGCTCACCTTGCATGGAAAGTGCGCTGCTAAACTCACCCCAAGAAACTTGATTGCCCAACACATCGAGCTTGAAGTCTGTGAGCGCTAAACGATGCAAAAAAATCGGCACTGGTGTGCTGATGCTTTTCAGTGGTTCACTGGGTTGTTCCACACTTTCCTCTGTGGCGGGCAACTCAGGCATCGAAAAGGTCAAACCGTCTAGGTCGATATCATTAATGCAGACTTTAGGCTCCAATAAGCACTGAAAATTCATCGCCAGTGTGAACTTCCTGACAGAGGCATCCACCTTAAGATCAGGGTCGTTAAACGTCACATCCCGCAAAGTAAACTTAGGGAAAAGAGAACCTTGCACTTGACCCACTTGTAACTGCGGCAACGCTTTTTCAGCAACCCAAATCGCAGAAGTCAGTCCTGGATGGGTAAATAGCACCATGCCAATCAACGCGAGCAGCAACACCAACACCGCCATCACGCCCGCAGATAGCCATTTACTCCACTTAAACACCACTCTGATCATAGCTCAGGCCCCAAAGTGAAGTGGACACGAAATTCGTCTCCCGGCTCGGCATCTAACCCCCAAGCAAAGTCCAGTCGAATTGGGCCAACCGGAGAGCCCCAACGAACACCAATCCCGGCCCCAGTCTTCCAATCGGGCGTTTCATTAAATGCATCACCGTAATCGACAAAGGCTGCGGCCCACCAGTTACCGACAAGGCGATACTGATATTCGAGCGTACTGGTGGCGATGTACTTCGCACCGGTCAAAGCGCCACTTTCATCTTTCGGCGAAATGGACTCATAACCATAGCCACGCAAGTTGTTATCACCGCCAGCGAAAAAACGTAAAGAGGGAGAAAGTTTGTCAAACTCATCAGCAATATTGGCCCCTCCTTCCAATCTCGCGATGCCACGATGATTTTCCCCCAAACTGCGAATCCAAGTCGTACGCCCTTGAACACGCAGCACACTCGTTTCGGACAGTAAGTGATCATCACCGAATTCTAAGGTGATACTCTGTTTATCTCCCCAGCTTGGCATACTTCCTCCCCGCACTCGACTGCGAGAAAAAGAGATACCCGGCAGCACAAACTGTGCGACATCATCTTGCAAACCTTGCTCATAGTTTTCAATCAAATAGCGGACGAAGACGGTTCGATGCCAACGGTTGTCTAGTAACCAATGACGTTCGACTGCAAGGTTAGACTCCAAGCTCTTAGTGTCACGACTATCCACATTCTTCATCGCATATTGAATACGATAGTAATCGTGCAACACGTCTTCCAAAGGGATCTGATAGCCAGCGGTAATAGTTTGCTCAGGCTTTGAAATCAGTAAGCTGCTATCAAAACTGTGGCCCAGCTCATTCACCCAAGGTTTTTTCCACTTGAGCGTGCCACGAAACTCAACATCGGTTGCGTAACCAATACCCGTTTCAATTTGGTTCTTCGCTTGAGGAGCAAGGCTCACTTTCATCGGCAACACGCGTGATTCATCCAACAGGGTCAAATCGGGCTCGACAAACACAGACGAGAACCAATCGGTGTTCGACAGATTTTGGTTGTACTCGCCCACTTTGGCGACAAGGTAAGGATCACCGGCTTGATAGGGTTGAAGGGAACGTACTCGGTTGTCTTCAATTTGGCTGCCCGTCACTGTGGTTTCACCAAAGTGATAACGGATGCCGCTGGCATAGTGCAGGCGCACGAAAGCACGATTGAGATCGGCAGCGACCTCTAAGCGCGCTTCCGTAAAGTCACCCTTAAAGTACCCTTTTTGTAAGGCTAAGTTGCGAATGGAGGATTTCAACGCGTCGTAATCACCATGATTCAATACCGCCCCTTGTTTCACCGGTGACTTTTCTATCAACTGGATAAAATCTTTGTCAGTGCTCGCTTCACCATCGATTTTCACATCCATGGTATCAATAGTAACGGGGTCACCCAGGGTGATATGCGCAATCAATTCTTGTTGATCAGTGGAAATTTGATAGTCGATCGTGGCGTGATAATAGCCAAGCGCGTTCAATGCACTATTGATGATAACGTCTAAACGCGACTGAAAGCGGAGCGATGTGGAATAATCCTTTTCGTCGATAGCGCTCAAATGTGCTTCTATATTATCTTCAATGGCACCACTGACCCCTTCCAAAGTTAAAGAGATCTGTGGCTCCGCAAAAAGCTTACCGGACAAGATAAGACTGACGAATAGTGGTAATACTTTTTTTATCATGTTTTAGTAAGTACAAAACGTCGGCTGAGATCGAGGCGATGCGGGTGGAATATCGTTGGAAATCAACACAAGCTACCGATAGATAAGTTGCGTTAGGCTGACGCTCTAAACTATCCTGCATTACCAGCTGAGACTTAGCTTGCAAGATAGCACCCGACCCACAAAGGAACAACCAGATTCCTTTTTTTGTTCGGACTCATATCACAGATGATTAAAAGGGAAGAGACATGCTCAACAAACAGATTCTCATTGATGCCGCACAAGCACTCAAAGGGAGAGCGACACCAATGACGGTGGAAACGGTTCATTTTGTCAATGGCAGCGACATCACCGCCCCCATCGCAGCGGGACAAGAAGAAATTCTCCTCGGCATGGGTTGTTTTTGGGGTGCAGAACGCCTGTTTTGGCAACTTGAAGGGGTAGTTTCGACCTCGGTGGGTTACAGCGGCGGCTTCACAGTCAACCCCACTTACGAAGAAGTCTGCAGCGGACAAACTGGCCACACCGAAGTGGTCCGTGTGGTGTTTGATCCTCAAGTTTTGCCGTTAACACAACTTCTAGAGAAATTCTGGGAGCGCCATGATCCTACTCAAGGCATGAGACAAGGTAACGATTTAGGCACACAGTACCGCTCGGCGATTTACACCTTTAATGAACAACAGATGGCTATCGCTCTCGCATCCAAAGAAGCGTACCAAGCAGCGCTATCCGGTAATCAACTGGCAAACATCACCACCGACATTCAACCAGCAGGAGCCTACTACTATGCAGAAACCTACCATCAGCAGTATTTAGCCAAAAATCCCGATGGCTACTGCGGCCTTGGTGGTACAGGGGTCTGTTTCCCTACTGCTTAGAGCGCTGATAAAACGCCCATTTCAGCGATCGCTTTACTGCGATCGCTCGAAAGCTTCTACTCTAGATTAAAGATCGGCTTTGGCTCTCTTCGCTGATTATGCCGCTGCTAAAGAAAGTGCCGCGATTTCCGCATTCACTTCACGATAAACCGATATCTTTTTTGCGTTGTATGTATCGGGCAACAGTACTTTTCCATTATCGAACTCAAACTCCCCGATCCCATCAATAGAAAACGATCCTTTAAAAAGGGTTTTTACAAATCGAGCCACTTGACGTGGCCGATAGACAGCAAACTCGCGCAACATAAATAACCTCAACTTCCGTATCAGTCCAATGTGACATGGTGAATCCACGCCACTCCTGCCTTTCCCGGCAATGTCTTTTTTGTCTGAGCTGTGCAAGCAACGCTGTGCCAACTCACTTATTCATCATTAGTAGTATCTAATGGACCGATAAAGCATACATCAGAGTCGCCGACAGATAAACTCATCCTAAGTGTTTTTGTTAATAAAATGTTACTTTCAGTCAATTATTTATCTCTCACCCATATTATACTGGTGCCGTAAAGGATAAAATAACCCCCACTCAGGATACCCAGATAACGGGGAAAATAAGGAAAAAGAGATATGAAACAAAAGACTCTCCTCGCACTGGCTCTGCTAGGCGCTTCATTTAATACGGCGGCACACAATCTTTCCATCGGCACCAATGTTCCCAGCGTCAAAGTCGATGCTTACGGCGAAATCGTTCTTCAAGGTAAAGGCACCGCTTTCCAACCATGGGCATCGGCGCAAATGATGGGGAAAGTTCGCGTGATTCAAGCCATCGCTGGTCGCAGCAGTGCGAAAGAACTGAATGCCCCATTAATGCAGGCCATCACAGCGGCGCAATTTTCGGCGGATCACTACCAAACCACCACCATTATCAATCAAGACGACGCAATTTGGGGCACTGGGTCATTCGTAAAATCATCAGCACAAGAGAGTAAAATGGAGTTTCCATGGTCTTCCATGGTGTTGGATGAAAATGGCGTGGTCGCACAAAGTTGGCAACTAAACAAAGAAAGCTCTGCGATCATTGTGCAAGACAAGCAAGGCAAGGTGTTATTTGTGAAAGAAGGGGCACTTTCTGCTGATGAAATCACTCAAGTTCTTGAATTAATCAAAACTAACATTTAATTACTTCTTTTCATCAATAAAACCCATACACTCCATCGTGATGGGTTTTATTTTTGTACCCGGTTTTGACAAAAATAATCAACGTTTCGCTGTAATTTCTGTTATGTTATAACACTTTCTTACGTCTCAATCAGTTTATGCAACACGGTCTCACTACTTCCATGAACAAGCTGCACCACACTGCTCTATTTGCGGTGGTCTTAAGCTTATTCTTGAGTTTCGCCAGTATTGCACATGATTTTGACTTTAATGCAGAACATCACAACTCGCACCATTGCCAGTTGTTTGCCAATGCTCATCATGGTGTGAGCCCAGCGGTTATCACCATACCAATCGATCCACCAAGCTGGTTTGAAAGTACACCTCCATCCTTTGAAGCACCTGTCGCTATAGTTACAGCTTATCTTGCGCGCTCACCTCCGGTTACCGCACCTCAGTAGGGGAGCGTTTAAGCCTGTCACGACAATGCCTATTTACACACTTTCGAGCTTACGTGGGTATTGCAATATCACTTAGCGAACTTTCTCGTCCCAAACTGAGGCGCACTAAATAAATCTGTACAACAATCAATTTATTTACGATAAGGATTAGAACCATGCTTCGCAAAACTTCTCTCGCCATTGTGGTTGGACTAACGTTTTCTTCACTCGCTTTCGCACAAGAGGGCTTTCGTCAACATGATGCGCACGTCCACGGCCAAGTGGAGTTTAACGTGGCTCAAGACGGCCATGATCTTCTGATTGAGATCACCGCGCCGGGAGCCGATGTCGTGGGGTTTGAGCACGCCCCAGAGAATCACGATCAAGAAACTCAGCTCAAAACAGCACTAGAGACCCTTTCTAAAGCCGAGTTGATCGTTCAACTGGATGGTGCGGCTAAATGTTCTATCGAAACGGTCTCGGTGAAGCACACTTTAGGTGGTGAAGAGCATCATGAACATGAAGAGCATGATGATCACAAACATCACGACGATCATAAACACCATGATGACCGCAAACATCATGACGATCACAAACACCATGATGACCACAAACACCATGACGACCACAAACATCATGACGACCATGACCACGATAGCCATGGCGCATTTACGGTGGAATACCAATATCACTGCGATAATCTGACCGCGTTGACGTCACTGAAAACTGGTTGGTTTAGTCAGTTTTCTGCGACTCAAGCCATTCAAGCTAATGTGCTAACCGATAAGCTGCAAAACTCCGTCAAACTCTCAGCAACACAAACGACGATCTCGCTGAAGTAATAGAAGAGCAAGTGGGTAAGCCATCACTTACCCACAATTCCTCGCCACTGATAGGATAAACGTTATGGTGAACACCCCATCTGAAGTGATTGGTTTGAGTCACGTCTCTTTTACTTGGAAAGACGCCGCCAAACCGATCCTGCAGATCCCGCATTTTTCAGTTGCTCGTGGTGAGCATGTATTTATTAAAGGTCCAAGTGGCTGCGGGAAATCCACACTGCTGAGCTTGCTCACTGGCATCAACCAAGTTCAATCCGGTCAACTCACCATCTTAGGGACAGAGTTAGCCAAATTATCACCCAGTCAAAGAGACCGATTTCGAGCAGACAATATTGGCTACATTTTTCAGCAGTTTAACTTATTGCCCTACCTCAATGTGTTGGAAAACGTATTGCTGCCTTGCCAGTTTTCCAAGACGCGTGCAAACAATGTCGCTGGGGACGCACAACAAAAAGCGGCGCAACTCTTAAACCGACTTCACCTGCCTAAGTCTTTGCATTTCAAAGCGGTCAGTGAACTCAGCATCGGCCAGCAACAACGCGTTGCCGCTGCTCGCGCATTAATTGGCTCACCTGCCTTAGTCATCGCTGACGAGCCCACTTCAGCACTCGATTTTGATAACCGCAGTGCGTTTATCGAGCTATTAATGGAGCAAGCAAACGAGGTGAATGCCACCTTAGTATTTGTCAGCCACGATCCAACGCTAGAGCGTTTGTTTGACCGCACCATTGATTTACGCCAGTTAAACCAAGCAGGAGATCAGCAATGAGTGCGACTTTTACCTTAGCGTGGAAAAGTTTATGCAACCGCAAAGCCACCGCAGTTCTCACCATCATGACGGTCGCCATCTCCGTCATTCTTTTGATGGGCGTTGAACGCATTCGTACCCAAGCGAAAGAGAGCTTTGCCAATACCATTTCTGGTACCGATCTGATCGTTGGCGGTCGCTCCGGCCAGGTCAATCTGCTGCTCTATTCTGTTTTTCGCATCGGCAATGCCACCAACAATATTGATTGGAAAAGTTACCAAGAGTTTGCTCATCATCGTGCTGTCGCATGGGCAATTCCAATTGCGCTTGGGGATTCACACAAAGGCTTCCGTGTGATGGGCACCAATCATAGCTACTTTGAACACTATAAATATGGCAGTAAGCAACCACTTACTTTTTCACAAGGTCATGAGTTTCATGGCTTATTTGAAACCGTATTAGGGGCGGATGTTGCCAAGCAACTGGGCTACCGTATCGGTAGCGAAATCATTATCGCTCATGGCATTAGCGATGTCGGCTTCAGCCGCCACGACAACCTTCCTTTTAAAGTCGTCGGCATTCTTGCTCCGACAGGAACGCCCGTCGATAAAACCGTGCATGTTTCTCTGGAAGCCATTGAAGCCATTCATGTGGGTTGGGAGTCGGGTGCGCGCATGGGCCCATCGCCAGACGCATCGCAACTGGAACAGAAAGCATTTCAACCGAAGCAGATCACCGCCATGATGCTGGGTTTGAAATCACGCATTCAGACCTTTGCGCTGCAACGTGAGATCAACACCTACAATCAAGAACCGCTTAGCGCCATCATGCCCGGCGTTGCTCTGCACGAACTTTGGGGCATGATGTCCGTGGCAGAACAGGCTCTCATGGCCGTCTCGGTATTTGTGGTGATCGCCGGCTTACTTGGCATGCTGAGTAGCCTGCTGACCAGCTTACAAGAACGACGTCGGGAGATGGCTATCCTACGAGCGATGGGCGCTCGTCCTCGTCATGTTTTCGCCCTGCTGATCAGTGAAGCGAGTTTACTCACTTTTGCAGGTATCGCGCTGGGTGTTACCGGGGTTTACGCGCTGTTGAGTGTTGCCCAACCCATTATTCAACAACAATATGGCATTAACATCACCATGACGGCTATTTCACCCCATGAATGGATGTTACTCGCCTTTGTCCAAATTGCAGGAATTTTGATCGGTTTCATTCCTGCTATTCGAGCCTATAAACAATCACTGAGTGATGGAATGACCATAAGGATTTAACGTGATGAAAGGTAAAATAACTCTGCTTTTAGCCGTGATTTTTGCAGCTTGGCTACCCATGCAGGTGCTAGCAAACGAAGTCACCACGCTAGATTGGATTGACTTGGTACCTGAGCAAGAACGCAAAATGTTTGATAGCGTTGGCATGCCAGCCGCTGACCATTCAGGGACTGCTGCCGCACAATCAAAAGTGGGCGGCGTAAGACCTGAGCTAAACAACACCAAAGTAAAAATTCCAGGCTTTGTGATCCCTCTGGAAGGTGATGCAAACAAGGTCACCGAGTTTCTTCTTGTACCTTACTTTGGCGCTTGTATTCACGTACCACCGCCACCGCCGAACCAAATTATCTATGTTAAATTTCCAAAAGGGGCGCCAGTACAAGAGCTGTGGGACGTGATCTACTTGGTAGGGACATTAAAAACAGAAACCGTCAATCATGAATTGGCTGAAACAGCGTACGTGATTGAAGGTGATGCGATTGAACCTTACGATGACATGTAACTAGATTAACATTTGTATGACCTGTCAATCATTCTGCATTACGCAATAAATTTAGATAAATAAATTAGTGTTGCCACATAAACCACCAAAAGCAGAGCGATTGACAGGTGTTTTTTCAGCTTATTCTCTCCGAAATACTTCATAGTTCCCTCACAAAAGACGGCAACAATTTTAACAAGTTATTATCATTTGTCATAGCTTATTGTGTGGCGTTTTACGATTTTCTCCGAGGACAGAATAAGATCACACGAGTGAAGCCGAGAGTGTGAGGCGTAAATCTTGCAGTCCCCTTCCGATAAAAGGTACATTGAGACCTATGTGTAATGAATAACGCGAAGGATATGGGCATGGCGGACAGCAGACCTCCCGTGGTGATTGATGTAGAACCTGAAACGAAAAACCAAAGTTTTCAGGAGAAAAAATCCAGCTATATCAAAGACAGCGCTAGCCGCATTCAAACCATTGCCCAAACTTACGGTCTCGATGCGTTGCTGCAAAAAGATCCCCCAACAAAAACCGCTTTAGAGCGGGCCGTTTTTTGTGAACAAAAGCGTAAAGAGCAGCGCCAGCAAAACTTGGAACAGATTCTGAAGCTCGCACACCTCTCATGCAAAGATGAAACCGCTGGTGATCCAGACCAAGATTGGCTCTATCGTTTCTTCGATATGGCACAAGAAATCCACAATGCCGCCATGCAGAAACTCTGGGCACAGGTGCTCAAGCGCGAAGTGACCAATCCGGGTTCGACTTCAATGAAAGCCCTCAAGGTATTGCAGGATATGACGCCGAAAGAAGCCCATACGTTACAGCGAGCCGCTTCCTTAGCGTGCAGCTTTGGTGGAGATACCAGTCGAAAACTGCTGATCGGTTATCGCGCTCAAGGAGGGTTATTCAGCTTTGGTAAACGCGATACCACAACCAACATCAACATTGGCAGCTTTCAACTGCCATTTTCCAGCTTGTTGGTGTTGATTGAACTGGGTTTGCTGCATGGTACCGAATTGGAATCGGGAGAAATTGACCAACAGACACCCTTAATGCTGACTTATCAAGGGCGAAATCTACAGCTAAATGCGCAGTCAAAAGGGGTGCGTCTGCTCTATTACCGCTTTACCCCAACAGGCAATGAACTGTGCAAGTTACTTGGCAATAAACCACACAGCCAGTATTACGATCAGTTGGTCGCTCTACTTAATCAGAAGTTCACCGTACAAAGTGACGTACAAAGCTCCGTCCATCACACCGTTTAGTGCTCTCTAACCGTAACATTCTCGCCATAAAAAACGACCGCAGTGAGCGGTCGTTTTCAGTTTGGCTTAGTCTATCCATAGGTTTCAATCTAGCGCGGTGAAATCACCCCACGTTGGCTGAGCGCTTCTATAAGTTGATCCACCAGCTGCTCAATGTTTTTCTCACCGGCAGGTAAATCAATTTCAGGGTTCAGCGGCACCTCATACTCAGAATCAATCCCAGTAAAGTTACGAATTTCCCCTGCTCGTGCTTTCTTGTATAAGCCTTTCGGATCCCGTTGTTCACAGACCTCCAAGGAAGTGTTGACAAACACTTCGATGAACTCGCCATCTGGCAAGAGATCTCGCACCAATTGTCGCTCTGCACGATGCGGAGAAATAAAAGCGGTCAGGACAATCAAACCCGCGTCCGCCATTAACTTAGCCAGTTCACCAATCCGACGGATATTTTCACGACGATCTTGCGTCGAAAACCCCAAATCACTACACAAACCGTGACGCACGTTATCGCCATCAAGTAAATAGGTATGAAAACCTTGCTCCGCAAGACGATTTTCCAACGCTCCGGCCACCGTAGACTTGCCTGCGCCTGAGAGTCCGGTAAACCATAATACGGCCGGCTTTTGCTGTTTTAATTTGGCGCGCTGTTCCTTAGTCACAGCATGTTGATGCCAAACTACATTTTCATCTTTTTGCGCGATGACGCTGCTCATAGAAAATCCTTTTTAAAACGGGAAGAAAACCGGAATCAACGTCAGCACTAGCGCGGAATAGACCAGTGAGATGGGTACGCCAATTTTCAAATAATCCAACAAACGATAGTTGCCTACGCTATAAACCAACAAGTTCGTTTGGTAACCATAAGGAGAGATAAAACTCGCACTCGCACCAAACAGCACCGCCATGATAAAAGGCATTGGATCAACGCCATAGCCTAGCGCCATACTGTAGCCCAAGGGAAAAGCGAGGGCAGCGGCAGCGTTGTTGGTCACTAACTCAGTCAGTATTAAGGTCATCACATAGGTAGCGACGAGCGCGCCAAACACTCCCCAACCATTGAACGCCTCAATGAACATCCCTCCCATACGCTCAGAAAAACCCGAGCTGATCATCAGCTGCGCAATGGACAGCGCCGAGCCAACAATCACCACAATATCAATCGGAAAGCGTCTTCTTAGCTCATTCAGTTGCACGATGCCAAACACCACCAACGCCAATAGATAGGCGGCTAACCCTTTGATGATTGGCACTAAACCCACCAATGCAGCAACAATCACCGCCGCGAAGCCGAGCAACACCAGTGCCGATTTGTGACTGTCCAAACGCGCGCTAGAGTCTAAATCGTTCATCAACACAAACTCTTTGCGGTGCGCTTGGCGCTCTGCTTCAAAGCGTTTTCCTGGAACGACCACCAAGGTATCCCCCGCGGCTAAGGTGATATTGCCTAAACCACCTTCTAAACGCTCATGACCACGGCGAATTGCCACCACGACCGCATCAAAACGATCACGGAAACGGCTCGATTTTAGCGTTTTATTGCAGAAGGTTGCGGAGGAGCTCACCACGACTTCGACAAAGTTCTGGCCATTAAGATGCTGCTGGCCAAACAGAGTAAGCCCCTGAATCTCTTGCAATGTCGACACACTGTCCACCTCGCCACAAAACAGCAGTCTGTCTTTCGCTTGCAGAACAAAATCTGGGCCAACCGATGAGACCGTTCGCCCATCCCGAATCACTTCGGCCAAAAACAGCTTACGTAAAGCACGCAGGTTATTTTCAGTGACGGTGCGCCCAACTAAAGGCGAACCAGGTTCGACCCTCGCTTCGAGAAAATAGGGTAAATCATCTTGGCCTTGCTCGTCATAATCGGGCAACAAATAACTCAATGGGATCAGCACTAATACCCCACCAAGCACCACCGCCAATCCAATTAAGGTGGGAGTGAAGAAATTGAGGCTTGGCAAGCCGGCATCTTCGACAAAGCTATTGATGATCAAGTTGGTTGATGTACCAATCAGCGTTAGCGTGCCACCAAAAATAGCGGCATACGATAGTGGAATCAACAACTTAGATGGAGAGTGTTGTCGGTTGCGCTTAATCGCGCCAATCAACGACACGACCACTGCGGTGTTGTTGGTAAACGAAGAGAGAAAGGCGGTGGAAAAGCCTAACTTGGCAATCACCGTCACTAAACTTCCTTCTGAAATACTGCGACTCACCCAACTGATGAGACGCGTTTTTTCCAATGCCGTTGACGCTAAGATCAACAAAACCAATGTTAATAGGGATGAGTTAGTGAAATTGGCCGCAATGGTGGTTAAATCACTTAACCCCGCCATAAAGGCCGCAAACGCTGCGCCTGCAAAAATGTAGCTTGGCTTTATTTTTGTGACGAGCAGACAAGTGATGATGCCCAGCAACACCGCCAATACAAATCCTTGCTCCCACATACTACATCCCCACAAAGGGAGAGCGTGTCTCTCCCATGACTACAATTGATTTCTGATTATTTCACTGACTTGTGCGCCGTGCTTACTTCAGCAACTGGCTCAAATCCTTCGCATCCCAATGAGGGAAGTGTTTACGAATCAGAGCATTGAGTTCAATTTCAAATGCCGAGTAATCGCCAACGGCTTTCTGCACATCCACCAAACTCTCACTCACCATGCCCGCGCCTACCGTAACGTTGGTAAGACGGTCGATGATGATGAAACCACCCGTGTCGGCACAATCTTGGTAGTTATCGAGGGCAATCGACTCGTTCAACGTCCATTCACACAAACCAATACCGTTGAGCGGAAGTTCTGCCGCACTGTGTGTTGACAGGTTGTTGATGTCATATTGATGATGAATGTGCTCAACACGGCCGATGGTTTTCTTACCAGCGATCTTGATATCGTAATCACGCCCTGGTTGAAGTGGCTGCTCAGTCATCCACACCACATCGGCGGCGAAGTGGTTAGTCAGTTCCACATCTGTTCCTTGATGAACAATCAGATCACCGCGGCTGATGTCGATTTCATCGGCTAACGTGAGCGTTACGGCCAAACCCGCTTGTGCTTGTTCAAGGTCACCATCAAAAGTGACGATGCGCGCAACGGTTGAACTCTTACCCGATGGCAACGCGGTAATGCGATCGCCCACTTGGACCACTCCGGACGAGATGGTGCCAGCAAAACCACGGAAATCGAGGTTCGGACGATTAACGTATTGAACAGGGAAACGGAACTCACCCGCTTCTTTCTCTTTTACTACGTCCACCGATTCCAAAATTTCCAGTAGTGTCGGGCCTTGGTACCAAGCCATTTGCTGGCTTAGTTCAACCACGTTGTCGCCTTCCAGAGCAGAGATTGGGATAATTTGAATATCCGTTTCACCACGAAGATTCTTAGAAAACGCTTGGTATTCGGCTTTAATCTCTTCAAAACGCTGTTGAGAGAATTCCACCAAGTCCATTTTGTTCACCGCCACCACAAAGTGTTTCAGGCCAAGCAAGTTGGAGATAAACGAGTGGCGACGTGTTTGATCCAACACCCCTTTACGAGCATCGATCAAAATAACCGCAAGATCACAGGTCGAAGCACCAGTTGCCATGTTACGCGTGTACTGCTCATGCCCCGGAGTGTCGGCGATAATGAACTTACGCTTCTGGGTTGAAAAGTAACGGTAAGCCACATCGATGGTGATGCCTTGCTCACGCTCCGCTTGTAGACCATCGACCAACAACGCCAAGTCTGGACGGCTGCCGGTGGTACCGACGCGCTGGCTATCGTTATGCACAGCGGCCAATTGATCTTCATAAATCTGTTTTGAGTCGTGAAGCAAACGACCAATCAGGGTACTTTTACCATCATCTACTGAACCACAGGTGAGGAATCTAAGTAGTGATTTGTGTTGATGTTGATTTAGGTAACCTTCAATACCTAACTCAGCGAGCTGAGCTTGAACTGCACTATTCATATTCTTTCCTTAGATCCTTAGAAATAACCCTGACGTTTTTTCAGTTCCATCGAGCCCGATTGATCGTGGTCGATGGCTCGTCCTTGACGTTCACTGGAAGTCGTGACCAGCATCTCTTCAATGATACCTGTCAGCGTATTCGCTTCTGACTCGATCGCGCCGGTCAGTGGGTAACAACCGAGGGTACGGAAGCGTACGCTTTTCTCTTCAACCACTTCACCCTCTTTGAGTTTCATACGGTCATCATCCACCATGATCAGCATGCCATCACGCTCAACCACCGGACGTTTTGCCGCAAGATACAGCGGTACAATCTCAATGTTCTCTAGGTAGATGTATTGCCAAATATCCAATTCGGTCCAGTTCGACAGCGGGAACACGCGGATACTTTCGCCTTTATTTACTTGACCGTTATAGGTTTTCCACAACTCAGGGCGCTGATTCTTCGGATCCCAAGTGTGGTTTTTGTCGCGGAACGAGTAGACACGCTCTTTCGCTCGTGACTTCTCTTCATCACGACGAGCCCCACCAAAAGCAGCATCAAAACCATACTTGTTCAATGCTTGCTTGAGACCTTGTGTTTTCATGATGTCGGTATGCTTAGAAGAACCATGGTCGAACGGGTTAATGCCCATTGCGAGACCTTCGGGGTTTTTGTGCACCAACAACTCAAAACCATACTTTTGTGCGGTACGGTCACGAAACTCGATCATTTCGCGGAACTTCCAATCGGTATCCACGTGTAATAGTGGGAAAGGAATTTTTCCAGGATAGAAGGCTTTGCGTGCTAGGTGCAGCATGACCGAAGAGTCTTTGCCGATTGAGTACATCATTACAGGATTGTCGAACTCAGCAGCCACTTCACGGATAATGTGAATGCTTTCAGCTTCCAGCTGCTTCAAGTGAGTCAGGCGTTGTTGATCCATAGTTATTTCCTTTTTAAACCGGTTGGTTTATACGTATCCCTAAATCTTTGGTAACGATTACATTGAGTTGGCAATAGCACTATTGATGCTTCGACTACCAGATAAGAACCAATCTAATTTCTGAGACAACTGCACTACTTCACCAATCACGATCAGTGCTGGAGCCTCGGCTTGCTTGGCCAAATCAGCCAACTCGGCTAACTGACCTTTGAATACTTTCTGCGATAACTGCGTACCACGTTCGATGATCGCAATTGGCGTGTGAGGAGCACGACCATGCTTGATCAGTTGTTCTTGGATGTAGTTGGACTTCATCAACCCCATGTAGATCACCAGTGTTTGCTGACCTCGCGCCAGAGTCGACCAATCCATTTGATCGCTTTCCGCTTTGAGATGCCCTGTAATAAACATAGCGGACTGCGCGTAATCTCGGTGGGTCAGTGGAATGCCTGCGTAGGCAGTGGCACCAGCGGCGGCGGTGATCCCCGGCACCACTTGGAAATTGATCCCCGCATCGGCCAGCACTTCGAGTTCTTCGCCACCGCGGCCAAAGACAAAAGGATCGCCACCTTTGATGCGTACCACTTTGTGGCCTTGTTTGGCAAAGTCGACCAATAGCTGGTTGGTTTTTTCTTGCGGCACACTATGATGGCCAGCACGTTTACCCACACACACCAGAATCGTCTCACTCGGCACCAAAGCCATGATTTCTTCGGAAACAAGGTAGTCATACAACACCACATCGGCTTGCTGCAGATAGTTAAGCGCTTTTAATGTGAGTAATTCTGGATCACCTGGCCCCGCACCCACTAAGGCAACTTCACCCGCTTTTAGTTGACTATGGCCATAACGATTTGCCACCGAATTGCTCGCCACAGTACTTGGGCGCTTAAAAGGGAAAACCGTTGCTGTGTCCTTTTTTGCCATGGTCATCTTTCCATCGAACCTATTGATGTGTGCATTATGGCGAGCTCTTCATATTACCTGAAATTCTAAAATTTCATTTTTTATTCAAAAAACTGCTAAGGAACGATTACTCATTAGTCGACATTGTTGAAAAAATCGGCATCAGATGAGATCCAGCAAGCACTACACGCTAAAGTAATTGCTCAAAATCACAATTCAACATGCTGTTCAATATGGGTTTCATAATTATTTGTTACATTAATCACCGTTATTTCCGCAAACCTCTTTTTGGAGCAAACGATGAAACTGGCAGTGAAACCCCTATCTCTCGCTGTGTTGACCAGTATGTTAGTGATGGCTGGACCAGCAATGGCAGAGACCATCAAATTACGTATCGTCGAAACCACAGACATCCATACCAATGTTATGGACTACGACTACTACAAAGACAAACCGTCACAACAAATTGGTCTGACACGCGCAGCAACTTTGGTAAAACAAGCTCGTGGCGAAGTGGTCAACAGCGTGTTGGTTGATAATGGTGATTTGATTCAAGGCAGTCCAATGGGTGACTATATGGCTGCAAAGGGCATTGAAGTCGGTGAGGTTCATCCTGTTTACAAAGCGATGAATCAATTGAACTATGATGTCGGTAACATCGGAAACCATGAGTTTAACTACGGTTTAGAATTCTTAGCAGAAACGATTAACGACGCAGATTTCCCGTATGTCAGCGCCAACGTGTTTGATAAGAAAACGGGCAAGCACTACTTCAAACCATACCTTATCAAGGAACATGTGTTCAAAGATGTCAACGGCGCAGAACACACTATCAAAGTGGGTTACATTGGTTTTGTTCCACCTCAAATCATGGTTTGGGACAAGAAAAACCTAGAAGGCAAGGTCTTCGCCAGAGATATTCGTGAAACCGCTGAAGAGCTGGTTCCACAGATGAAAAAAGAGGGTGCTGATGTCATCGTCGCTATCCCGCATTCCGGTGTTTCATCCGATCCATACAAAATTGGTGCTGAAAACTCGGTGTACTATCTCTCAGAAGTGGACGGCATTGATGCAATTGCGTTTGGCCACTCCCACGCCGTGTTCCCAGGCAAAGGCTTTGACAACATCCAAGGTGTCGATAATCAAGCAGGCACCATCAATGGTGTTGCTGCGGTAATGCCAGGCCGCTGGGGTAGCCATGTCGGTATTATTGACTTAGAGCTGCAGCAAAAAGAAGGTAAATGGACGGTTGTTAAAGGACAAACCGAAGCGCGCCCAATTTTCGACAAAGCGACCAAGCAACCCCTAGTCGATGCCGATCCTGCGATGGTAAAAGCACTGGAAGCGGATCACAAAGGCACTCGTGAGTTCGTTAACCAACCTATCGGTAAGGCGAATGACGTGATGTACAGCTTCCTCGCCTTGGTTCAAGACGACCCAACCGTGCAAATTGTTAACTTGGCGCAAAAAGACTACGTAGAGCGTTTTATCCAAGGCGATCCCGATCTCGCAGGTCTCCCAGTTCTTTCTGCCGCAGCCCCCTTTAAAGCCGGTGGTCGCAAAAACGATCCGGCCAACTTTACTGAGGTAGAATCTGGTCAGCTCACCTTCCGTAACGCGGCGGATTTGTACCTCTATCCGAATACACTGGTGGCGATGAAAGTCACTGGTCACGAAGTGAAAGAGTGGCTGGAATGCAGCGCGGGTCAATTCAAACAAATCGACGTAAACAGCACCGCACCTCAATCTCTGATCGATTGGGATGGCTTCCGCACTTACAACTTTGATGTGATCGATGGCGTTAACTACCAGATCGACATCACTAAGCCTGCGAAATACGATGGTGATTGTAAGGTGATCAACCCAGACGCACAGCGTGTAATAGGCTTAACGTACCAAGGCAAGCCGATCGATGTGAAGCAAACGTTCATTATTGCAACCAACAACTACCGTGCTTATAGCAACAAGTTCCCTGGCACTGGCTCAGAGTTTGTCGCATTCGATTCTCCAGATGAAAACCGCACCGTGGTAGCAAACTATATTTCTCGCGTTAGCCAAGAGAAAGGCGAAGTGACACCAAGTGCTGACAATAACTGGACTTTCGCACCAATTAAGTCGGACAAAGCGCTTGATATTCGTTTTGAAACCTCACCAAGTGAAAAAGCGGCGCAGTTTATCAAGGACAAAGGTGTTTATCCGATGAAACAAGTAGCGACCGACGACGTTGGTTTCGCGGTTTACCAAGTCGATCTGCAAAAATAACTTTTCTGATGAAGAGATATCTTTAAACTCAAACCGTTGTCATAAGGCAACGGTTTTTTTATGGGAGCGATATGGATACTCGTTTTACACAACACTTAGCCACACTGAACTTAACGCCCAGTGATATTGCGATGATCAGTGAGCACGCCAAAGAGCTACAACTCCCTACTCGCCATATCCTTACTCACCAAGGTGAGCAGCCACAACAGATCTATTTTCTGCTCGATGGACTTTGCCAGGCCTGTTATCTCACCGAAGAAGGTAAAGAATTTAGCAAAGAGTTCTATTGGGAAGTGGATTGGATGATCGGCTTTGAAAGCCTCATTTCACAACAAGCCAGCCCTTTTCTGCTTGAGACGCTCTCTCCGGTTCATTTACTGACTTTCCCAATCGAGGTTTTTAAACAGTGGCGAGAAACCCATCATCCGCTTTACGTTAAGCTGTTGGAAACACAACTGCTGTATAAAGAGCGGAAAGAACGCTTTTTACTGCTGTATACACCGGAGCAAAAATACCAGCTATTTAAAGATTCTTTCCCAACCTTGTTAGAGAGATTAAGTGATAAACAAATTGCCGCGTATTTAGGCATCACACCGGTCAGCTTGAGTAGGATAAAAAATCGTTATTGCAACGGGCAATCTTAACTTATGTTAATGGCAAACGAGCGACACAAGCCGTACATTCCACTTATCAATGGCGTAAGGAACAATAACGATGACCCAATGGCAACTCCTGCCTTTTTCACAGCTTTCCACTCAGCAGCTCTATGAACTTCTCAAACTGCGTGTTGACGTTTTTGTTGTTGAACAAAACTGCCCTTATCCAGAATTGGATGGTCATGATACGAAACCCGGAGTACAGCACTTACTCGGTTACCAAAATAGTCAGCTTGTCGCGTGCAGTCGTCTGTTGCCTGCGGGCACTACGTACGAGAATGTCTCCATTGGTCGAGTCGCTACGCTTAAATCTGTACGCGGCGAAGGACTGGGACATCAGCTACTTAACCAAGCCTTAACGCACTGTGAGCAGCTTTGGCCCGGAGCCTCAATCGAGATCGGTGCTCAACAACACTTAGAAGGTTTCTATCAGCACCATGGTTTTCAAACTACATCAGAGATGTACTTAGAAGATGGCATACCTCATGTCGATATGAAAAAGCACGCGAAATGACAACGCCTCAAGTCGCTATTGCTCTGTTGGTTTTGGGTAATCTATTCGCCACCCTTTCTGACGTGGCGGTGAAACTGCTCGACGGTGGCATTTCACCCTTTCAATACATGTTTTTACGCCAGCTGTGCTCATTTCTCATATTGACTCCTTTTTGGTTAACACAAGGCCGCAAGCTACGCTCATTATCGCAACCTAAGGTGACTCTAACCCGCGCACACCTGATTTTAGTTGGTAGCGGTTGCATGATGGTATCAATCACCTATTTACCACTCGCCACGGCCAACGCCATTTTCTACGCAGCACCGCTACTCATGTTGCCACTCTCGGTCTGGCTATTAAAAGAGCGCCCTTCTTTAGGCAAAATCATCGCAACCACTATCGGCTTTATTGGTGTTTTGATTGTGTTGAGACCATCACATTTCCATTGGGCCGCCTTATGTGCTTTGGGCACAGCTGCAACATTAGCTCTGTTCAATATCTTGGTAAGAAAGCTACCAGCGCAACAATCGGTAGTGACAACATTGTGGTGGACCACGCTCTTTTCCCTACCCGTGTCAGCATTGCTGGCGGCCTTATTCTGGCAACCCATCCAGTTAGATCACGTTCTATACGTTGCTATTAGCGCACTGTGCATTCTTGGTTATAACGGGTTAGCCGTAGCGGCCTATCGGAAAGCACCCGCAGGCCAAATTGCGCTTTCGGAGTACTCTGGATTGATCTTCGTGACGGTGATTGGCATCGTATGGTTCAGTGAAATACCGGACACCTTCACTTGGCTGGGCATTCTTTTAATCATATTGCCTTTAATGCCTATCCAGCATCTAAGATTGAGAAAGAAACATCGAGCAAAAGAGACCATCCGTGACAGCAACTCCTCGTACGAGGAATGAAAGAATAAGGCACACTCAGTGTGCCCTATTTCTCAGTAACTAAACGTCAACTTGGCAAAGCTAATCGTTACTTGCTACGGCCAAAGCCACCATCGGAAAGACGGAAGAACATGACCGAAGTGGCGCCTTTCTCAAGCTGCAAAATATCCAGTTGCCCAGCATCATTGAGCTTAAATCGCACCAACTGACCTTGTTTAATTTGACTCAAAGGCTTGTCATCCCCTTCGATCCTCACCAAGGCATTGAGGTCAGACATAGCAAGTTGGTTGTTACGAAATACTTGCGACAAAGTGTCCCCATCGCGTACCAGATACTCCTTCCAAGCGACTGATTTTAAGCTTTTTTGCTCTTGTGTGCGTTGCTCACTCAAGCCCGTGGTATCGATATCTAACGATACACGTTGTGGTGCCTTCGTCACCAGCTCTTGTTGTTTAGGCTCACTTGCTGGCCAAACCAATAAAATCAACAATATCGGCACCAGAACATAAAGTGCACGCTGATGGAGACGTGGCAACCTCTGCCAGAGCTGGCGTGTAGCCATGAGTTTGGCTTTTGCATCAAAATTAGCGACACGCTGTTTTATCAGCGCAATATAATCAACCTGCGCTTTTTTCTTTTTACGTCGATTCATGCTAGTGCTTCCTCAAACCCTTTGCACTTAAGTATAAAAATACAAATCAGCTGAGTATAGTGCTTTGCTGCAAGTGTTAGTCATTCCCAAGTAAAAATGGTTTAAAAGCGTGAACAAAAACAAACACCCGGGTTCTCTTAAGGCCTTTTGATGAGAGATGAAACGTTTAAACATCGGGCTGAAACTGTTATCCTTTCGCCTTTATTCGTTCAATAAGAGTGACTTTTATGTCTGACATTAAATTTGAAACCGTAGAAGAGAAAGCAAGCTACGGTATCGGCCTACAAATGGGCCAGCAGCTAGCAGGTTCAGGTCTAGATGGCCTAAACGTTGCTGCCATCGCTGCGGGTATCGCAACATCTCTAACTGGCGACATGCCAGCGGTAGAAGTAGACGAAATCAACAAAGCACTACATGAGCTGTACACTCGCGCAGAATCTGCTCGTGCAGAAGCGGCAAAAGCGGCAGCGGCTGACGGCGAAGCCTTCCTAAAAGACAACGCGCTTCGTTCAGAAGTCACGGTTCTTGAATCTGGCCTTCAATACGAAATCATTACTGAAGGTAATGGTGAAATCCCAACTTCAGACAAAACTGTACGTGTTCACTACCACGGTGAACTGGTTGATGGGACGGTATTCGATAGCTCAGTATCACGTGGTCAACCAGCACAATTCCCAGTAACAGGCGTGATTAAAGGTTGGGTTGAAGCACTACAACTGATGCCTGTAGGCTCTAAATGGAAACTCTACATCCCACACGATCTTGCTTACGGTGAGCGTGGTGCGGGTGCATCTATCCCTCCATTTGCAGCACTTGTATTTGAAGTAGAACTGCTAGATATCGTTTAAGCAGTAATTTCTATACGGATTGCAAAAGCTGACTTCGGTCGGCTTTTTTTATATGCGAGGTGCGAGGTGCGAGGTGCGAGGTGCGAGGTGCGAGGTGCGAGGTGCGAGGTGCGAGGTGCGAGGTGCGAGGTGCGGAATTTTTGCCAACCTTACATGGTTGTGTCAACAAAAAAGCCGAGCTAATGCTCGGCTTTTCCGTTCTTACGAACCTGATTACTCAGCAGCAGCTTCTTCTGCAGCTGGGCGATCTACAAGCTCAATGTAAGCCATTGGAGCTTTATCACCAGCACGGAAGCCAGCTTTTAGGATACGAGTGTAACCGCCCTGACGAGCAGCAAAACGTGGACCTAGTTCGTTAAATAGCTTTGCAACTACTTCGTTGTCACGAGTACGTGCAAACGCAAGACGACGGTTAGCAACACTGTCAGTCTTAGCTAGTGTAATCAAAGGCTCAACTACGCGACGTAGCTCTTTAGCTTTTGGCAATGTAGTCTTGATAACTTCATGACGTACAAGAGAGCTAGCCATGTTGCTGAACATCGCTTTGCGATGTGAGCTGTTGCGGTTGAGTTGACGACCACTCTTACGATGGCGCATGACCTAATCCTTCTAACTAGTATCGATTAATCTTCAGCGATTGATGCAGGTGGCCAGTTTTCTAGGCGCATGCCCAGAGACAAACCACGTGACGCAAGTACGTCTTTAATCTCTGTAAGAGACTTCTTACCAAGGTTTGGAGTTTTAAGTAGCTCAACCTCAGTACGTTGTACTAGATCACCGATGTAGTGAATCGCTTCTGCTTTCAAACAGTTGGCAGAGCGAACTGTTAGTTCAAGATCGTCTACAGGACGCAGTAGGATCGGATCGAATTCTGGCTTCTCTTCCTTCTCCTCAGGTACACGTACATCACGAAGATCTACGAACGCATCCAATTGTTCAGCAAGAATAGTTGCTGCACGACGGATTGCTTCCTCAGGCTCAAGAGTACCGTTCGTTTCCATATCGATAACAAGCTTGTCTAAATCAGTGCGTTGTTCTACACGAGCTGCTTCTACAGCGTAGGCAATTTTGTCTACAGGGCTGTAAGTAGCATCTACTAGTAGGCGACCGATTGGACGCTCATCTTCTTCAGTATGGATACGAGCAGAAGCTGGAACATAACCACGACCACGTTCTACTTTGATGCGCATTGCGATCTCTGCGTTGTCATCCGTTAGATGACAAATAACGTGTTCAGGGTTAGCGATCTCTACATCACCGTCATGGGTGATGTCACCTGCAACCACAGGGCCCGAGCCTGATTTGTTCAGTGTAATGAACACTTCATCTTTGCCTTCGGCAACACGTACAGCCAAACCCTTAAGGTTTAGTAGGATTTCAAGAATATCTTCTTGAACGCCTTCTTTCGTACTGTACTCATGAAGAACGCCTTCAATTTCTACTTCTGTCACAGCACAACCTGGCATAGAAGATAGAAGAATACGGCGTAGTGCATTACCTAGAGTATGGCCGAAACCACGCTCCAATGGCTCAAGAGTTACTTTTGCGTGAGTCGAGCTGATCTGTTCGATGTCAACTAGACGTGGCTTAAGAAATTCTGTTACAGAACCCTGCATTGTGTCCTCTCTTTAGTTTAACCTTACTTAGAGTAAAGCTCGACGATCAATTGTTCGTTGATGTCAGCTGATAGATCTGAACGTTCAGGCATACGCTTGAATGTACCTTCCATCTTGCCACCATCGACTTCAATCCAAGTTGGTTTTTCACGTTGTTCAGCAACTTCTAGAGCTGCTTTAATACGAGATTGCTGTTTAGCTTTCTCGCGAATAGAAACAACGTCGTTAGCCGCTACTTTGAAAGAAGGAACGTTTACAACTTTACCGTTTACTAGGATAGCTTTGTGGCTAACTAGCTGACGTGCTTCTGCGCGAGTTGCACCAAAGCCCATGCGGTAAACTACGTTATCAAGACGACCTTCAAGAAGCTGAAGTAGGTTTTCACCTGTGTTGCCTTTAAGACGAGCAGCTTCTGCGTAGTAGTTACGGAATTGTTTTTCTAGAACGCCGTACATACGACGTACTTTTTGCTTCTCACGAAGCTGAACGCCATACTCAGATAGACGACCGCGACGAGCGCCGTGTACACCTGGTGCGTTATCAATTTTACACTTGGTATCGATCGCGCGTACACCAGACTTAAGGAATAAGTCAGTGCCTTCACGACGGCTAAGCTTCAGCTTAGGACCCAAATATCTTGCCATGATTCTTCTCCAATCTTCCTAGAAACGTTAAACGCGACGTTTCTTCGGTGGACGACAACCGTTATGAGGGATTGGCGTAGCATCAACGATGTTTGTGATGCGGTAACCAGCTGCATTCAGTGCGCGAACAGTAGACTCGCGACCTGGACCAGGACCCTTAACCATAACTTCCAAGTTCTTTAGACCGTATTCTTTAGCCATTTCAGCACAACGCTCAGCAGCAACCTGTGCAGCGAACGGAGTAGACTTACGAGAACCACGGAAACCTGAACCACCTGCAGTTGCCCATGCAAGAGCGTTACCTTGACGGTCAGTGATGGTTACGATTGTGTTATTGAAAGAAGCATGGATGTGCGCAACGCCATCCGCAACTTGCTTGCGTACGCGCTTGCGCGCGCGAGTTGGTTGTTTAGCCATTGTACTCTACCTTCCCGATTATTTCTTGATCGGCTTACGCGGACCCTTACGGGTGCGAGCGTTGGTTTTAGTACGCTGTCCACGTAGAGGTAGACTGCGACGATGACGAAGACCACGGTAACAGCCAAGGTCCATAAGACGCTTGATGTTCATAGATACTTCACGACGTAGATCACCTTCTACAGTGTACTTAGCTACACCATCACGCAGTTGATCGATCTGCTCTTCAGTTAGTTCACTGATCTTAACATCTTCAGCAATACCCACGTCAGCTAGGATAGCTTTTGAGCGAGTCTTACCGATACCGTAGATCGCAGTTAGTGCGATTACAGCATGTTTTTGATCAGGAATGTTAATGCCTGCAATACGGGCCATTATTCACTCCTAGTTTTCATAAAAGAATTATCCGCAGCAAAGCCCGTGTCGGATACGCTGCGGGATACTACTTCTTTTGCACGCAAAAGGTAGGCCGAGGAATATACTCGACACTACCTTTTATTTCAAGTAAAAATTTCTGCTGATTAGCCTTGGCGCTGCTTGTGCTTTGGCTCACTGCAAATCACGCGAACGACACCGTTACGCTTGATTACTTTACAGTTACGGCAGATTTTTTTAACGGAAGCACGAACTTTCATTGCTAAACTCCGTAATTGAAACTGAAACTACCGCCGGATTAACGGCCGTAGCCTTTCAGATTCGCTTTCTTCAACACAGACTCATATTGATGAGACATCAAATGTGTCTGTACCTGTGCCATAAAGTCCATGATAACAACCACTACGATAAGTAGTGATGTACCGCCGAAGTAGAAACGTACGTTCCACGCGACCATCATGAACTCCGGAATCAGACAGATAAAGGTAATATATAGCGCACCAGCTAAGGTCAAACGCGTCATTACTTTATCAATGTACTTGGCTGTCTGCTCGCCTGGGCGGATACCGGGTACGAATGCACCTGACTTCTTCAGGTTATCTGCTGTTTCACGCGGGTTGAAAACCAACGCCGTGTAGAAGAAACAGAAGAAAATAATCGCTGCTGCATAAAGCATTACATACAGAGGTTGACCAGGACTTAGAGCCAATGACACGTCAGTTAACCAACCAAACGCGCTGCTTTCACCATTCTGACCGAACCACTGGGCCAATGTTCCAGGGAACAGGATAATGCTTGATGCGAAAATCGCAGGAATTACACCAGCCATATTAATTTTCAATGGTAGGTGCGAGCTTTGCGCTGCAAACACTTTACGACCTTGTTGACGCTTCGCGTAGTTAACAACGATACGACGCTGACCACGCTCCATGAAAACAACGAAATAAATAACAGCAAAAGCCAAAACTGCGATTAACAGCAGAAGAAGTACATGCAATTCACCTTGACGCGCTTGCTCGATTGTTTGACCGATTGCCGAAGGCAATCCAGCAACAATACCTGCAAAGATAAGTAACGAGATACCGTTACCAATTCCACGCTCTGTAATTTGTTCACCTAACCACATCAAGAACATGGTGCCGGTTACTAAACTCACGGTAGCAATTAGCGTAAACATGGTTTGGTCGATAACGACCAGATTGTCGACCATGTTTGGTAGGCCAGTTGCAATACCAATAGCTTGGAATGTTGCAAGTACAAGCGTGCCGTAGCGTGTATATTGGCTGATCTTACGACGGCCTGCTTCACCCTCTTTCTTGAGTTCAGCTAACGCTGGATGAACTACAGTTAGCAACTGGACAACAATAGATGCCGAAATATACGGCATGATGCCCAGAGCTAAAATAGATGCACGCTCAAGAGCACCACCGGAGAACATGTTAAACATTTCAACGATGGTACCTTTTTGCTGTTCGAACAAATCGGCAAGTACAGCTGCGTCAATACCAGGAATCGGCACAAATGAGCCAGCTCGGAATACTAAAAGTGCACCAATTACGAATAATAAGCGCGACTTTAATTCACTTAAGCCGCTCTGAGCACTACGAAAATCTTGTCCTGGTTTCTTAGCCATCTGTACCTCGTTCCTCGAGATTATTCCTCGATTTTGCCGCCTGCAGCTTCGATTGCAGCTTTAGCGCCTTTAGTCACACGTAGACCTTTAACAGTCACTGCCTTGTTAATTTCACCAGAAAGAACGATTTTCACGTTCTCAATGTTTTTGGTGATAACGTTAGCAGCTTTAAGGCTGTTTAGATCTACCACGTCACCAGTTACTTTCGCTAGCTCAGCTACGCGAACTTCAGCAGACACTAGACTCTTACGAGAAGTGAAACCGAATTTTGGTAGACGTTGTTTTAGAGGCATCTGACCGCCTTCAAAACCTGGACGAACTTTACCGCCAGAACGTGACTTTTGACCTTTGTGACCACGGCCACCTGTTTTACCAAGGCCAGAACCGATACCGCGACCTACACGCTTAGGAGCATGCTTAGAGCCAGCAGCCGGTGATAGAGTATTCAAACGCATTTCTGATTACTCCTCAACTTTAACCATGTAGTAAACCTTGTTGATCATACCGCGAATACACGGAGTATCTTCAAGTTCTACTGTGTGGTTGATACGACGAAGACCTAGACCACGAAGTGTAGCTTTGTGCTTAGGTAGACGACCAATTGAGCTTTTAGTTTGTGTTACTTTGATAGTTGCCATGGTGTTCTTACTCCGAAATAGCTTCAACAGTTAGACCACGTTTAGCAGCAACCATTTCTGGTGACTTAACGTCTACTAGCGCATCAATCGTTGCACGAACGATGTTGATTGGGTTAGTAGAACCGTACGCTTTAGACAGTACGTTGTGTACACCAGCAACTTCTAGTACTGCACGCATCGCACCACCTGCGATAACACCAGTACCTTCTGCAGCAGGCTGCATGTAAACTTTAGAGCCCGAGTGGCGACCTTTCACTGGGTGGTGAAGTGTGCCTTCGTTAAGTGCGATAGTAACCATGTTACGACGCGCTTTTTCCATTGCTTTTTGGATCGCTGCAGGTACTTCACGTGCTTTGCCGTAACCGAAACCTACACGACCATTACCATCACCAACTACTGTTAGTGCAGTAAAGCTCATGATTCGACCACCTTTAACCGTTTTAGAAACACGGTTAACTGCGATTAGCTTTTCTTGCAAATCATTCGCTTGAACTTGTTGTTCTTTAGCCATCTTCCAACCCTACCTTAGAATTTCAGACCAGCTTCGCGAGCAGAATCTGCTAGCGCCGCTACTCGACCGTGGTATTGGAAACCAGAACGATCGAATGCAACAGTAGATACGCCTTTTTCAAGAGCGCGCTCTGCTACAGCTTTACCAACTGCTTTAGCTGCTTCGATGTTACCAGTGTATTTCACTTGCTCACGGATCGCTTTTTCTACAGTAGAAGCTGCTGCGATAACCTCAGAGCCGTTTGCCGCGATAACTTGAGCGTAAACGTGGCGAGGAGTACGGTGTACTACCAGGCGAGTTGCACCAAGTTCTGCAATCTTACGACGTGCACGTGTAGCACGACGGATGCGAGATGCTTTCTTATCCATAGTGTTACCTTACTTCTTCTTAGCTTCTTTACTACGCACATTTTCATCTGCGTAACGAATACCTTTACCTTTGTAAGGCTCAGGCGCGCGGTAAGCACGAATGTCAGCTGCTACTTGACCGATCAACTGCTTATCACAACCAGTTAAAACGATTTCAGTTTGGCTAGGACACTCAGCTTTGATACCCGCTGGCAATTCATGCTCAACTGGGTGAGAGAAGCCAAGAGTTAGACCAACCGCGTTGCCTTTAATAGCAGCACGGTAACCTACACCCTTAAGGGTTAGCTTACGGGTAAAGCCTTCAGTAACACCTACAACCATGTTGTTAACTAGAGCGCGAGCAGTACCTGCTTGAGCCCATGCGTTAGCAACACCTTCGCGAGGACCGAAAGTTAGCTTGTTTTCTTCCTGAGCGACAACTACTGCGTTGTTGATAACGCGAGATAGTTCACCTTTAGCACCTTTTACAGTGATTTCTTGGCCGTTCAGTTTCACCTCTACGCCAGCTGGAATAGCGACAGGTGCTTTAGCAACACGAGACATATTCTACTCCTATTAAGCTACGTAGCAGATGATTTCACCACCAAGACCTGCTTTGCGAGCAGCGCGGTCTGACATCAGACCCTTGGAAGTGGAAACTACAGCAACACCTAGACCACCCATTACAGATGGCAGATCGTCTTTCTTCTTGTAGACGCGCAGACCTGGGCGTGAAACACGCTTAAGTTGCTCGATTACTGGTTTAGCTTGGAAGTACTTAAGAGTAACTTCTAGCTCAGGTTTTGCTTCGCCTTCAACAGCGAAGTCAACGATGTAACCTTCAGCCTTTAGTAGTGCAGCGATTGCAACTTTCAGCTTTGAAGAAGGCATTTTAACAGCAACTTTGTTTGCTGCCTGACCGTTACGAATACGGGTCAGCATATCCGAAATCGGATCTTGCATGCTCATATGATTTACTCCAAATGATTAAAGTGGCAATTACCAGCTAGCCTTACGAAGTCCAGGAATCTCGCCTTTCATGCAAGCTTCACGAACTTTGATACGGCTCAGACCGAATTTACGTAGGTAACCGTGTGGACGACCAGTTTGGTTACAACGGTTGCGCTGACGTGACGCACTAGAATCACGTGGAAGAGTTTGCAGTTTTAGAACCGCATTCCAACGATCTTCTTCAGATACATTTACATCGCTGATGATAGCTTTTAGAGAAGCACGCTTTTCAGCGAACTTAGCTACTAGCTTTGCACGTTTTACTTCACGTGCTTTCATTGATTGTTTAGCCATAACAGTAACCCTTCACCTTACTTACGGAATGGGAAGTTAAAGGCAGCCAGCAGAGCACGGCCTTCCTCATCAGTACCAGCAGACGTCGTAATAGTGATGTCTAAACCGCGTACACGATCAACTTTATCAAAGTCGATTTCCGGGAAGATGATTTGCTCGCGAACGCCCATGCTGTAGTTACCGCGACCGTCAAAAGACTTAGCGTTAACACCACGGAAGTCACGTACACGTGGAAGAGCGATAGAGATTAGACGCTCCATAAAATCCCACATACGTTCGCCACGCAAGGTTACTTTACAACCGATTGGGTAGCCTTCACGAATTTTGAAGCCTGCAACAGACTTACGCGCTTTAGTGATAAGTGGCTTTTGACCAGAGATCGTTGCCATATCAGCAGCTGCGTTTTCTAGCAGTTTCTTATCGTTGATAGCATCGCCCACACCCATGTTAAGGGTGATCTTTTCGATTCTAGGGACTTGCATGACGCTTGTGTAACCGAACTGTTTGGTCAGTTCAGCGACTACAGACGACTTGTAGTAATCATGCAGTTTCGCCATAGTAGAACTCCAAATTACTTTCTAAATTAGTTAGAAACAGTTTCACCGTTAGACTTGAAGAAACGAACCTTTTGGCCGTCTTCAAAACGGAAACCGATACGGTCAGCTTTGCCAGTAGCTGCATTGAAGATAGCCACGTTAGAAACGTCGATAGCTGCTTCTTGCTCAACGATACCGCCTTGGATACCTAGAGCTGGAACAGGTTTCTGATGTTTCTTAACTAGGTTGATACCTTCAACAACAACTTTACCAGTTGCTAGGACCTTAGTTACTTTACCTTTCTTGCCTTTATCTTTACCAGCAAGAACGATTACTTCGTCGTTACGACGGATTTTAGCTGCCATTATTTGCCGCTCCTTACAGAACTTCTGGAGCCAGTGAAACGATCTTCATGAACTTATCGCCACGAAGTTCGCGAGTCACAGGACCAAAGATACGTGTACCGATAGGTTGCTCACTGTTGTTGTTCAACAGTACGCAAGCATTTCGGTCGAAGCGAATGACAGAACCGTCTGGACGACGTACGCCTTTACGGGTGCGAACTACCACCGCCTTCAGAACGTCACCTTTTTTAACTTTACCGCGAGGAATTGCTTCCTTAACAGTAACTTTGATAACGTCACCGATATGTGCATAACGGCGGTGAGAGCCACCCAGAACCTTAATACACATTACGCTGCGAGCGCCTGAGTTATCAGCTGCGTCCAGCATACTTTGCATTTGGATCATGTTAGTGCTCCGCTAAATATTAAAAAAACTAGACCCTCTCGGGTCGGGCTGCCTCTTTATAAGGGACGCGAATTGTACCACCCTTTTTTGTGATTGGGTAGTCAAAAAATAAACGGCCCCAAAAAATTTTTGGAGCCGTTTATATTCATAGAATAGTGAAGATTAGATCTTCGCTTTTTCTACAACTTTTACCAAAGTCCAAGACTTAGTCTTAGACAGTGGACGACACTCAACGATTTCAACAGTGTCGCCAATGCCACACTCGTTGTTTTCGTCATGTGCGTGAACTTTAGTCGTGCGCTTAACGAATTTACCGTAGATAGGGTGCTTCACCATGCGCTCGATAGCAACAACGATAGACTTGTCCATCTTGTCGCTAACAACACGACCTAGTTGAGTACGAATTTTGTCGCTCATTATGCGCCTGCCTTCTCAGTCAAAACAGTTTTCACACGTGCGATATCACGGCGTACAGCTTTCAGAGTATGAGTCTGCTGAAGTTGACCAGTTGCAGCTTGCATGCGCAAGTTGAACTGTTCACGTAGCAAATTCAATAGCTCAGCGTTAAGCTCTTCAACGCTCTTTTCGCGTAGATCTTGTGCTTTCATCACATCACCTGCTTAGTTACAAATGTAGTCTTGAATGGCAGTTTGCGAGCCGCTAGGCGGAACGCTTCACGCGCCAATTCTTCAGGTACACCATCAACTTCGTACATAACCTTACCAGGTTGGATTTGGGCTACCCAGTACTCAACGTTACCTTTACCCTTACCTTGACGAACTTCAAGTGGTTTTTCTGTGATTGGTTTGTCTGGGAACACACGGATCCAGATTTTACCTTGACGCTTGATATGACGCGTCATAGCACGACGTGCAGCTTCGATTTGACGAGCAGTCAAACGACCACGGCCAACAGCTTTAAGACCAAAAGAACCAAAGCTTACTTCAGTACCTTTAGCTAGACCGCGGTTACGACCAGTATGAACCTTACGGAACTTAGTACGTTTAGGTTGTAGCATCTGTCGACTCCTTACTTACGGCCTTTACGCTGCTTCTTAGGCTTGTCAGCCTTTGGCTCTGCAGCTTCAGTTGCTGCTGGCATACCGCCTAGAATCTCACCTTTGAAGATCCAAACTTTAATGCCGATTACACCGTATGTGGTGTGAGCCGAAGAAGTTGCGTAATCAATGTCTGCACGTAGAGTGTGTAGAGGCACACGGCCTTCACGGTACCACTCAGAACGTGCGATTTCAGCACCGCCTAGACGGCCACTTACTTCCACTTTGATACCCTTAGCACCTAGACGCATTGCGTTTTGTACTGCGCGCTTCATAGCACGACGGAACATAACACGACGCTCTAGCTGAGACGCGATGCTGTCACCAACAAGTTGCGCATCTAGTTCAGGCTTACGTACTTCAGCGATGTTAATTTGCGCTGGTACACCTGCGATTTTTGCTACAGCTGTGCGTAGCTTCTCAACGTCTTCACCTTTCTTACCGATAACGATACCTGGGCGAGCAGTGTGAATAGTCACACGAATGCTCTTAGCAGGACGCTCGATAACGATGCGTGATAGAGACGCTTTTGCTAGTTCCTTAGTTAGGAACTGACGTACCTTGAAGTCGCCGTCTAGGTTGTCAGCGAAATCTTTGGTGTTAGCAAACCATGTAGCATTCCAAGGCTTAACGATGCCTAGACGAATACCATTAGGATGTACTTTTTGACCCATTGCTTACTCTCCTAGTCTCTAGCGATCTGCTACAACAACAGTGATGTGGCTTGAACGCTTCAAGATACGATCCGCACGACCTTTTGCACGAGGCATAATACGCTTCATGGTTGGGCCTTCATCTACAAAGATTTTTGCAACATTCAGATCGTCAATATCTGCACCTTCGTTGTGCTCCGCGTTAGCGATAGCAGACTCAAGAACTTTCTTAACTAGTACAGCAGCTTTTTTGTTGCTGAACGTTAGGATTTCAAGAGCTTGGTCAACAGATTTACCACGGATTAGATCCGCAACTAAGCGAGCTTTCTGAGGCGAAATGCGAGCAAAGTTATGTTTAGCAATAGCTTCCATTATTTACTCCTTAACGCTTCTTAGCTTTCTTATCCGCAGCGTGACCGCGGTAAGTACGAGTTGGTGCGAATTCACCCAGTTTGTGACCGATCATTTCTTCGGTAACGAAAACTGGAACGTGCTGACGACCATTATGGACAGCGATGGTCAAACCGATCATCGTAGGGATGATCATTGAACGACGGGACCAAGTCTTAAGTGGCTTTTTGTCTCCGCTTTCCACCGCTTTCTCTACCTTCTTCAGCAAGTGTAGGTCAATAAATGGACCTTTCTTGAGAGAACGTGGCATGGCGATTCCTCTTTATATAGATTACTTGTTACGACGACGTACGATGTACTTGTCAGTGCGTTTGTTGCTACGAGTCTTGTAGCCTTTAGTTGGTACACCCCAAGGTGAAACTGGATGACGGCCACCAGAAGTACGACCTTCACCACCACCGTGTGGGTGATCTACTGGGTTCATTACCACACCGCGAACGGTTGGACGAACACCACGCCAGCGACTTGCACCAGCTTTACCAAGCTCACGAAGCATGTGCTCAGAGTTACCAACTTCACCGATTGTTGCGCGACCTTCAGATAGAACTTTACGCATTTCGCCAGAACGTAGACGGATAGTTACGTAAGAACCATCACGAGCTACTAGCTGAGCGTAAGCACCCGCTGAACGAGCCAACTGTGCACCTTTACCAGGAGTCAATTCAACACAGTGAATTGTAGAACCTACTGGGATGTTGCGCATTGGTAGAGTGTTACCCGCTTTGATCGGTGCATCAACACCAGATTGGATAACGTCACCAGCTTGCATACCTTTAGGTGCAATGATGTAACGACGCTCACCGTCTGCGTACAGAACTAGAGCGATGTTTGCGCTACGGTTTGGATCGTATTCTAGACGCTCAACTTTCGCTGGGATACCGTCTTTAGTACGTTTGAAGTCAACTACACGGTAGTGTTGCTTATGACCACCACCGATGTGACGTACTGTGATACGACCGTTGTTGTTACGACCACCGTTCTTAGAGTTTTTCTCTAGAAGAGGTGCGTAAGGCTTGCCCTTGTGTAGGTCAGCGTTAACAACTTTAACAACGTGACGACGACCAGCCGAAGTCGGCTTACATTTAACAATAGCCATTATTCAACTACTCCTGTTATTCCGCGCCGCCAACAAAGTCAAGATCTTGACCTTCTTTCAAAGTAACGTACGCTTTCTTCACGTCTGAACGACGGCCTTGGCGTAGACCTTGACGCTTGGTCTTACCCTTAGTGATAAGAGTATTTACAGACTTAACTTCAACTTCAAATAGCTGTTCTACAGCTGCTTTGATCTCTTTCTTAGTTGCATCTTTCGCTACTTTGAAAACGATAGTGTTCGCTTTCTCAGCTGCCATAGTTGCTTTTTCAGAGATGTGCGGTGCACGTAGAACTTTTAGTAGACGCTCTTGAGTGATCATGCCAGCATCTCCTCAACTTGCTTAACTGCGTCAGCAGTCATTAGAACCTTGTTAAACGCGATTAGAGAAACTGGATCAATACCAGCTACGTCACGTGCGTCAACTTTGTATAGGTTACGTGCAGCTAAGAATAGATTCTCGTCTACTTCGCCAGTTACGATAAGCACGTCGTTTAGCTCAAGTTCTTTAAGCTTAGCAACTAGCTCTTTCGTTTTTGGTGCTTCAACAGAGAAGTTATCAACAACGATTAGACGCTCTTGACGAACTAGCTCAGAAAGAATGCTCTTCATCGCACCACGGTACATTTTCTTGTTTACTTTTTGGCTGTGATCTTGTGGTTTCGCAGCAAAAGTAACACCACCTGTACGCCATAGTGGGCTACGGATTGTACCAGCACGTGCACGGCCAGTACCTTTTTGACGCCATGGCTTAGCACCACCGCCAGAAACTTCTGAACGTGTTTTTTGAGCACGAGTACCTTGACGAGCACCTGCTGCGTACGCAACAACTACTTGATGAACAAGAGCTTCGTTGAACTCACGTCCGAAAGTAGCTTCGGAAACAGTTAGTGCAGCAGCACCTTTAACCATCAATTCCATTACTTACTCCTAGACGTTATGCTTTAACAGCTGGTTTAACGATCACGTTACCGCCAGTTGCGCCAGGGACTGCACCTTTAATAAGAAGCAGATTGCGCTCAGCGTCAACACGTACGATCTCTAGGTTTTGAGTCGTTACACGCTCAGCACCCATGTGACCTGCCATTTTCTTGCCTTTAAATACGCGACCTGGAGTCTGACATTGACCGATAGAACCAGGAGCACGGTGAGACAATGAGTTACCGTGAGTCATATCTTGAGTGCGGAAGTTCCAGCGCTTAACAGTGCCTTGGAAACCTTTACCCTTAGATGTACCAGTAACGTCTACTTTTTTAACTTCGTTGAATAGTTCAACAGTTAGTTCTGAACCAACTGCAAACTCTTCGCCGTTTTCTAAACGGAATTCCCAAAGACCACGACCAGCTTCAACGCCAGCTTTAGCAAAGTGACCTGCTTCAGCTTTGTTTACGCGGTTAGCTTTCTTTGTACCAGCTGTAACTTGGATTGCTGCATAGCCGTCAGTCTCAAGAGTTTTCACTTGAGCAACACGGTTCGCTTCAACCTCAACAACAGTTACAGGGATAGAAACGCCTTCTTCAGTAAATACGCGGGTCATGCCCACTTTACGACCGATTAGACCAATCATTCTTCTAATCTCCCTTAACCTAGGCTAATTTGAACGTCAACGCCTGCAGCAAGGTCTAGACGCATCAGAGCGTCAACAGTTTTGTCTGTTGGCTCAACGATGTCGATTAGACGCTTGTGAGTACGAATTTCGTACTGGTCACGAGCTTTCTTGTTAACGTGTGGAGAGATAAGAACGGTGAAACGCTCTTTACGAGTAGGTAGTGGGATTGGACCACGAACCTGTGCGCCAGTGCGCTTAGCTGTTTCAACGATTTCCGCTGTTGAAGCGTCGATTAGTTTGTAATCGAAAGCTTTAAGGCGGATACGGATACGTTGGTTCTGCATGAGACAGAGCTCCAATATTAAAAATTACACAAACAATATCGCCACTCAAACTCGTTAAGACGAGAGAATGCCGATTGATTTATGTGAAACCGTAGCATCCAAGATTAGGACGCATTGTCAGTTAATTTTCGATTAACCATGTATCTATGGAAGGAACGCTATCAGATAGGAACACTAAAATAGATAAGCTAATTGTATTAACTGCGAACATAAGCTGAGTATACATTACCCTACAACCGAAGCTGCTGGCTCCTCGCTGCTCATTGGTTCACAACTGAACAAGTCAGTGCGGCGTATTATACAGATCACAGTTTTGCTTGCAAGGGCTGTTTGAAAAATAATCGGAGAAAGATTCCATGGATTGGAACCCTAGCAACGAGAGTCACATCGGCCGAGCTTAAACCTCAATATAGAGTGATAGACATAGACAATAGACGGAATCAATCGCGCGCCCCGACCACCAGCCCTTTTCCCGTAGACACAGGATAATGAGGTAAACGATGAGAAAGAAATGAATCGACCCAGAGCTCAAATACAAGTCAGAAGTGAAGGAAACTAGAGAGCTAGGAACTAGGAACTAGGAACTAGGAGCTAGAAAACTAGAAAACTAGAAAACTAGAAAACTAGAAAACTAGAAAACTAGAAAACTAGAAAACTAGAAAGGTAACTGCAACTTAGCACGAAAACAAAGGCCCTAGAGAGCTAGGGCCTTGTCTATTATCTTGATAACTGATTTATCGCTAATGGATCACGTTGTGGTTCAGGCAACTTGAGCTCTTTCACCTTGTCTAGCCCACTTTGCGTAATCCCGCCTTCATACCTTGGTGTTGGGTCACCTGGGTAGAGAAACGCTTTAGACCCCGGATTCCACGCTTGGAAGAAAGTACTCAGATCCATTTGAGCCGCATAAGAGGCGCAAAGCATCAACATGTCACTCTTTCCAAACCCTGAGGCTTGGCACATATTCTCACCTTTTAGCTCAGACAAACCCTCTGTCTCATTACGCGTTAATCGATGCATTAACTTAAAGAGGTTCCACCCTGTGAGCCCTTCTTCCGAGCTGTAGTAACTTGGTAACTCATCGCCATACCACTGCTGAATATCAAATTCACTCTCGGCCCACTCTTTCAGCTGTGCAAACATCACTAGGCGTTCACCCGCACCGCCCGCGCCCCATGCATGACCATTCTCCATACGCACAAAATCTGGCGCGATTCGGATGTCTTGCTCAACGCGCGCCATTTTTCCTAAGTGTAGATCCTGCATGTACAACGCCAGTAGGTTATTCACCACTTCCGTTGCGCCATCGACATTAAACGGTGCCTCTGCGGCGTTATGTCCAACCTCATGCCATAACAGCCAGCTGTTCAGTGGCGCTGTATTTAGACTTTGGCTCTTGGCATTAAAGCTCGCATTCATCACTGGGTAACCAGAGTGAGCCGCACCAATACTGATCGCAACATCATTTACAAAGTGATGGCGGTTATTAGGATTACTTGAACTGGTCGCTTGACGATTTAAGCGCCCTTCAACACCTTCATCGCGAGCGTAAAAATCATTGAGATCCGCCGAAAAACGATCGAGATCCCGTGCGAACTGTTCGATACCACCAGAGTAACCAGAAGCATTTAAATTCGCTTTCGGGGCAGTAAAGACAAAGGTATCTGAAATCACCTCCCCCATTGGCGCAGGAGAGGTCTTTGGATTTTGCCATTTGCCCTGTTTAAACAGAGGCGCATCAACCGTGCCACTAAACGTTAAGCTCACTTGCTCGCTATTGCCACCTTGGGCATAAATCAACCCACCATAAGGAATGGTAAACTGCTGACTTGTGGCATGGCCACCACCAATGACGAACGACTTGGTCATTCTTGGCGGGCGCTGCAAACCAAGCTCATGTTTTTCGCGACCAGTTAAATCATCAGCCAAAGCGATAGTGATAGTGACGGGCGCTTCCTCCCCAGCCACCGATACCGTAAACGGCTGCTGCGCGACCGCCCACTGCCCTGTTGGCTGACGGTTGCCCGCAAACCATGCGGTCGTCAAATTACGCATATCCAAAGTAACATTGCGGCCACCCGCCCCCTCACCAGCTTCCCCAGGAAATGCACGGACATCCACCTTGATGTCTAAATCCCAAAAAGAGCGACCAAGCATTAATCGGGTTAACGGTTTTTCCATATAGTTGAGCGGGTAGCTAGGGTTCATTTGACCGGCATACTCACCAGACGCATCACCATAGACCATGTTCAACCGGTTCAACTCAGATTTCACCTCTTCTGGGCAATGAGTGTTACCGCCAGCCACATCATTGGTGTAACAGTTTAAGAATTGAGTAAAACGCTGGAAACCTAACTCATCATCACTGCTTGATTCGTAACGATACTCGAGGTCGTTCCATAGCCAAACCGTCATATTCTGGTAGATACGGCTGAGATCAACACTACTTAAACGCTCACCCACTTTCCCTTTGGTACGAAAATAGCGCTCATGCTGATACAGCGCTTCAATATTGGTCCCTAAGTTCGCCGCTTTCACCATGGCTTGCGATTCCGCTTCACCAAGTTTGAGCTCAGTGTAATAAGGCACATGCATACCCCCACCAGTGGGTATGCCGTTCCCTGGGCGGTATTCCAAACAGTTCACTTCATAATGAAATTGGCTATCGTGACACTCTTGATAAGCGGGTTCTCCGTCTACCAAGAAAGCGTTCAAAATACGTTGCTTTGCCTTGGCAAGGCTGTCTTCATCCAATATAGGCTGTTGATGTTGATCGACAACCACATGGCCCTCTTCATCTTTACGCCAATGCTGTGATTCATCAATAAAGGCAACATTAATGATCGGGTTGCCATCTTTATCCAGCACTGGCTCGCCCTGCTCATCCAATTCAGGCCAACGAGCCATCTCTAGATTGGGTTTATCATCTGGCTTGCCTTCTACTTGATATTGCCACTCAACCGAACCATCGTCTTTAATGGTGTACGGCAATACTGGTTTACCATCCGCGCCTTGTACCGCCGCATAGCGCTCTAACACCCAAATACCGTACTGACGCTGATTGCGCGGGCGATCAGGATAACCGCCACTTGGTCCATTGCCATTTGGCACCACACTTTGCCCCATGCCAAACGCGATGCCTGCACTATCGAGTAGCCGAGCAACTTCACCCGCGTTAGCACGATTGATGATGGTCTCCATCATCAAAACATTGCCACCACGATTCACGTAGTCAATGAGATCCGAGACATCTTGCTGGCTCAATTTAGGCTTATTGATATTGGCACTCATTGGCAGATCGTACGGGCCGATACCCGCATGACCTAAATACTCATACCCATTGATGATCACAACGGGCATCGCTTCAGGGTCAAGATGGCCAAAATCAGAGAGTTGCTCCGTTTTAGCCGCTAAACGAGGATCGATAACAAAATCGGCCCGCTCGCCCATCACTTGACCATGACGCTTAAAGTAGACATAAGGAATATTGGTGCCAACCGTCAGCTCTTGCGCTGATTTGTCGGTTAAATAGAGGAGTGTGTTAGCAAAAAAGTTTGCCATGTCGTCAGTGTCGCTGGATTGCTTACACGAGCCATCTTGATTCACCCCGCCATTCCAACTAAAGCCATTCGGGCAAACCAACACACTGTTGTATCGCGCGTTGCCCATCACCATCACTTTGCCTTTGCCCAACTCACCAATGCTCATGAAAGGCAGATTGAAGGTCGCCGTTTCCGCCGACACTTTTTCTGGCACCGCAGAAGAAGGGGCTTCGGTGATAAACGCCAGACCTTGCGCATCCCAAGCTTTCGGTTGACCAAAGTCGATCCAGTAATTGTTGTCGTTACGAGCCATCATGACCGGAAACGCGCTATTGGCAATATTCACCGCCGCCTGACCGCGTGCATTACCTGTACTCCCGTAGAAGTTGGTGCTGTCATGGAACACATGGAAACGCTCTACTTTTTTCCATCCGGCTTGTTGTGCTTGGTGAGTAGCTCCCCAAAGTTTTTGGATATCCGCTTGAATGCGGCTTGCTTGCGGATCGAGTGCGCCTTTAACCACTGGTAGCTCAAAGTTTGAGCGAGAAGATGGCTTGGCGAGCTGCTGATCGATATCCGCAGCGAGGCCATGAGCAAATTGCTGTTCGAATTCACCCGGAACCAGTTGCGTTTGACCTCCACCCACGTCAAGTAACGTATCATCACTATTGAGCGACAAAGAGATCGCTTCATTGACCACGTTCGGATAGAGGGCAAAAACCTCCGTGACTTGTTGAGGCAGCGTTACTTTACTGTCAGTACGGTCGGCATAACGATGCACCAGTTTTTCAACGTTTTTCCCCTCATTTCCTTGAGCAAGTTCTGTTAGCTGGAAGGCCGTTTTGTTGCCACGTATCTCACCCAGTTCAAACGTATCGATAGCAAAACTGATGTTTTCGCCCCAAGAGAATTCAAAGCGGCCATCACCGATCATATTTCCTTGCTTATCGACTCCAGAGACACCTCGACCATGGGCACTGAAATACGCAATACCATTGACAGGCAAACCTTGCTCATTAAGCAACTGCGCTTGACTTAAGATAACTTCGCTCGGTTTATAAACCAGAGACTCTTCAGCACTTGCTGACACAAAACCACTCGTTAAGTCACTCGATGCGCCAGGCGTCACCGCCGGTGGAACATCGGGCACGTGCGTTGTAGGCTGCTTATCCACTTGGTTATCATTGCTCACTTTCTCAGTGATCAACGCTCGAAACTCATCAACAGGCATATCTAGGTTGTGGTCAAAATAATGTTCGAACGTGAGCGCATCGCGTGACGAAGACAAATCCAGCTCTATTGTATTGCCCTGAGTGCTACCGATGTTTTTAATCAGCGTTTGAATATTGCTCAAACGTACTGGTGAAGCTTTGTATTCATCGGCTTGAGCCAGCGACAAGACTTCCACATTGACGGCACGACTGCGAGTTTGTTCCGCAACGTATGGGGTTGTGAAGGTTGCAAGTGTGCGACCTTGCACCATGCACACGACATCCTCTTTTTGAGGAACATCGAACTGATTTGCTGGCCCACCATTACACTCAATCGAACCACTCAATATCAAATGCCCATCCAAAGATAAGGCGCTGACGATGATCGGATCATCAACCCCAATATCGGGCAGCTCTGGTTCTACCGTTGGAGGGAGAACGGGGGCAAGTACTTGATCTTCACTCCCACAAGCCACCAGCATAGAAGCAATCAAAAGCGACAAAAGGCTTCGTTTCAAGATGTCATCCTTCTTAAGAATACATTGAACAAGCAGACTTTCTTAATTAGCTCAAAATAAAAAAGAAAAGACGAAAGAACTGCAATTTACTTAATTTTAAAGCTCATTTTTTTACAGTTCAACATTCTATATATGGATTCAGGTTTGGGAAATAGAAATGAATTGGTACATTCAAAAAATGTGGCAGAGGCAGAATTAGAGATTTAGTCGCAGCAAACTACAGCGCTAGCTGAACAATGACTCCCCGCGTGCGCGAAGATGATGAGATAAGAGACTAGGGACTAGGGACTAGGGACTAAGGACTAAGGACTAAGGACTAAGGACTAAGGACTAAGGACTAAGGACTAAGGACTAAGGACTAAGGACTAAAGCAAGTAAAAGATAAAAATGAAGAAAAGACAAAAGAAACCAGAAACCTAAAACTGCATGGCTCGGAGCAAGCTTTGTTTTGCTTCCTCTTCACCATGGATCAAATAGATCTCCTTCGGCTTTTGCGCAATACCTTGAATAAAGGCCAGTAGGTCTGCTTGGTCTGCATGGGCCGAGTATCCAGACATCGTATGTATCTGAGCGCGAACCTCCACCATTTTCTGCTCAATTTGTACCGTTTTCTCACCAGACTGAATCTCACGCCCCAAAGTACCGTTCGCCTGATATCCAGCAAACAACACATCCGTACGCTCATCTGGCAACAACGCTTGGAGATAGTCCATAATCCGGCCACCTTGGCACATGCCAGATGCGGCAACCACAATCGCTGGCTCCCCTGTTGATGCGAGACGATTCACTAATGTTTTATGTTGACGATAATCATCTATCGTTATGCATTGTTCAAAGGCCAACGGATGGCGATGCACCTCCAGCCGACGTTTCGCCTCCTTTCCCCATAGTTTTTTAAATCGGCGATACGATTGAGTTACTCTTTTGGCTAATGGCGAATCGAGAATAATAGGGATGTCGGTACCGATATTATGCTCAAATATCAACTGCTCAATATCAAACAACAACTCTTGTGTGCGGCCGACACTAAACGCAGGAATCAAGATGGTGCCACCGTCTTGCAATGAGCGATTGATGATCGACTTGAGGCGCTCTCCTCTTTCTTCAACGCTTTCATGCAATTTGTCACCATAAGTGCTTTCTATATACAGATAATCGGCTCGAGGAGGCGAAATGGGATCTGGCAGTAGCGGGGTATTTCTCGGACCTAAATCACCAGAGAAAACCACGATTTCATCGTTTGGTAGCTTAAACTCCAAATAGGCTGAACCCAGTATATGACCAGCAGGATTAAAACGCAGATAGAGGTAGTTTTCTAAAGCATAAGAAACAGAGCGCGAAGCCCGATTGCCATTTGTTACGCGAGGAGTCAGCCTTAACCATTCTCCATACTTCACTGGTTTTACGCGTTTTTTGACCAAATCGAGCACTTGGTGTAACTGTTTGTGGTTTAAGCCTAACTGTAACCTTAGCCCATCCTCTAGCATCAGCGGAACGAGTTCAGCAGTCGCTTCCGTACAGTAGATAGAACCAGAAAATCCTGCGGCAAGTAGCCAAGGAATACGACCAATATGATCGATGTGCGCATGAGTCAGCACTAAAGCATCAATATGTTTGACAGGGAAATCCACTTCTGGAGGCCGCGCATCTTTCCCTTGGAAAAGCCCACAATCGATTAAGAGTGCGATACCCGCAGCGCGAAACTCATGACAAGAGCCTGTGACGGTATCCTTTCCCCCATGGTGAATGACTTGCATGCTTACTCCTTATTAGCTGGACAACAGGCCAAGATAAAAAACACCGGATACTGTCTATCGTAATCGCGAGTTTATCGTGCAGAGCCTTCGGTACGCATCCGACTCACTTGCATTCGGACAGAGATGGAAAACACTGCCTTGTTCGTCTTGTTCTATATACTACGACAGAATAAAAAAGATGGTTTTCCAACAGAGCAATGCTCGAGTAAGTTGGCAAAAATGCATACTAAGGTGACAATTACTGAACATCACGTGCCAAATATTGCATTTGAAAATGCACTCAATGCAACAGACAACAGCTGGATCACTAACAACAACGAAAATTGTTGTGGCAATGCCTACAAGCGCTCGCTAAACCATGGTGCCTTGCGTTAGTGAGGAAAAGAAACAAGTAGTGTCATAGACACCAAAAAGAGCTAGGTTTTCTTATCAACCTAGCTCGAAACACAACGAGTTCTACTCCAAGATATATTACTTGCTGTAGAACTCTCTATACCAAGAAACGAACTCAGCAACACCCTCTTTTACGGTGACTTTTGGCTTGTAACCAGTAGCAACAAATAGATCTTCCGTGTCTGCGTAAGTCTGATAAACATCACCTGGTTGCATTTCGCGAAAATTTTTCTTTGCTTCAATACCAAGTTCATTTTCAATTGCTTGCACAAAATCCATCAGATTGATAGGAGAACCATGACCAATGTTATAAACCGAGTATGGCGCAGAGCTCGTTGCTGGTGTTCCAACTTCAACAGTCCAAGATTCATTTCGGGTTGGGATAACATCAGCAATCCGAACAACACCTTCCACGATATCATCTACATGGGTAAAGTCTCTCCACATATCACCATTGTTGTTGATGTCTATCGTTTCACCACCAAGAATTTTCTTGGTGAAAATAAACGGCGCCATATCCGGTCGGCCCCAAGAACCATATACGGTGAAAAAGCGCAAACCTGTGGTTGGAATATCATAGAGATGGGAATAGCTGTGCGCCATCAACTCATTAGATTTTTTGGTGGCCGCATAAAGCGATACTGGGTGATCTACAGAATCTGACGTGGCAAAAGGCACTTTCTCATTCAGCCCATACACAGAGCTCGAAGAGGCATAAATTAAGTGCTTAACCTTAGTTTGTCGACACCCTTCAAGAATATTCAAATGGCCCACTAAGTTAGAATCCGCGTAAGCGTGTGGGTTTTCCAACGAGTAACGGACTCCCGCTTGCGCAGCTAAATGAATCACTCGTTCAAACTGTTGCGTTGCAAATAAATTCGCCAATGCCTCTCGATCTGCGATATCTAATTGAATAAAAGAAAATAACGGATGCTCTATACGTGCCAACCGAGCCTGTTTAAGATTTACATCGTAATAGTCGTTGATATTATCGATGCCAACCACATTGTGGCCTTGCTCTGTGAGCTTTTTAATCGTGGCACTACCAATAAATCCTGCCGCGCCAGTAACTAGATATTTCATATTTAAGTCTCAAAATGATTTTGGAGTTAGGGCCTAGAGCCTAGACCTAATCACCACCAAACAAATCACGGGTGTAAACTTTATCCGCAACGTCAGCTATTTCATCCACCATGCGATTTGAGATTATCACATCCGCTGTTTGCTTAAACTCATTCAAATCTTTGATTACACGAGAGTGGAAAAATTCAGCTTCTTTCAAAACAGGCTCATACACCACTACTTCAATGCCTTTAGCTTTGATACGTTTCATGATTCCTTGAATTGAGGAAGCGCGGAAGTTATCCGAACCCGCTTTCATGATCAAACGGTATACCCCAACGACTTTGGGTTGACGTTTGATAACCGAATCAGCAATAAAGTCTTTTCGTGTACGGTTAGCATCAACAATGGCGCCAATAATGTTATTCGGTACATCTTGGTAGTTTGCTAATAGCTGTTTGGTATCTTTTGGCAAGCAGTAACCACCATAACCAAATGATGGGTTGTTATAATGGTTGCCAATGCGAGGATCTAACCCCACGCCTTCGATAATTTGGCGTGCGTCTAGGCCGTGCGCTTCCGCGTATGAATCCAGCTCATTGAAGTACGCAACACGCATAGCAAGATAGGTATTTGAGAAGAGCTTTACCGCTTCAGCTTCTGTCGAATCGGTAAAAAGCACTTGAATATCATCCTTTACTGCCCCCTCAACCAGTAAGTTTGCAAAAACCTCCGCACGCTCACTTCGTTCACCAACAATGATGCGAGATGGGTGAAGATTATCGTAAAGTGCTTTGCCTTCTCGAAGAAACTCTGGAGAAAAAATTACGTTCTCACAACCCAACTCTTTCTTAATTCGAGCGGTATAACCAACAGGAACCGTAGACTTAATCACCATTACAGCATCAGGATTAATAGTCATTACGTCATGGATCACTGCTTCAACTGAAGAGGTGTTGAAGTAATTAGTCTGTGGGTCGTAATCCGTCGGTGTCGCAATGATAACAAACTCAGCATCTCGATACGCGGCTTCTTTGTCTAGCGTAGCGGTAAAGTTTAACGACTTATTTGATAAAAAACATTCAATCTCAGTGTCTATAATCGGAGATTGTTGGTTGTTTAATAGATCGACTTTTTCTTTGATGATATCTACTGCGACAACTTGGTGGTTCTGCGCCAAAAGCATGGCATTGGATAATCCAACGTAGCCGGTACCCGCAACTGCGATTTTCATTGATTGATGTCCATACAAAATTTTTTCAAAGATTACCAAAAAAGGCATATTACCGATAGTACAAACCCAGCAAGACAAACACCGTCGTTTTACACATACAACACATCTAGCCAACATCAAATGTGTCCTTCTACAAGCAATAAAACTGGTCAACATTAACCAGAAGCAAACCTTTGCTGAAGGTGTAAACTAGGCTAGAATTCATCATTATAACGCTCATTGCAAAACCAACTGACTAGCCCATGTTTTTAGAACTCTCCTTCATATTCTTTTCTTCTTTTGCCACCCTATTTTTGATGCGAAAAGTTGCGAGACGGATAGGCCTCGTTGACAAGCCCAATGCACGCAAATTACATGTAGGGTGCGTTCCTCTTGTCGGGGGGATTTCCATATGCTTAGTGCTCGCCCAATACTTGATATTTAGACCTGAAACCATCAATCATAGCGGGCTATATCTTGCATCTATAGCGATCCTTTCTTTTGTGGGAGCGCTTGATGATAAATTTGATATGAGTTTTAAAATACGCATGGTGATTCAAGCCGCGTTATCACTGCTGATGATTAATATTGCCGGAATGGAACTACACAACCTTGGTAATCTTTTAGGATTTGGCAACCTTTACCTTGGCTCGACTGGTAGTATTGTCACTATTCTTGCGGTAATAGGCGCCATCAATGCTTTCAATATGGTTGATGGGATTGATGGGCTTCTTGGTGGTCTCTCCATCGTCACTTTTGGCGCATTAGCATTCTTGCTAAATATCGCTGACCAGCACGGATTAACATATCTGTGTGTTGTCATCATTGTCGCCTTACTACCATACATTTTAATGAACCTTGGGCTACTTGGTCGCGAGCGCAAAGTGTTCATGGGTGATGCGGGCAGTATGATGATTGGCTTTACCGTTATTTGGCTCTTACTTGGTATTAGCCAAACAGAAAATAAACCGCTTATGAGACCCGTGACGGCACTTTGGCTTATTGCGATCCCACTTATGGACATGGCAGCTATCATGATACGTCGCATTCGACGGGGAGATTCACCCTTTAAACCCGATAGAGAGCATCTACACCATATTTTCCAGCGCTTAGGTCTTAGCTCGAGACAAACACTCATCGTGATCTGTGGCTTTTCGACTTTATTGGCGGTCTTTGGCATTTACGGCGAAATAAATAAAATTAGTGAAGCATTTATGTTCTATAGTTTCCTAGCTTGCTTCCTCATTTACGCAACCCTACTAACTTATGTGTGGAAAATAACGAGCTTTGTTCGACAGCTTCTGGGAAAGACATCGGCTGAAACAACATAACTATACCCACTCAACTTGAAGATGTAGGTTTCAAAATCTGAAAATTATCCGTAATTCTGGATACCGGTTAACCTGCAACTTTTGGCAGCGTTACATTGAAAAGTTCATTAATAGCCGTTGTAAATTCAGCCTTCGAGGAGAAGTAAATATTGTTCCTCGCATACTCATTCATCACTTTCCATAACCGCTCTATTGGATTGATGCTCTCGCTGTTTATCGTGTCATACGTTTCTGTCACGGTTGCGCCAATATTTTGAAGTGGTAACGCACCGATAATATTAAGACGACTTCGACTGCCTGTTGTCTCAATCACTTTGTTTTGGCCTTTTCGTATCCAGCCATAACTGAGTTTTGTTGACTGCGTAGGATGAACGGCATCCATGGCCAACACTGGGTCTTCACTTTTTCTTAGCGTCTCGTTGTAATGTTCGATAAAGGCTTGCTGCATCTCTGGGTCAAACTTGTGCGGTACACCTTTCGGCTTTTTATATGAGAAGCCGTGATGATGTAGCCACTTGTTCATTCCTGCAACGGTATAACGGATACCAAACTCAGCTTGTACATAAGCGACAATTTGGTGGGTATGAAAGTACGTTTTCTCAGCCAGATGTTCGATAAGTAGCATGGTTTATGGTTTGCCCAGCAGAAAGTCGGCTTTGGCTACCACCATTTTCAGGCTTAAGTTTTTCAGAGAGAACGTAATCACTGAGATGACGAGCGCCTGTCGATTCGTGAATACGAAGAGCTTGAGAAATCATCGCCTGGCTCCAACCTTCAGACGCGAGTAAAACCGCTTTGATGCGGTCACGCACTCGACCATCACAAGCTGAGTCGTGCATCTCTTCGAGTTGTTGTTTCTGTTGAGGAGTCAGTATTATTTTCATGGTGCGTAGCATGATCCTGATTTTATGAGAAATCAAGCATCTTCAATGATCACGGATATAGGAGTCTAATCCGTCACTGTTAAACGATATGATTCAATCCTATTTAAAAAACGCCTTTCTTTCCTGCGGCTTCAAATAACTTGCCATCAATGAGTTGAGTAGAGATTGAGATAAAGTTCTGCATGAACAGTACAAAATACCCCTCAAAAAAATCGCGGTTGAGCCAAGCGATTCTCGATTAATGATCTGCTAATGCTGTTTTTAACGCAAATACTTGTACGCAAAGCGAATCAGTGGCAATGGCATTACATGGAAAAGCAATCTCGAGGCAACGCCAAGTACATTCCGTGCAGAAACGCGATTCAGCTTTCTCATGTAGTAATAACGCACTTTCACCTCGCTAAATGCTTTACCGATTCCAGTCCTTCGCGAAAGCGTCGCTTCACTTAAACGATAATCCATTAGCACATCTGATATATTCGCGAATCGCGCTCCCGAACAAAGCAACATGTACCACAAAGCAAGGTCTTCCGTAAGTTCGGTGTTTGTCGGATATCGAATTTCTGGGCGTTCAAAGACATCACTTCGAAACATCACCGAAGGGTGAATAAACGGACATCTGACAATACTAAAATCAAGCAGTTGATCATGCTTGGCTGGTAGGACTTTCGCTTCTAAGGCAAAACTACTTCCAAACTCTCTACAGGCGGTGCCGATCACATCCACACTTGGATTGCCTAAAAAAAAGCTGACCTGCTTAGCAATACGTTCTTGGTAAGAGATATCATCACTATCCATACGGGCGATAAACGTGTATTGACGGGAACTTACCACCAGCTCAATCATCGCGTTAAGGGCAGCGGCTAAACCTTGGTTTTCTTGAGCGCGAGTGATAAATACGTTCTTATATCCAGTCAATGTATCTAAATAGATATCGATTGATTCGGGCACAGGGCCATCTCGCCAGATAAATAAGTCTGTCGATGAGTAACTTTGCCTCAAGATACTCTCAACAGCCAACTTAAAATGGTCTAAATTGTCTGATCGATAAACAGACATAATTACGGCAACTTTAGGCGACAACCTTACACCTCATACTTTGTATATAATGATTGATAACTGGTTGAATTCACAAGCGAACTAAACGCGCTTACTGTAATATCACGACACACCTGAGCTGACATAGCGTTACGCCATGTTGAAAACTCAGTATTGAGGAAAGTGCTCAATGATGAACTATCTTCAAGATCGATAAGATGAACACAACTAAGGGCTAATTCAGCGATCTCTCGATGCGGCCCTATGTCACTCAAAATGACAGGGCAATTTAGAGCCAATGCTTCTAACGCAGAGTTAGGAAGCCCTTCCGCTTTGGAGAGCAAAATAAACGCATCGGCGATGGCCAAAAATGGTCGCACATCTTGTACAGATCCCACTAAGATCGCTTGATTGGAAATGACAGCTGGATGCTGAGATAGCTCATCTCTTAAACGCCCTTCACCGACTAAGACAAGCCGAAAGCCGTCACACTTAACCACTTCATCAAGCAACGGCACAAGATTTTTACGTTCTTCAAGTATGCCTGTATAAACAAGCACACGCTCATTGCTTGAGAGCGAAAGAGATTGTTTCAACTTTGCCGATGTATCCTGTGGGATGTGTTTCGCACAGTAAAACTGAGTATCGATGCCATTGGCAATTACGTTAACTGGGTGAGGAAAAAACTTCTGCAATGACGCTTTAACAGACTGGCTGACGACCACAACGCGAGAACATGACCGCAAAGCAACAAGATGAAACACCGCCATCGCATAACCCTTCAACAATCCATATTGTGCCGGGTAGTCTAGGTAAGGGATATTGCGCAATGTGGCCACCCATGTAATATCTCTGTTCTTAACGATACGACTCATCAGGCCATCCGCTCGAATACCTTGTGTATGAACAACGTCGACATTATTTTCAACAAGATAAGCGTCTATTAACCACTGCAGCTTCGCCAAACTCAAACACCCAGAAGGATCAATACAGATCACTTTAAAACCTGCTGCATCAAATCTAGCTTTCAGAGAACTGTTTTTTTCTGGTGAAAGCGTGATGATGCAGGATACAAACTGAGAGCGATCTAAACCCGATAAAATGTTGAAAAGTTGAGACGTAGGCCCAGTTTGCTCAAGGGTAGAACAGATATATGCTATACTAATCACGAAAACCTATCCAAAAAATTAACAGAAGAAACGTAAGAAAAATAATAGGCACACCGACAACATAAAAAACTTCTCGATAAAACAGAAGTATTTAAAAGACAGTCGATATCATAAGTCAGCGGAATATACCGCTTAGATATCATCATAAGAAGTCAATCAAAGCCTTTGTAAACACTCTCTCAAAAGAGTCTTTGTTCTCTTCAATATTTCCACAATAAAAAATATTTGCCGATATCTGTGTGTAGGGACCAAAGTGGCAAGTTTGAAACTCAATCAGTTGATATTCTCCAGTGGGTAGCGTGACAAAATCTAGGCTACAATAGGGCGTATTGAGTTTTTTCCGACAATCAATCGCCAACTCTGCCAATGCCGTATCTATTGTTTGTTGTACTTCAAACTTGCCTGAACCACTTGCACGAAAATCCCCTTCTCTGACCGCGCGCTTGAGCACATACACCTTATCCCAAAACACCAACACTTTATAATCTGAGCTTAATTCAGGAACAAAAGCCTGTTCGCAAAATCGCGCTTGTTGGGTAAGATAATCAGCTTGCTCCTTTCGATTTATCCACTTTCGTAATCGGTTCTTTACGCCTTCGCGCATTTCTCGAACGCTCGCTTCTAAAAATGTGGTCGCTCGCAAGGCTTTCAGCAACTGCCTTCGATCATGAATCAATGAAACCCCTTTGCTGCCTGCACCACCAAGGACTTTGAACACAATGGGAAATTTAGCGAGGCTTGGATTTTCAACACTCGAAATATGGTAGTTCTGTGCAACAAAAGGAAGGGCTTTCTCAGCAGCCAACATCCCCATCAACCCCTTATTTTCATGAGCTAAAACGGTATCTAACGCAGGGACAAGGTTGTTGCGCCCCATAAATCGAGCAGTAAGCACATCATTAATATAGTGCTTGACGCTAATATTTTGATGGCTTCCTGTCCAATAAATCGCAGAGTCATCCACTTTATAGTGATAATCTGCGAGATGCTTATATTCTAAAAACTCGAACTCATACCCTGCATTTTCTAACTCTGAGCACACCAATGACATATCAATATTTTGATATTCCTGAAGATGCTGGGTAAAAAATCCATTGTGTTGAAGGATGATAATTTTTTTCATTTTAATACCAAATTAAGCCAATCACTTGCAAGTGCTAACCTTTATTACACTGCTCTCGCTTTGCGATGTTCAATAAACACATAGAAAATAACCAAAACACACTTGGTAGACATCCCTATCAATGTGCCTATCGCCACTCCTATCAACCCCATCGAATCAACTAAAGACAAAGAAAAAAGGATATTCGTGACCAAAGCAATCATTGTAAAAGCCGACAAATAGTAAGTCTTTCCGTTGTGCTTAATATAAATAGAAACCAGGATATATATTGAGTGAAAGACTTGCGAAAAAATAAGAACGAGCAAAACGTCAAAGCCCTTCCTCAAACTCTCACCGACAAAAAACGTATAAAATATACCTTTCATGAAGTAGAGGCATACGGCGCAAAGCAGAATGAACGAAACCAACATCGTTAAACGTTTCTTTTGCTGTCTAAAACTCGGAAGTTTAAAAAATTGTCGCCCCCAATCCTTGCTCAATCCTTGAGTAAATATCATTAGTATAGATGAATACTGCACGGCCACCGCATAAATAGCTAAGTCAGCCATACTCAAATGGGCTGAAATAATAAACTTATCCGCAGTTGACAATAAAACCGATGCTACCAAATGTGGCATTAGCCCCAAACCGTATGTAATAAATCGATTCGTTTCATTGGGAAAAGGAGTACTTTCTGCCTTTATCAGCTCTTTTTTCAAAGTTTGATAACAGACAAAAAAGTACAACACATCAATTAATATCACACCCACTATACGGCTGAGATCTCGCAGTTCAAATACAAATAGAAATAGTAAAGTTGCGGAAAATACAGCCAGTGTGTAGGAGACTTGAGTCACCAGAAATCTAACCGATTTCCCTTGAGCGGTATAGATTTGAAGTAATGTCACGTAGATGGAATTACAAAACCCAGCTAGAGTTAACAAAGGAATTGCAAAGAAAATGGCCAGATCATCTACTTCATTATACGCCAAGTAAATAACAACAAGAGACGAGACTAAGAGTAATAGAATGACTATCCACTTAGAAACTGTTCGAAAACAGTGTAAAAAGACATTCCACCCCAAGCCTGACTTATCAAAGAATCGCTTATAGAGGTAACTCGACAAGCTAATTGATGTTAAAGGCATTAATAGTGCATAAATCGTAAGCAATAAGTTCATCTGACCATATTCAGCCGGCTCTAAAATCCTACTTAATATTGGCAGAAATAGAAACGGAATCGCTGAGTTCAGGAAGGTGCCCGCAACATAGATAATATTATTTTTCATACTAATCTCGAAGAAAGAACCTTTCCGTATAACCAAGAGCTCACAACAAAACCTCAAACACTCTTGCTTTCAATATAAAAAACATTGTGAAGCAACTCGTGAACTTTATAATCAATCATTTCATTCCGACTACTCAGACTGGTTAGCTTCTTTAACAAGCACTCAACTTCTTCTTTGCTTGTTTTTTCAAACTTATTATTTTCGGTTATACGCAAAATGCTTTTTATTAAGTTTATTATTTTTCTTTTTATGCTTAAACCAAGAAAGATAGACTTAATTGAGCGGTTTCTTTTAGCTGGGTGTAAGTTATTATCAATCAAATTCATAATTTTTTCGCAAGAATACGAAACTTGAGTATCGATATTATCTTCCATTATTTTTGATGCATTTTCAAAATAAGATGATAAATCATAACATCCATCCATTAACTGTTCGATCAATTCCAGACACTGCATCTTGTTTGATATGGCGATACTAATTGAATCTGGCAGATAGACCTCAAATTCACTGCTTTTGATCGGTTTATAAGCAACAGCAGGCTTATCAGAATAAAAGGTTTCGATTGCGGTTGTACACCCCGTATGGATGACCAGTAATGCGCGTTTTATCCAATAACCAACCGAATGCTCCTTGGTGACAACAACGTTCTCATAGTGCTTAAACATTGTCTCCCAAGTCAAAGGATTTTCTGATGGATGCGGGCGTATAACGATTTTTTGCTTAGGGTGTTGCTCAGAGATAGCACGAACTAACTCTGCATACTCATTCATGAGCTGTGACTTATACTCAACGTGCCGAGCGTGTCGCTCATAGTCTTGCGGTGATGTGAGTACTTTTGTGCGCTCAAAAAGCGCAATGAGCTTATCGGCGCCATCGATGTAATTACACAATGAAAAATGTGTATTGACCAAAATGATTTCGTTGGTCTGCTCTCCATAGATGTGTCTAAACGGCTCACGGAGTAAATCTATTCTTGGGTGACCAGTCACGGCCATTTTCGCTGAACCATTTTTAAAGGAATGGCTCAACTGCGCGTATTGCTCTCGCCCCCAACAGAGAAATAAATCGGTATAAGATAATGCCTCTTCACCTATACGCTTACTGATATAGCGTTCCCAGTAATGAACAACGGAACCTTCTTCATCATTGACCGCCACTTTATGCCCGCAAGCTCGAGCATTTTTGAATAATTCCGTTCGTATAGATAGCGCATCCTTGTGAAAAATCATACCTTCTGGCAATTGGTCAATCTTTTGTAAAAAGGTATCTTCTCCAATAATGACATCATAACCGCGGTACAATGCCTCCATTGCGACAAGGAGTTTTGCATCCAGCTCTCTCACCTTGGTCTCTATTGGCAGATATAAATACTTTTTTGTCAACTTAAGCTCTCTTATATATTTTAGACGGCTAACAATGCGAGCTAGAGCATTTACAAAGATGGTTCTGAAAAACTCTTAATATGCTCTTATAGTGTTAGGATAATTGGGCATAGTGCTGGATTATTTTTTCAGCAATGAACTCTTCAGTCATCCTCATCGCATCTGGACATGCCCCACCGATATGAGGTGTTATCAATAAGTTATGATGGTTACAGGCATATTGGACTAATCTATTCTCTGCCGGAACAATGCCACCCCATGCTTTTTCCTCGCTGACAACATCAAGTGCAGCACCTGCTAAACGACCGCTGAGCAAGGCATCTAGCAATGCGTCTTCATTTAGAATTTCGCCTCGGGCAGTATTAATCAATAAAGCGCCGGGTTTCATCATTGATAACTCTTTATAGGAAATAAATTCCACTGTGTCTGACTCCAGAGGCAAATGTATGCTCACCACATCGCTTTGCTGCAGCAAAGTGTCGAGTGACACGCTTTCAAACTCTGAATTCACGGCTTGGTTATCATGATAAACCACTCGCATACCAAACGCTTTAGCATACTGTGCAACCATCCTCCCCAGACGACCTAATCCAATGATTCCAATTGTCTTTCCATATAACTGAATGCCCAGATGTTCATCTCGATTCCAGACAAACTGCTCGACGCTTTTGAACGCTTTTTTATATTGCCTTGCCAGCGCAAGAAGCAACCCCCACGTATGCTCCGCTGTAGGGGTTATCTTGTTTAAAAACGCCCTCTCCCCCTTTAACGACACAATATCGAGCCCGAGAGTTTCATCTATATGATTGATGCCTGTGGTAGCTGTTGCGACAAATTTGAGCTTTTCTACATCACCAAGAAAATCATGATTAATTTGATAAGCTAAGCGGGTAATGATGCCAGAAGCCTCTTTGAGCTGCTCGGGTAATATTTTGCCGTTCTGTACTTCTCGGTAATCAAAGTACTCACCCAATCTTGAAGCCGCCTTTAACGAGTAACCTTCTGGCTCTAGATTGATAATCAAAGGTTTCATTTTATTCATTCACCTGGGGGCTCACGGCGCATGACATAACAAAATCAGCGATTTTGAGATCAAACTCATCATCAATGTTTACCGAGCGTTCTTTAGGCATCACAAATGCCAATGGGCTATCGCATGTTAGGCGCCCCTTCTCCATGAGCAGCTCCCTTGTACATAGGTACAGGGCACCATTGCGATGATAGATTGGCTCTAAGTCTTGTCTCAACGCGCCTTTGGGCTCTTGGTAGATTTTTTCCAGCGTTTCGCTGTTGGTTAGCCTGTACATACGAGAAGGGTGACAATCATCAACCTGGTAGACGCTCACCAAGGATTGACAATCCGCATCATGGAACATGTTGATAGCCAGATCGATGTCCGCACCGGTTCTCATTGGTGCGGTCGGCTGCAAAAGAACGATGGTATCAAAACGACCATGAATCTTTTCCGCTTCACTGCAAACATATTGCAGCACTGGGATCATAGGCGTTTTGTCTTGAGCAAGTTCAGATGGCCTCATTAGCACTTGCGCCCCTTTATCACGACCCACTTGGGCGATTTCTTCATCATCCGTATTGAGATAAGTTTGCGTGAGTAACTTAGATTCCTTTGATGCTTTGATACTCCAATAAATAAGAGGCTCGTTTGCGACGCTACGAATGTTTTTTCGCTTAACACCTTTTGAGCCCCCTCGAGCGGGGATAATGGCAAGTATTTTTTTCATCTTTAAGTTTCTTATTATAAATCCAATCAATAATTAGTTGAAAAATTGGCGAAGCGTTTTTTCCAATGACATCAAAACGATTAAGCGACCATGGTGAGAACGTTCTGCAGAATATTGCTCATCAAGAATTTGGGCTAACACACTGGGCTCAACATATCTATGAATGACTGTATCTTCACTGAGTAATAATCGTTCTGCTTCTTCTTTCCAAGTTTTATTGACTCTCAACCACTCGTCAAAGTTAGAATAATACCTATTGTAAGGAACATAAGATTGACCTTGAGATTCAAAAAATATCTTTCTTGTCAGAGCCTCTTTTTCGGCCTCTATCGCCGCCCCTTCTTGCCAATATGCCACTGGTGCAGATGCAGGAAGATTTGTTCCCTGATATGGAATATCACTCAGCTTGGTGGATAAGGCGAGTAGCACCTCTCGGAAAATCTTGTGATTCGTTCTTTCCTCAAGGCTAAACAAATTAAAATAGTCAACCAGTCGATTATCGAAAGTGGGAATGTAATCTTCGACAAAGGCTCTTTGCCAAAGTTGCCGTTGAAAAATGAATCGTCTCACCCTATTTTGCATAAAAAAGTCAAAAAGAACTTCTTGGCGATCACTCGTTTCAAATTTAGTGAGCAGTTCGCTATTAATCTTTCTCGCAATCGCTTCAATTCGCTCAAGGATTTCATCGTGAGTTATCAGATCTTTCCTTAGATCCTTTCTAAAATACTCGATTTTCTCATATGCATACTGCAAGAGTTTGTCATTAGAGATAGGCAATGCAGGTGTCGGGCTATATGAACCAGCAAGTGTAAAGTCCAGAGCCAATCCAGTAATAAGACCATCTATCCCTTTACTCACCACGACTGGGTAGGCTGCAAGAGTGTATGCTTGAACGAAGAGATCTAAACCTTCTCTGTATTTATCCCCGATGCCTTCTTTGTCCAAAAAGTCTTCTGGTGCAAGTTGCACGAAATGCCAATCTATGTTCGCAGCTGATGCACATTGTTCTGCTAACTTTATCTCATCATTCGACTCACAATAGCCCCAAGTAAAAGCCGGCCCTTCGAATCCTGCCGCTAACAGCATCCTTGAATCCAAACCACCAGATAAGCTCATGCCCGTATTTGGTATTTTGGCGAAGTCCTGCATCACTTCCTTGAATATATTGGCTAAATCTGAGGTATTAGGAGTAGTGCCTTTGTATTGATTTTCATATTCGTAGCGCTCTATCTCAAGACCTGCCGCCCAACTCCATGTAAGCTTAGATGAGGCTGGAACCGTTTTTATCCCTTTATAAAAGGTCTCGTCTCCATACCAAATACGACTAAAACTGAGCGCATTAGCGACCATGTTTAGGTTGATGTTTTTTTCTAAGAGGGCTAAATCTAACAGTAAATCTGACTTGTACGCAGCCGCAAAAGCATTGGTATCACAATAGTAAACAAGCGGTCTAGTGCCATATCTATCCGTGATAAGGCTAATTTTCTCACTATCTTTATCGATGATGAGAATGTTAAATGAGCCGTTCAACTGTGAAAAGCAAGACTCTCCCAACATGTTATAACGTTCGAGAAACCAATCTGCAGAGCTTTGCTCACTACCAAGACTCTCAACAAAGTAGCCATCGACTATGAACACTCGATTTTTTTGATGATCAATGGCAAGGCTCGCTGCACTATTGGGGGTAGAAACCAGGCTTGTACAAATAAAATCATCTTTTGATAACAAACTGTGCTGCTGCCTACCTATAAAATGACTCGACACAATCTCTTCAAAATGTCTATTTGTTCTTTTTATGCTTCCCGAATCACAAACCACTATTCCAGACATTATCGCTCACCCACATAACTAATCGTTTTCTGTATATTTGGCTCAAATGATTTGAGTATCTCGGTGATTTTTTGAGATGCATTGCCATTGCCGTAGATATTGCACCCTTCATAACGGCCATGCTCTATTTGAGCTGAAACAGCCTTGATGATGTGCTCACGCTCAAGCTCAGTTTCTAACGTGTTTGCACCACGCTCTCTTCCAACTTGTCTATCACCAACCAAAACGACTGGCACTCCACTAAATGTCGAGTCACGAATAAAACTTGAAGAGTTACCTACTGCGCAAGCTGCTTTTTTCAATACCTTTTGAAACACTTCTGGCTTAAAGTTTTTGATCAAATACAGCCATTCTGCATCATGGCTTTCTCTAAACGCTCGAATTGCGGATGATATTCTGTCTGAGCCCGCATCCACATTCGGCCACAACCAGATGGTTTGCATACCTATTGTATCTAGCGCATACAATATCTCTTCAACTTCCTGGCGTGGGTTTTTGTGCGTGGTCACCGGATGGAATATAACCAGCAAATAGGGTTTTGAGAGGTCTATTGGATGACCAATACCGCCTTGAATATCTTGAGATGTTAAATCATCAGGTAAGGAGAGGATGTAATCGCCGGCTGGGCAGCCTACATTAAACACACTTTTATCATCTTCACCCATTCTGATGATGTAGTCTGCGGAGCGCTGCGTCGATGGAAAATGCAGATGACTAAACTTTGTGATGGCGTGTCGACAGCTTTCATCGATTGATCCAGAAACCTCGCCACCTTGTATGTGTGCAATAGGGATATTCATATAGGCCGCCGAAATGGATACCGCCAACGCTTCGTATCTATCCCCAATCAATAGAACAAAATCAGGGTTAATACGTTCAAATTCTGTTGAAAATTGAATAATCCCTAAACCGATGCTTTTGGACATTGTCGTAGGATTAGAGCCTTCGATTTCAATGTAGACCTTACTTGTCACATTGAAGCCATCATGTTCTACGATATCTGAGACTTTACCAAAACGCTGTAGGAGCATCGTTCCGGTGCATAGCACCTCAAGGTCAATATCTGGATCGTTTTGTAAAGAGGTCAAAACCGGTTTCATTCTTCCGTAGTTCGCACGATCTACGAGTACTGCGAGTATTTTTCTCATTCAAAATCTTCCAAATATAAAAAATCGTCTGCATTTTTATCTAATTTTAGGGTTTTCCCAACTAAAGCAATAGCTTGCTGATACGTTAAGCCACCTCCGGGTTTCTTCATCGAGAAACTCTCTGGTGTCAGCGTGTCGCCTGCGGCCATTGGCTTTTTAAAGAATGCACTTCGTGAAAACAGAACTTTCGTGTCTTTTCTAGACTCTGCCGACTGCGCTTTATCTACCGGAGAGTTCAATCCCTTTTCAACAAAGCGGATGCCCTTAACCAACTCGGCTAACTCTTCAATAGTGAGTGAGCTTTTTGTATCTGGGCCAAAACATCTCTTTGAAAACACAGCATGAACTTCAATAAGTTTGGCCCCAAGCGCGACAGCCGCGATGGATGGATAGATGGTCCCAGAATGGTCTGATAAACCGATGGGAAAAGGGTACTTTTGCCTTAGCTCTTGAATGACATTGTAACCAATATCCTCAGCAGCGCATGGGTACGAGGTTGTACACTGAAACACCGCACACTCGACGCCATGGCTGGTTATCATACTCACGGACTGCTCCAACTCTTCATACGAAGACATGCCACTAGAGAGCAGTATAGGCTTGCCTGTTTCAATCATTGCTCTCAATAGAGTTTCATTACTCGTGTCACCAGAGCCAACTTTAAATGCGGGCACATTCAGCTTATCAAGCAACTCAACTGCCGCAATCGAAAAGGGAGTTGAGAGGAAATCTAATCCTTTACTGCGCGCATAATCTGCAAGCCCTTGCCATTGTTGTGGCGTGAACTCCATCCTTTTCCAGTAGTCGTAGCGAGTTTCATCTTGGGGAAAAACTTTGACACGAAACTGCTCGTGCCTCGTTGATTCCTCACTCGCGATGTGTGTTTGAAATTTTACTGCGTTGACGCCCGCTTCAGCGACCGCGTCAATGTAGGCATAAGCACTTCCTAAACTACCATCGTGAGCCTGGCCAATTTCAGCGACGATGTAACACTCTGGACCACCAAGCACAAATTCGTTGATTTTAAAATGACAGTTCATCTTGCAGTACCTTCTGTATTCACTACTTTTGCATCACGGAACTCAAGTTTTGAACCCAGTTCCATCACAAAGCTTTTTCTTTGATCTCAATGTCCCGATGAATGCTAAACCAAAACACGCGAACGTAACAACGATAATTAAGTTGAATCGTGTTTCTTTTGGATACTCGGCAGGCGTCTTGAACAAGAATAAGTATAGGTAAACCAAGATGCATGCTCAAAACACACCAAGCCTAGTGACGGAATATGATATCGACTATTGGCCCGCTATTGACGCTCGGACTTCCGTTTTATCTGTGGAGACACTCGATAACGTTGTGCTTGCTATGCTACAAACTTTCTTATTTGACATCGTCATATTTTCCTAGAGAGGAAAATATGCAATATAGAGACTTGAGGAACCCAGTAAAGGATCAAGAGAATGAGGGTAAAACGAAAAGGGGGAACTTTTAACAATCCCCCTTTTGACAATAGTTTTAGGCTGTCGCTTTTACGATTGCTACAACTGGCGCTTTATTGACATTGCGTTTGCGCTTGGCATTCCAAACTAAATCACCAATACCGTCGGTTGGGTTAAAGCCCGTTGGGGTTTCCAACAAGATTTGACGGATGGTTTCGTGATCAAACTCATGACACGCCTTATCTAGGTTATCAAGGATCTGATTAAACTGCTCGAGCGGCAAAAATTGCTCATTCGCAGTCATGATACGTTCGTGTTCCGTTCCCTCTACATTGTCGCCAATCAACAACTCTTCGTAGAGTTTTTCACCAGGGCGAAGACCTGTAAATTTGATTTCGATATCACCGTTAGGATTATCTAAAGACTTCACTTCAAGGCCAGACAACTGGACGAGATTCTTCGCCAAATCGACAATCTTAACGGGCTCGCCCATATCCAACACAAATACATCACCACCTTTGCCCATTGCGCCAGCTTGAATCACAAGCTGTGCAGCCTCAGGAATCGTCATAAAGTAGCGGATGATATCTGGGTGGGTAACGGTAATAGCCTGCCCTTCTTCGATTTGGCGCTTAAACAGTGGAATTACCGAGCCGGACGAGCCAAGCACATTACCAAAGCGCACCATGCAAAAACGCGTACCGTTCACTTTGTCATTTTCTTTCTCTGCCAAGGCTTGAAGTGCAAGTTCTGCCATACGTTTAGAAGTACCCATCACATTAGTTGGGCGTACCGCTTTGTCTGTTGAGATCAACACAAAAGATTCCACACCGGCTTCAATCGCGGCTTTCGCACTGTAGTAGGTGCCAAATACGTTGTTACGAACCCCTTCCACCACGTTATATTCCACCAAAGGAACGTGCTTGTAAGCTGCGGCGTGATAAACCGTTTGCACACCAAACGCTCGCATTGTGGCACTTAGGCGGTTGATTCGCTGCACAGAGCCTAACAATGGTATGATTTCCACTTCCAGTTGCATCGCTTCCACCATGCCAGACAGCTCTTTATCGATTTCGTACAAGCCGTATTCTGACAACTCAAATAGGATCAAGGTTTTTGGCTGTTGACGTACAATCTGACGGCAAAGCTCAGAACCAATTGAACCGCCAGCGCCAGTGACCATCACCACTTTGCCGTGAATATTCGCTTTCATCAGTTCAGGATTCGGCTCTACAGGATCTCGGCCAAGTAAGTCTTCAATAGCAACGTCTTTAAGCTCATCGACCGTGGCATTGCCATTCACAATATCTTTGAAGTCAGGCACCGTTAATACTTCAACAGGCAAATGGAGCAGACTATCAATAATCGCTTTGCGCTCAGAGCGCGATGCTCTTGGCATTGCCAGCAGAATTTTCTCGATATTTTGCCTTTCAACTAAACGAGTGACTTGTTTCGACGAGTGTACGGTCAAGCCCTGAATAATGGTGTTTTCCAGTGAAGGATCATTATCAATAAACCCTTTTACTTGATAGTTCTCGGCATTGCGCAGCGCTATCGCAAGCTGCCGACCCGTTGTGCCGGCACCATAAATGAGTACACATTCCTTCCCCTTACGACTGACTTGCACAATTAATGAACGCACCAGCATTCTCGCTCCACCACAGAGAAAGGCGAGGAATGTCATATAAATGATTGGGACTGTACGTGGAACGGTGGCATTAAAAAAATAGGCAAACGTGGTAATAGAAAGCGCCGAAATCAAGGCCCCCAACACAATCACCGTGAGCGCGTGAAACGTAAGATAGCGCAGCACCGCACGATATAAGCCGAGTTTAGTAAAAGCAATCAGGGTGACGATAACGGTGCCGAACAGAGTGAGCCATGTTCCACTTGAAACCGATAACGACACTTCACCATATCGCACCCATATAGCCATAAAAAAAGACACTGTGATCAACAACGTATCAATGCTCAAACTTATCAAACGTTTGTGCAGACGTGGTAAAGACCATATATAAGCCAACTTATCCATAAGACAACATTTCTCAGAGTTATAGTGGTGTTAATTTTAGACGAGAATGGACAGTAAATGAAAAAGAAAACAGGCAATAACGCTTATTGCCTGTTTTCTAGTGTAACGGTGATTTCTTATAAAGAAGCACTCAGTAACACTTCTCTAACTACTGCCGTTGTTTTTTCCATTTCTTCGGTTGTTAATGTTGGGTGAACCAAGAACATCAAACTGGTTTCGCCCAAAGTCACCGCATTTTTTAAACGCTCTACTGGGCGCCATGGCGTATCATCAAACGCTTTTTCAAGATAGATTTCCGAGCAGCTGCCTTGATAAACGGGCACGCCAGCAGCGTTGATTGCTTCAACGATGCGATCACGAGTCCAGCCTTCCTTCAACTGCTCTGGGTTTACAAACAAATAGTGTTTGTATTCTGCGTGTTCAATGTAATCGGCCACCTCAACACGTCGCACCACTGGTAGATCGGCCACGGCTTGATCAATCAACTTGCCGTTATGTTGACGTTTTGAAGTCCACTCTGCCATACGCTGAAGTTGGATGCGACCAATCACACCTTGCAGCTCTGTCATACGCCAGTTGGTGCCAAAACTTTCATGTAACCAGCGAAAACCAGGAGGATGCGGGCGGTTGTACACCGCATCGTAACTCTTGCCATGATCTTTATATGACCACATGGCCGACCAAAGTGTCTGATCATTGGTAGTGACCATGCCACCTTCACCGCCGGTGGTCATGATTTTATCTTGGCAGAATGACCAAGCGCCAATGTGGCCGATGGTACCGACGCTGCGGCCTTTGTATTTCGCGCCATGCGCTTGCGCGCAATCTTCAATCACATAGAAACCGCGCTCGGCCGCAAGTGCCATAATCGCGTCCATTTCTGCTGGCATGCCCGCCAAATGCACCACAATAACGGCTTTAGTTTTTTCTGTAACGACGGCATCAATGGTTTCTGCGGTGATGTTTTGGCTGTTAAGATCCACATCCGCAAACACCGGATTGGCCCCTGCGGTGACAATGGCAGAAGCCGACGCTAAAAAGGTGCGCGAGGTGGTGATCACTTCATCACCTTCGCCAACGCCTAGGGCTTTAAGCGCTAAATCAAGAGCTAACGTACCGTTGCCTAGCGCAATCGCGTATTCACAGCCTACCCAGGCAGCGAACTCTTTTTCAAACTCTCGGCATTCACTACCAGTCCAGTAGTTTACTTTGTTTGACAGCAGCACACGGCTGACTGCATCGGCCTCTTCTTGAGTGAAGCTTGGCCAAGGAGAAAATGGGGTATTTAACATCGACATTCCTATTAATAAGGCGAGATAAATTCTAGGTACGAGGTTGCTAGGGACTAAGCTCTAGGTTTCTAGGGGCTAGGTTTTGCTTTTCCTAGAGCCTAGTACCTTCTCTTACCTAAGACCTAAGACCTAGCTCCTAGATCTTTAGTTGTTTGTATTTTGGCTGGTGTACCCATCACGATTGTATTGGCGGCGACATTAGCAACAACCGTTGCCCCAGCACCAATAGTAGCCCCAGCACCCACCGAGACTAATTGTCGAGTCACGGCACCGATGCCTAGCCAAGCACATTCTCCGATCTGACTACCACCTGCTATCGCAGAGTTGGGTGAAAGATGTACACCATCGGCTAAGTGACAATCATGTTCGACGACAGCACCTGTATTTATAATGCATGTTTGACCGACAACCGCGAAAGGATTAACCACCGCATTCGCCATCACAACACATCCACCTGCTATTGTGGCATAACCGCTAATAATGGCACTGGGGTGTACCAACGAAGGCATTCTAGCGCCAACCTCAAGTAACTGCCTGTGCTTATTTAACCGGATTACATTATTTCCTATCGCAACCGCCACGCAAGCATATTGCTCCGCGTTAGCGAGCAAAGCGTTGGTATCGCCTACGACATTCCAATGCTCAATTTTTTGTAACTCTGGCCAGCGATCATCATAAAAATGAATCTCAGAATAACCTTTGAGCTCAGCGATCTCTGCCACTACTTTACCGTGACCACTGGCTCCGAGAATGGCACATGTTCGAAGGGAGCCTGCACTTTGGGATTCAGTGCTCATTGGGATTACCTTGTGGCGTTTGCCCAGTAAATGGGGCGATGGTGACATGGCCATCAGCCGAGATGCCTTCTTTAACAAACACCTTTTTTACTGTCAGTAATAGTATTTTAAAATCGAGCCAAAACGAGCGGTTATCGATATACCACACATCAAGCTTAAATTTCTCTTCCCAACTAATGGCATTGCGGCCATTGATTTGTGCCCAGCCAGTGACACCAGGGCGAACCTCATGACGGCGCGCTTGCTCTTGGTTGTAAAGAGGCAGATATTGCATTAGTAAAGGGCGTGGGCCAACTAGGCTCATTTCACCTTTAAGCACATTCCATAGTTCTGGCAATTCATCTAGGCTTGAGTTACGCAACTTATCGCCAAAAGGAGTCATGCGCTCTGAATCTGGCAATGGCTTACCTTGCAAATCAACAGCATCTTTCATGGTGCGAAACTTCACCATTTCAAACGGCTTACCGTTTAAGCCAGGGCGTGTTTGACGAAACAACACTGGCGAACCGAGGTTTTTGCGGATTTTCCACGCGACTAGCGCAATGAGCGGCGAGAGCAAGATAAGCGCTGTAAGTGAAACCAGAAAATCAAACAACCTTTTCATCTGCCAATCCCATAATTTTTAAAATCTCCGCGTTAACCTTATGCACATCAAATTTTTCGTTAGCCATTTGGTGCCCTTTGTCGCCCATAATTTTCCAATATTCAGGACGTTCAATAAACCAGATCATTCGTTCAGCTAACTGTTCAACGTTGGCTTTTTCAACTAACCAGCCGTTTTCACCATTGACCACGGTTTCTTTACAGCCGGGTACGCTGGTGGTAAGTACTGGCCTGCCCATAGCCATTGCCTCTAATACGGTGCGAGGCATTCCTTCATGGTAGGAGGGTAATACGAAGATGTTACACGCTTTGATAAACGGGCGAACATCGTTAGTCGCACCGTGGTAGTGAATAGCACCACTTTCGTGCCACTGCTTAATTTCACTGATCTGAATACCATCAGGAGATGGATCCTCCGGGCCAACTAAATGAAACTCGGCTTCAGGGTACTGCTGCTTAACTACCGCCGCAGCTTTGGCATATTCGCGAATGCCCTTATCACCAAGCAGGCGAGCAATAAGCAAAAAACGCGGCTTGTTAGATAACGGCCCTTTCTCATAGTGACTTAGATCCACCCCTGAACCATTGACCAAAAAACACTTTTCTTCGGGTACAATACCTTGCTCAATAAACACTTGCATATTATCTGGATTTTGGAAAATAACGCCTTTCGCCTCTTTTAATGCGGTTTTATATAACAAACGCACTAAACGGATTAATAAACCTTTCAAAAAACCACCGGGTTGAAAAGCAAAACCAAGGCCAGTCACCAAAGCATAGAAAGCCGGAACTTTTGCTATGCGAGCAGCGATCCCCCCCCAAATAATAGGTTTGATAGTGTAAGCCAAAATGGCATCAGGCTTAATTTTTTTGAAATGGCTTAATAGAGCAAAGACTGTTTTAGAATCTTGTATAGGGCTTAAGCCATTTCTGGCGACAGGATAATCGATGTAAGTATGGCAAAAGTCACTGAGTATTTTTTTTTGCTCGGTGTTGGCACCAGATGCCATAGTAATGGTGTTAACGTTACATCGACGAAATGATTTAAGTAACTCACCACGAAAATTAATTAACGATTGGGGTAAAGCCCCAATAACTACAACGTTTGTCATATCCTTCCTTTTCGCGCAGGATTGGCATCTAACCAAGCTTGTACCATCAAAATATCCCACAAAGCGGTTGCGTTATTTTGGTCTCCATTAATGTGCGCTCGCAGCGCATCTTGTACGAGTTTAGGATTATAAATACCCTGAGTGGCTAGCCGTTCATGGCTGAGTAAATCTTGGGCCCACTCAGCCAATTCCTCTCTCAGCCAAATATGGATAGGTACACCAAAACCTAATTTCGGCCTATCCATCATGCTTTGTGGAAGATAGCGATACAGAACTTGCTTTAGTATCCACTTGCTATCCCCCCCTTTAATTTTCATAGACATTGGCATACGCCAAGCCAGCTCTACGACATTATGGTCAAGAAACGGTATTCGCCCTTCTAAGCTCACTTGCATCGCTGTTCGATCTACTTTTGTTAAGATATCACCTGGTAAATAGTTCAGCGTATCTTCAAACATCAGTGTTTCAATAAAACCATCTAGCTCCGGTAGAAGAACTGACTTAACTGGGTCGCTTTCTGCCCCAAAAACTAAAGACTTACTTTCTGGCCAATGCATCATTGAGTTTTGATAGAATTCTTTTAAATCATTCGCTTTCATCCACTGAGCAAGTTTCTTAACTTTCGGGCCTATCTGGCCTTCTCGGCCATATTTCTTAGCGCTAGATTGTAAAAAGAAGAATGACTTATCTAATAGCGAAACGGGTATTTTTTCGAATATCGAACCAACGGCTTTTCGAGCGGGAACGCGACTTACTTTTTGCCACATTTCTGGGATAGCTTGATACCGTTTATAGCCAGCAAAGAGCTCGTCGCCGCCATCACCACTCAGACAAACAGTCACCTTTTTCTTCGCCATTGCACTCACTAAATACGTTGGTAGTTGTGAAGCATCTGAAAATGGTTCGTCAAACATTGCGCCTAAACTGGGCACAATATCGAGAACTTGCTTAGGGTCTAAATAGTGTTCGTGATGTTGAGTGCCTAAGTAATTTGCGACTTCTTTAGCATATTCCGCTTCGTTGTAACCAGGCACATTAAACCCGATCGAGAAGGTGTTTACAGGAATATCAGACTGTGCCTGCATCAATGCAACAACAGTGCTCGAGTCAATGCCACCTGATAGAAAGGCACCTAACGGTACATCAGAAGCCATCCGCATTTTAATTGATTTTCTCAACTCAGCATCTAGCAACTCAATCGCATCATTCTCATCAACTATAGGGGTTGATTTCGCTTTTGTGATCGTGTCATTCAAAGACCAATAAGTGCTCGTTTTTAAACCTAAGCCCGGCTTAAACTGCATAAGCGTGCCCGGCATAAGTTTTTTAACTTCTTTATATATTGTCGCTGGTGCTGGAATATACGAGCAGCTTGCGTGTTGTAAAAGGCTTGTTCTGTCGATAGTTAATGGCAAATTGGGTAGTGATTCGATACAACTTAACTCAGACGAAAATGCGAAAAAGCCACTTTGTTCTATATAGTAAAGCGGTTTTTCACCAAAACGATCACGAGCTAAAGTTAACTCTTGCTGTTGTCGATCCCACACAGCAAAAGCAAACATACCATTGAACTCTTCAATAGCTTTAGCAATACCCCACTCTTCAAAGGCAGCAAGCATCACCTCTGTATCTGAACTACTTTTCCAAGTTTGGTTGGATAGTTTCGCTCTAAGTTCTTGAAAGTTATAAATTTCACCATTAAAAACAATAACATAACGTGAACCGCCACTTAGCATTGGTTGCTGACCTGCAGGGGATAAATCGTGTATCGATAAACGCTGATGCCCCAAGAAAATACCATTCTCATGCCAAGTTCCTGAAGAGTCAGGACCTCTGTGTTGAATAGTCGAAAGCATGCTCTCCAACCATTGCTGATGATTATTAATAGCTTGGGGAGCCCAAAAACCTGCAAAACCGCACATAATTATCTTCCTAATGCGAAAAATTGTTCAGCAATATGTGAAATTGAGAACTGAGAACGAACGTGCTGGGTAGTAGCAAAAGCAATGGCCTTGCGCTGTTCACTGGGTAAGGAAAGGTAGGTATCAATTGCTTGAGTTAAAGCAATTGAGTCAGCAACAGGGACTATGTGATTTGGGTTATTGACAATAACCGATGCATCGCCCACATCGGTGCTAAACACCGCACAACCATGTGCTGCAGCTTCTGCTAACACGTTAGGAAAACCTTCTGTCTTAGAACTCAAAATAAAAACATCAATCTGGTTATAAAACGCTGTCATATCTTCTTGCTGCCCCATCAATATAACCTGTGTTGGGTTGATACCAGCTTGTTCGATCATCTCAGTTAGTTCAGCATTATCTTCTGTTATATTTCTTCCGCACATTTTTAGTGTTGCTTCAGGATTTTTTGCCAAAATAGTTGCGATAGCCTTAATTAACGTTTTGTAATCTTTAGCATCGTGAAAACGCCCTGCAGTTCCAAAAGTCAGGGAAGTGCGGGAAAAACAACGCTCAATAATAGGTGGGAACTCATAACCATTAGGAATATATATCGATTTTTCAGAAGCGTTATATTCAAATGCTTCGTGTTGCTTTTGTGCTCGCTGAGAACAATATATAACTTTATCAGGCAAAAATCTGAGTAAGCGACCTACTTGGATCGCAACTTTAGTGCTTAAGCTTTCACCTTGATAATCATCCAGCGAATGGCGAACTCCCCAAAAAAGTTTGATACGCCCGAGCATTAAAATTTTAACTAATGCACCTATCACATTAGCATGGTACATCCAACAATAAACTGATGAGTTAGAAGAGATAGATTTGCTAATTAACGCTGCGGATTTCAATAATCCAAACGAACTTTTAGCTTTACAATATGCAATGCTAACATTTGGTGGAAGTTCGCTCTTTATTTCCTCAGAGAATTCCATTAGAGATATTAGCTTTACACCCCTACAATTTGAATTTTTTAAATAACGAATCAACATCGACTCTGCCCCTCCCTTAAAGGCCATATTAGTTATAATATGGACGTGAAAAGAATCAGACATCACTCGTACCTCATCATATATAGTTCATAGTAACTTAATTTACTATTCTTATCACCAAAGTCGAACCAACTACTATAAATAACCTGATTCACATTAAAACCCAACACGCTATTAATCAGGGTGTTTTTTCCTAACATAACAATAAAAACCGATAGACAGAAAAAAGAAATCACAACCCTAAAGTATAATCTACTCACACAGATACGAGAAAAAAAATCCATATTACCAATTAACCTAACCCTTGAAAAAAAAGCTCCTAAAATTATAGAAAAAAACACAACCATCTCATTAAACTTCCTGTCAAAAGTGAAGATAATGAGCTTCTTGACTCCATCTAAAGTTATTTCATATCTATAACCAATATATTCTGAATAATAGAAATTAGAGATTGGATAAAAATAGCAAAAAACAATAAAAGCCACTACAAAACAATAAAAAACCAATCTTCTCCCTAGAAAAAACACACCAATAGAAAAAACCAAAAAACCGACAGGGTGAAATACACCTCCAATAAGAAATATAGTTTTTCTTGTAAAATAAAATGCCAAAAACCAAAGTAAACTCAGTGATAGTCCAGAGTAAAAAAATGATAGCATCAAAGTTAGTAACATTATGGAAAAATAGCTCAAAGGAACCTTTGAGCTATAATTAAACCTTTTTAATAAGCTACCCAGTGAAATGACCGGAAATAAAATAAGAAAAACCGAAAGCCAGCCAATAGGCAAACCAAATTTAGAAGAAAAACTATAAAGATAGCTCAAAAACCAATATCTTGGCAACTCTACATGTTCAAAAAGAAGATCAGTGGCATTTAGATTATAAGTATAAAAATAATAAGAAATACTATGGGAATAAAAATCAAAACCTGTCGAGTTACAAAAAAAAACAAATAATGTCGATAAAGACATGTAGAGCGTATCTTTGTTTACTTTGCAATCCATGGTCTACTAACTCTTAACAGTGAATAGTAACAAATTTTTGCAACTATGGAAGCGAATGTTTTAAAATCCGAGTAATATATATACCTAAGCTTTCGTATATTATAAGAAAGCAATTTATCCGCTCTACTTATTAGTGCTTTTCTTGTACTTAAACGATCACTACCATCTGTTTCGTACCCTCTTGCCACAAAATCGCTTAAAAAAACTTTACAGCCTGAGTAAGCCATATGTAGATATGAAATACTTTCACAACCTCTTAAGTCTTCATGGTAAGGAAACGACTGAATAACATTTGTCTTGATGAGAGGAAGGCATTCACCAGGAATAACTCCTGTCATAATATCTTTAGTTGACAAACACTTTGGGCTCAATTTATCGCCAATCAGGCAACCACTACTTATTTCCGAACATCTAAAAAAAACCAGATCATAGCATTCGTGTAATAGTAGTTCATGTCTCAAATTTTCAGTAACATTATCTAGAAATATATCATCTGAATCCATAAATGCTACCCAGTCTCCTATGGCTTTAGATGCCCCCTTATTTTTAGCTCCAGTAACTCCTATATTCTTGCTCAGTTCGATGATTTTCACTTTTCCATCGGAAATTTCGCTTAGGTAAGTTTTCTTAATTAAATCTACAGTGTTATCTTGCGAACAGTCGTCTACTATAATAACTTCACACGCCAGACCTTCCTTGACTAGTGACAATGAGGAATTAACTGATCGTAAAATTGTATGTGCTCTATTATAAGTAGGTGTCACAATCGAAACTTTAAATCCTGACATATTATAAAAGCACCTTTAATAAAGCATGGACAAACTTAAAGTTAAAAACACTCAAGCGTGAAACCTCTATAGCTTGCATAATTAACCTTACTGATTTTTTTTTATCTATTGCAGCGATTGATATAGCGCAACCTAACTTATTCATCGCAATAGCTAAACTTCTCTTATCATTATCTTTTTCGATAAAATTTAGTAATTCAATATTTTTATCATGTAAGAATTCTATATTAGATGATTGATTACTAGAATGAACTCTATATGAACAAAGTATCCTATCTGTAACATGAATAGATCTTGCATGTAATTTTGTTAAGCTAAGCTGAATAAATCGATCCTCAATTATTATGTTTTTCGGAATAATTCCAATTTCTTTCAAGGCCTCAGTATTAATCATCATAGTCGGAGCTTGTAAACTAGCTTTGTTGTATAATATTGTATTGTAATCTAATATCTTAGGTCGTTGTTTTTTTATACCTAATATTTTTCCTTTATCATCAATGATTTTCGAACTACCAAATGAAGCTTTTAGAAATTCGTCGCATTCCAGAATACTAACTTGGTAACTTACCCTACCAAATTCCATTACATCATCAGATCCGAAAATAATGGTATATTTCCCCAGACACAGGGATATCCCTTCATTTATTGTTTCACATGCACCTTTGTTACTTCTTGTAAAACTAACAAATCTAGTGAATCTATCCTTTAACTTGCTACTTAAAGCTTCAATTCTTAGGTATGATTGGTCTGTAGAACCATCATCAATTACGATCAACTCGATATTTGAATAATTTTGAAAATAAATACTATTCAAACATTCTTCAATAAAATTTTCGTGATTGTAACAAGGTACAACTACCGAAACCAAAGGCATATTCATTTTCTATTTCCGTTTTAAAACTCTAGCGGGAATACCACCTACTATAGTATACTCTTTAACATCGCTAGTGACGATGGAACCAGCCGCAACTGTAGCTCCGTTTCCTATCTTTACTCCTTTTAGTACTTTTACATCAGTACCTATGAAAACGTCATTCCCTATTAAAACAGGTTTGCTATCCACAACCTCCCGCTCTCCCTTCATTCTGGTTAAACTATGAAAATCTGAGTCTGCAACATAAAAATTAGGTCCAATCTTACAATCCCTTCCTATTCTTATACATGAATCATTAGAAATAATCGTAAAGTTATTATTAAGGTGTGTACCCTCACCAATACTCACTAATGCTTTGCTATTTCTTGCTTCAATATATCCATACGAACTTAAAAGATAAGGAGATGGAAAGTATCCAAGAACACAGCTTGACAAACTAATAGTTCCACGTCCACAAAATTGAACAGGGCAAACAACTTTGACCTTGTTCATATTTGGTTTATTTGTTGAATAGAAAAATTTAAATTTTAATACATTAAATAATGAAACTAACTTTATAATTAATCTTGCTAAATTTCTCATATTATTTTCTTTTTATATAGATACGTACTAATAAATAGAAGATGTAAAATATAGTTTACCAAGTGAGCTATAGAAGCCCCTTCAAGCTCAAATATAGGAACAAAAATCACCACCAGCATGTAAAAGCTGAATGAAAATAGTATTTCTGATAGTATGTAGGCCTTTGCATAGGCTTTCGCAGTAAGGACAAATCCCATCAGCCAACTCGCAATTTTCACAAAGTCACCAGCTAACTGATATGTTAGAAGAGATGAAATACTTGAAAATTCATCACTAAAAAGTATTTTAATTACATCTTCCCTAAGTAAGTAGATGCAAAATGAACACAGACCAGCGAGAGGAAGAATAATTTTATATCCATGTATTATTTCTTTCCTGAGTAAGTATCTTTCTTTAATTTCTGATAATCTAGGAAGATAGTATACGCCAAGCGTCATTGTCACCACCATCAAATAAGTAGTACTTAATCGCCAAGTTGCTTCCCAAAAACCTGCCTGTTCTACCCCTAGTTGCCCTAAGATATACTCTCTTATCATCATATGACTCATAGGCACACAAATAGCGCTAGCAAGTGCCATTAAAGTAAATTTTGAAAGCTTCCTTAGTTGTTCTTTATCAACACTAATTTTTACTTCATCGAATTTAAACCAGTGTGACTTCATAAAAACAACAGTAGTTGCAATTAAGCTAATGGCCTGATACGTTGCCAATGATATAAGAGCCCCATTAAGCCCTAAGTCAGTCGTAAGAAAATAAATAAATATTATCGATATAATACTACCTGATACATTTACGACCACATACTTTTTAATCTCCTTCTTTCCATTAATAATAGAAATCATAAATGTATTAAGGACATAAAAAACAACAGAAAACGATAATATCTGAAAAACAAAAGAAAGGTTCTCTTGAAAGAAGATCATTCTTGCGAGTTGCTCGCTGAAGATGTAGATAAACACCGAAACAAACGCCGAGCAAACAAGGGATATCGTTAATCCCGTCCGCCATAGTTTAAATGTTTTTTCATTATCATCATGATACTCAGCGGTGTATTTAGTCATACCAGAGTTTATTGCCCCGCTCGCAATCGTCACAAGTATTTGTATGGTATTTTGAAAATTTCCTACAATTGCGTATCCTGATGGTCCTAGGTAAATTGCGAGAATCTTATTTATACCCAAAAGAGTAATAATTCTGACTAATACAGCAATCGCACTATAGAGACTTGTTTTTATTAACCCCATAGTTAAAGCTCGAAAGAGTTACATGCATCAATTACCATACTAACATCATCTTCTGACATTGTAGGATCTAATGGTAAACTTAACACTGAGTTATGAATCTTCTCCGTCAATGGTAATGACATGTAAGATAGGTCTCTATAAGCAGCTTGTTTGTGGGGAGGAGTTGGATAATGAATCAACGTTTGTATACCATGTATGTTTAAATGCTCCTTTAATGCAACTCTATCTGAGGTAAGAACAACAAAAAGATGCCAAACATGCCCTTCTTTTTTTACCAATTCTGGCAACCTAACGTTAACGTTTTTAATACCCTTAAGATACAATTCTGCAATCCTCTGGCGACGTTTTGTTTCTTCATCCAAATGCTGAAGTTTAACCCGCAGCATAGCAGCTTGAATCTCGTCTAAACGAGAATTCACACCTTGATACTTATTTTCATACTTCTTATGTGAGCCATAGTTTCTAAGGGCAATAAGCACATCGTACAGCTCTTTGTCATTGGTTGTTATTGCACCTGCATCACCTAATGCACCTAAGTTCTTTCCTGGGTAAAAGCTAAAACCAGCAGCATGACCCCATGAACCACACATTTTACCCTTAATCTGTGCACCATGAGATTGAGCACAATCTTCTAATACTAGTAGATTATGTTTATTCGCAAGATCCATAATCTCGTCCATAGGAGAAATCTGACCATACAAATGCACAGGTAGTATCGCTTTGGTTTTCTCTGTTAGTGCACTTTGAATGCTAGAAGTACTGATATTGAAGGTATTCTCATCTGGCTCGACCAAGACTGGCACAAAATCGTTTTCTGTAATTGCAAGAACCGAAGCAATATAGGTATTCGCGGGAACAATGATTTCATCTCCGGCTTGTAGTCTTCCGAGCTCTTTCCACGCCCTTAAAGTCAGGGTCAGAGCATCAAGCCCGTTAGCAACACCTATACAATATTGAGTACCACAATACGCTGAAAATTCTTGTTCAAACGCTGCGAGCTCGTTGCCCATAATATACCAACCAGAATCAATAACACGCGCGCATGCCTCTTTTAACTCTTGTTGATATTGCTGATTGATACTTTTCAAATCTAAAAATGGAATCACGCTATTCTAAGCCTCAATATATCTAATTATTTTTGCTGGATTGCCAACAACCACTGCGTTTTCAGGTACATCTTTGGTCACTACACTACCAGCTCCAACCATGGCGTTTTCTCCGATTGTGATTCCTGGCAAAATAGTAGCATTTGCTCCAATAGATGCCCCTTTTTTAACTCTAATTTTGGGGAATGATTCAGGGTATTGCTTAGAACGCGGACATTTGTCATTTGTAAATGCAACGCAAGGGCCTATAAATACGTCATCTTCAAGTTCAATGCCATCCCAAAGATAAACACCACTTTTTACTGTTACTCGATCACCTAAAATAACATTGTTTTCAACAAAGGTATGAGCACATAAATTACAGTTATTACCAATTCTTGCTCCTGCAAGAACAACCGAAAATTGCCAAATGGTTGTACCCTCACCAATGTTAGAAGCTGTTACATCACTCAGTGGGTGAACTTTCATTTTCTAGCCTCTCGAAGAAACTCGCTGTAATCCCGTATGTAATCATTCTCGTTATATACATCACTAGCCAAAACCAGTAATACACAGTCGTCAGAAAAATTATCCATTTCATGCCATTGCATTGTATCAATGACCAAACCTTTATCAGGATAATTTAAAGTAACAACTTGCTTATCGTTTCCATCATCCATCAAAATATCACAGCTACCCTTTAGGCACACTGCTACCTGTATAAGTTCTTTGTGGGCATGAAAGCCTCGAGGCAAATCAGATTGCATACCAAACAGATAGTAAACACGTCGAATATCAAATGGTATTTCCTTGTTTCTTTCTAAAGCAACAAGATTCCCTCTTTCATCCCCAATAACTGGAAATTGAATAAAACTAACCAATTCTTTCATTTATTCTTCCAACAAAGCTAAAAGATACTGACCATAGTCATTCTTTGACAAAGCATCACCTGCTTTGAACAACTGCTCATTCGAAAGCCAACCACGACGCCAAGCGATCTCTTCCAAGCAAGCAACTTTCAGACCTTGGACATTTTCTATTGTCTCAACAAAAGATGACGCTTCTTGTAGGCTTGCATGAGTTCCGGTATCAAGCCAAGCAAAACCACGACCCAACAGTTCTACATTTAACAAACCTTCTTTGAGATACATCTCATTTAATGTGGTAATTTCTAATTCGCCACGTGCAGAAGGTTTTACTTGCTTTGCCATTTCCACCACTCGGTTATCGTAAAAATACAGTCCTGTCACCGCATAGCTGGATTTAGGTTTACTCGGCTTTTCTTCAATTGAAACTGCCCTCATTTGGCTATCAAACTCGACCACACCAAAACGCTCTGGATCTTTTACTTTGTAGCCGAAAACTGTGGCTCCAATCGTTTGAGTAGCAGCCTGCTGAAGTTTAGGAGAGAAGCCCTGGCCATAGAAAACATTGTCTCCCAAAACCAAGCACACTGAGTCTTTACCAATAAACTCTTCGCCGATGATCAAGGCTTGCGCTAGGCCATCTGGGCTTGGTTGAATTGCATACTGCAGCTCAATACCAAAGTCGGAACCGTCTCCTAATAAACGCTTAAAGCTATCCTGATCTTCTGAAGTGGTAATAATTAGAATTTCACGAATACCAGCCAACATTAATACTGAAAGTGGATAGTAGATCATTGGTTTATCGTAAACAGGGAGTAACTGTTTGGATACACCACGCGTTATTGGGTAAAGCCTTGTGCCCGAGCCACCGGCAAGAATAATTCCTTTCATGAAAAATAAGATCCTAGGTTGATAGGTTCTAGTAAGAACCTAGAGCAAAGAAGCTGAGATAATTTAAAAAGAAAACTGAGAGTGATTAATTCGCGCCGAGACGTTCGCGAGAATAGGAACCATCTAACACTCGAGACCACCATTCTTGATTGTTTAGATACCATTCGACTGTTTTACGAATACCGGACTCGAAAGTTTCTTGTGGTTTCCAGCTTAACTGACGCTCAATCTTACTTGCATCAATGGCATAACGTACATCATGACCAGGACGGTCTTTTACATAAGTAATCATGTCTTGATACTGAACAACGCCTTGCGGCTTATTTGGAACCAACTCTTCAAGCAGTGAACAAATCGTTTTCACTACCTCAATATTGGCTTTCTCGTTATGTCCACCGATATTGTAGGTTTCACCAACTGTGCCTTGTGTAACGACTTTATAAAGAGCGCGAGCGTGGTCTTCAACAAACAACCAATCGCGGATTTGCATACCATCGCCATAAACAGGCAAAGATTTTCCTTCTAGCGCATTTAATATCATCAAAGGGATGAGCTTTTCTGGAAAGTGGTAAGGCCCGTAGTTGTTTGAACAGTTAGTAATGATGGTTGGTAGACCGTAGGTACGCAACCACGCACGGACTAAGTGATCGCTGGATGCTTTAGAAGCAGAATAAGGGCTACTTGGTGCGTAGGAAGTGGTTTCGGTAAACAGATCATCTGTCCCTTCTAGATCACCATACACTTCATCAGTGGAGATATGATGAAAACGAAAAGTTCCTTTACTCTCACAGTCCAAACTGTTCCAATAACTACGGGCAGCTTCTAATAACGTGTATGTACCAACAATATTGGTTTCAATAAAAGCGGCTGGGCCATCAATGGATCGATCAACATGTGATTCTGCCGCTAAATGCATCACTGCATCCGGTTTATGCTCGGCAAATACACGATCTAGCTCTGCGCGTTGGCAAATATCCACTTGCTCGAACTCATAACGCTCATGATTCTCTACTTCAGCAAGGGACTCTAAATTCCCAGCGTAGGTAAGTTTATCAACATTCACCACACTGTCCGTTGTGTTTTCAATGATGTGACGAACAACCGCAGAGCCAATAAAACCCGCACCACCTGTGACCAGTATTTTCATAATTACGCCATGAACTCCTTGTACCAAGGCATCGCTTCAGAAATGCCCTCCATGATTCGATGAGTATGCTGATAGTCTAACTTGCTAATTGCCTTACCAATATCGGCCTGAGAATGTCTAACATCACCCGCTCGAAAATCACGATAAATCGGATCGCCTTTTGCGCTAACACCATTCTGATTTAATGCACTTTTAATGGCATAAAATAGGTCGTTCAGTGTAGTTCTGTCACCAACTGCTACGTTGTAGACTTCGTCTTTTGCTTCTTCCTCTGCTGTAGCGGCCAACAAATTCATCTGCACCACGTTGTCGATGTAGCAAAAATCTCGGCTAGTCTCACCATCACCGTTAATGAAAACATCGTCACCGTTAATCATCGCTGCCGTCCATTTTGGAATCACCGCAGCGTATGCACCGTTCGGGTCTTGCCTGCGGCCAAATACGTTGAAGTAACGTAGGCCAATGGTTTTAAAACCGTAAGTGCGGGCATACACACCAGCATAAAGTTCGTTTACGTACTTAGTGACGGCATAGGGCGAAAGAGGGTTGCCGATATTTTCTTCTACTTTAGGCAGTGCGGGGTGATCGCCATAGGTGGAGCTGGATGCGGCATAGGTAAAACTTGTTACTTGCGCCTCTTTGGCGGCTTGCAGCATATTGAGAAAACCAGTGATATTGGCGGCATTGGTGGTGAGTGGGTCGGCAATCGAGCGTGGCACCGAGCCAAGTGCCGCTTGGTGTAAAATATAATCGACCCCGTTTACCGCTTGTTCGCAGCTGGCGTAGTCGCGGATATCGCCTTCAATAAAGCGAAATCGGCTCCACTGCTCTGCCGTAACCAGTGATTGCACTTCATCTAAGTTGTGCTGATGTCCCGTGGCAAAGTTATCTAACCCTACTACGGTTTGATCAAGCTTAAGTAGTTTCTCTAGTAAGTTGGAGCCGATAAAGCCGGCAACACCGGTAACGAGCCAAGTTTTAGGTGATTCAACGAGCTCTTGTTGGATTTTTTCGTATTTGATCATGGTGGATCCGAAGAATTGGGGGACGAAAGATATATGGTCCTGTGGTCCTGTGGTCCTGTGGTCCTGTGGTCCTGTGGTCCTGTGGGTCTAGGATCTAGGATCTAGGATCTAGGATCTAGGATCTAGGATCTAGGAGGGAAGATTTCTCTCACTCCTCCCAGAACCGCTAGCGTTCTATGATTTATAGACGCATATCGACGTTTTGTTTATCTAGAATGTACTTAAGGTCGTACAAAACGTGTTCATCTTTACCCAATGCGCGAATAGCTTCCGCGCCCATTTCACGAAACTCATTGTGTGCCACCGCCATAATGATTGCATCATAATGGTTTTGTTTCGGTTTTTCACACAAGCTTAAGCCGTACTCGTGCATAGCTTCTTCGTTTGAACACCATGGATCGGTAATGTCGACATTGATGTTGTACTCTTTCAACTCAGCGATAATATCCACTACTTTGGTGTTACGCAGATCTGGGCAGTTCTCTTTAAAGGTAAGGCCCATCACCAGTACATTTGCCCCTTCTACATGAATACGTTTTTTGAGCATTTTCTTCACGAGTTGAGAAACCACGTATTGGCCCATCCCATCGTTGAGGCGGCGACCTGCCAAGATCATTTCAGGGTGATAGCCAACACTTTGTGCTTTATGCGTCAGGTAGTATGGGTCTACGCCAATACAGTGACCACCGACAAGGCCTGGACGGAATGGGAGGAAGTTCCATTTCGTGCCTGCGGCCTCAAGTACTTCTAAGGTGTCAATACCGAGTTTGTTAAAGATAATAGAAAGCTCGTTGATCAAGGCAATGTTGACATCTCGCTGAGTATTCTCAATTACTTTCGCAGCTTCTGCCACTTTGATACAAGAAGCTTTATGGGTGCCCGCTACGATGATCGTTTTATAAAGCTGGTCAACGTATTCAGCGACCTCAGGTGTAGAGCCACTGGTGACTTTTAAAATATTGGTCACGCGGTGCTCTTTGTCACCCGGGTTAATACGTTCTGGTGAGTAACCTGCGAAAAAATCTTGGTTAAATTTGAGGCCTGATACACACTCTACCACTGGAATACAATCATCCTCTGTTGCGCCTGGGTAAACGGTGGATTCATAAATGATCACATCACCTTGTTTGATCACCTTACCAAGGGTCTCAGATGCTTTAATCAGTGGCGTTAAATCTGGCTGCTTGTGCTCATCAATCGGTGTTGGTACGGTCACGATAAACACGTTGCATTCGCGCAGTGCGTCAAGCGAGGTGGTGTACACCAATTGTGTCGCTTCTGCGAGTTCGCTATCAGAGCACTCTAGTGTACTGTCATGACCAGCACTTAACTCGTTAATACGAGCTTGGTTAATATCAAAACCGATGGTTTGACGCTGCTTACCAAATTCAACTGCGAGCGGCAAACCAACGTAGCCTAAACCAATAATGCCAACTTTGGCGTCGTCTAATACAAAGTCCATGGAACTTCCTTTAATACATAAAAAATAGGTTCTAGGTTCTAGGTTCTAGGTTCTAGGTTCTAGGTTCTAGGTTCTAGGTTCTAGGTTCTAGGTTCTAGGTTC
>NZ_JAKGCY010000011.1:0-131946 GCF_021852965.1 Vibrio floridensis | reverse complement strand
CCGGGGGTCGCGGGTTCGAGTCCCGTCCGCTCCGCCACTTATTCCAGACCTCAGCAGAAATGCTGAGGTTTTTTTGTTTCTGTTGTATGATTTTGGTCTGCGACCAACGAGTCCCGCAAAAGGTTTGCCCGTTGTTGATTGCAACCCCAACCGTCAGCAACACATTTAGAAACCCAGTCTTCGGATTGGGTTTTGTCATTTTTGATAATGAGACATTTTCGAACAGGGAACACTTCTGTTTTAACGTCATTGCAAATATCCTACTCCCCCCCGCTTCTCACATTTATCATCGTAATAAAATCAGTTTGTCATAAGTCTACCCTGATTAATGTGTCCTATATTAATTAGGTATGGTTTGGGTTTAAGGAGATAGACATGTCCCAAGAAGCTCTGATTTCACGTCTCAACGAATTACCTCGGATTGAGAGTGTGCTGCAAGAATTACTCGAGATGGTCAATCGAGATAATTTTGATTTTTCTGAGCTATCAAAAAAATTGGCGATGGATCAGGTGCTCAGTGCCCGATTACTCAGAATGGCTAACTCGGCACATTTTGCCGGTAACAAACCTCTTTCCAACCTCAATGAAGCGGTTATTCGTGTTGGGAGTGGGGCTGTTCGTACCCTTGTATCTTCTTCTATTCTCTATAGTGCATTTCCAAAAATCGAAACGATGAACATTAAGGACTACTGGGCAAACACATTTGAAGTTGCGATGATTGCCAGTAAGTTAGCTGATCAGGCAAAGCTCGATGCCAATGAAGTTTTCACGACAGGTGTTCTGCATAACATTGGTGAGTTGATGATCCACTCATTAGTTCCAGAGCAAGCGATAGAGATAAATAGCAAAATTGCTCAAGGACAGTCATCTCTGAGCGCGCAACGCGAGGTACTGGGTACCGATGCGACTGAGTTGGGAGCAAAGTTAGCGGAAGCGTGGAAGTTTCCCCCTGAAATGAAAGATGCCATTGAAAATATAAATCATCCAGGTAAGGCTAAATTGGCTAAACGACTTGCGTGCCTGCTCTATCTCGCTCGAGATATCAATAAACGTTGGGACTCGATGTTGGAAGAGGAAGAAAAGCAGCACTATTTGGCACAGCATCCCGCTGCAAGCGCATTGGGTATTTCGCCTGGGCGTGCGTTTGTTATCGATCAAATTCGTGGGCAGGGAAGTGAAATGGCTTACAACATGTTCAGTTAGTAAGCCATAACCGCGTTCAAGATGAGCGTGTTGAGGTAAGCTTGGGTTTGTCCCATTTTAGTTGCTGAATCACTAGACCAGTGATAATCAGAATGAGACCGAATAGTGTCGTTGGATGAATTTCTTCACCAATGATTGTTGAAAGAAGCATCAGTGAAATAAAAGGTGATGCAAAGATTAGGTTACTGATACGAGCGGTGTTATTGGTTTGTTTTAGCGCAGAAAGCCAAAGAACAAATGTAATGCCCATTTCAAAGAGTCCGACATAGGTCACTGCCAGCCAACCTTGTCGAGATATTCGCGCCCAACTTTCACCTTCGTAGACAGTGAGAGCAATAGCAAAAGGAATGGCGACTATAAATCCAAGCAGCACCCCGACAATAGGATCCGCTTTGTTTTTGGTATTGAGTATCCAATATCCAGCCCAAAGTAAAGTCGAAATTAACGCCAGCGCCACACCCATTGGGCTGTCGAAGGAAAGTCCGAGAACATCTCCTTTTGTAGCAATCACAACAACGCCTAAATAGCTGAATACACAGGCAGCCCAATCTTGTGTTCGAATTTTTTGTCCAAGAAAAAGTGCAGCCATCAGGGTGAGTGTGATTGCCCAACTGTAGTTGATCGCTTGAGCCTGTGAGGCGGGTAGTAGATCGTAGGCTTTAAACAAAATCAGATAGTAGGCGAGTGGGTTTATGAGCCCAAGTAACAAGTAATACCAAGGATTAGAGAAAAAAGTGCTACTTATCTGTGAGAGTTTGCCTTGCGCAGCGCAGATCGCCATCAGCGCAACAGCTGAGACAATACTGGCCACCGTAAGCATTTGTATTGGTGTAAACTCGGCGAGAGTGAGTTTAAATGCCGTAGCAACGGTTGACCAAAGCAAAACAGCAGAAAGCCCAAATCCCAGGGCGCGACGCTCGTTCATAAGTCCTCAAAAGGTTGTCAGCAAAGCAAAGTCCTAGTGTAAGCGAGGATTTTCTGTGCAACAAACTGGACATTTATCCAGTATCAAAATACCATTAAAACACGCTTGTCATCTTCTAGAACTCCTTACTATGCAATGGATTATCGATAATCAGACTCTCATTTTGACTGCAACCGGCACCGCTTTTGTCGCGGCGTGTATTGCCAGTTGGTGGCAGAGACAGAAACTGCTTGTAAAAGCCCAGTTATTGCAGCAACAGATTGAGACTGAACGTCAGTTAGCACAAAACAAAATTGAACAATTGCAACAGGGATTGCAACAACTGCAAGGTGAGCTGGATGACTACGATCTCGAACGCGACCAAGCCGCTTATGAGGTGAAGCAAACGCACGGAAAACTGATGGCAGCGATTGAAAAACTGCGCTACTTCGATGCCGTAAAGCAAGAGCGGCAGCTGTACTTTGACGAGCTAGCACTCCAAAGAGAGCAAAATGCACGACTGGAAACACAGTTGCGTGAACAGCAGGCGCGCCATGAACAGCTTAATGTTGCTAATCAGGAAAAACTTCAGATTCTGGAACAGGCAGAGCAGAGGCTAAAGCAACAATTCGAACATCTTGCTAATCAGTTGTTCGAAGAAAAAACCGCCAAGGTCGATCAGCAAAATCGCCTGAGTCTAGAAGGCTTGTTACTGCCGCTGAAAGAGCAGTTGGAAGGGTTCAAAAAGCAGGTCAACGACAGCTTTAGCCAAGAGGCTAAAGAACGTCACACTCTAGTGCACGAACTGAAAAACCTGCAACGTTTGAATGAACAAATGGCACGTGAAGCGATCAACTTAACCCAAGCGTTGAAAGGTGATAACAAGCAGCAAGGGAACTGGGGGGAAGTGGTCTTGGCCAGAGTGCTGGCGGAATCGGGCTTGCGTGAAGGGCACGAGTACCAGACGCAGGTCAGTTTACAAAATGACGCCGGTAAACGCTATCAGCCTGATGTCATCGTCTACTTACCGCAAGATAAGCAGGTGGTTATTGACTCAAAAATGGCGCTGATTGCCTATGAGCGTTATTTCCATGCAGAGTCGGATGGTGAAAGAGAAAGGGCCTTAGCCGACCATCTCAGCGCGATCCGAGCTCATATCAAAAGTTTGAGCTTAAAGGATTACCACCAACTCAAGGGCATCCAAAGCTTAGACTATGTTTTGATGTTTATTCCGGTTGAGCCAGCGTTTCAGATTGCCATCCAAGCGGATCCGAGTTTGGTCAAAGACGCGCTAGAGCACAACATCCTCTTGGTGAGTCCAACCACCTTGCTGGTTGCTCTGCGCACCATCGATAACCTATGGCGCAATGAGAGGCAAAGTCAAAATGCCAAAATTATCGCTGAACGCGCAAGCAAGCTTTACGACAAGCTGCGTTTGTTTGTCGATGACATGCAAGGTCTCGGAGGTGCACTTGATAAAGCCAACCAAAGTTATCAAGGGGCGATGAATAAGTTGGTAACAGGACGAGGCAATGTGATCCGTCAGGCAGAGAGCTTCAAAGAGCTTGGTGTGGAAGTGAAGCGTCCTATCTCCGCCGATTTGACCCAATTAGCACAAAATGACTCTTTAGTAGAAAGACATCCCGTTGAGGATAAAGTAAACTAATCGCCCGCAGTCGTGGCCTGTCACATATGAATTGGCCCAAGTCGAACAGCACTGCCCAAGAGGAAAAACAATGACGGATATCAGCGTGCAATCGAATACAGCTTTAGAAACACAAGAAACCACCCATTTTGGTTTCACTACCGTGGCGAAAGAAGAAAAAGTCGCTAAAGTTGCCCAAGTCTTTCACTCTGTGGCCGCCAAATACGACATCATGAATGACTTAATGTCTGGTGGTATCCATCGCCTGTGGAAGCGCTTTACTATTGATTGCAGCGGAGCACGTCCAGGACAACGCGTCCTTGATCTAGGCGGTGGTACAGGAGATTTGACGGCTAAGTTTTCTCGTATTGTTGGTGAAAAAGGCCATGTTATTCTAGCTGATATCAATAATTCTATGCTCAACGTGGGGCGTGACAAGTTGCGTGATAGCGGCATTGTCGGCAACGTTCATTATGTGCAAGCCAACGCCGAAGAGTTGCCCTTCCCGGATGACTATTTTGACGTGATCACCATCAGTTTCTGCTTGCGCAACGTAACGGATAAAGATAAAGCACTGCGTTCGATGTATCGAGTGCTCAAGCCGGGCGGCCGTTTGTTGGTGTTGGAATTCTCCAAGCCAGTCTTTGACCCACTATCCAAAGTGTACGATGCGTATTCTTTCCATCTACTGCCTAAAATGGGCGAGCTAGTTGCCAACGATGCCGATAGTTATCGTTATCTGGCTGAGTCTATTCGCATGCATCCAGATCAAGAGACTTTAAAAAGCATGATGGAAGAAGCTGGTTTCGAGAGCGCGTCTTACTACAATTTGACGGGTGGCATTGTTGCCCTGCATCGTGGCTACAAATTTTAGGAGCCTCCATGCCATTTGAACCACTCATTACCGCAGTGATTGAAACTAGCCTCAATGTGCTGGTGAAAGACAATCCGGATCTCGAAAAACGTTTATTACGTTTAAAGGGGCAAGTGATCCAAGTTCATCTCCAGGAGCTGAACAAAACGTTGACGTTTATTTTTAGCCAACAGATCGATGTATTAGCCAATTATGAAGGCCAACCGGATTGTTATTTGTCGCTTAAATTGGCGGTGTTGCCTGAGCTGAGAGAGCAAGCCAATATCACGAAGCTGATTAAGCAAGACAAGCTGATCCTTGAAGGGGACATTCAATTAGCGCAGAAGTTTGCTCAGCTCATCACGGATGCAAAACCGGATGTGGAGGAATGGGTATCGCGTGTCACTGGGGATGTGGTCGCTCACTCTTTGGCTCAGGGGGTAAAGAATGTCGGTGGCTTCGTCGGGCGTCAAGCGAAAAAGCAGCAGTATCATCTTGCTCAGGTGATTACCGAAGAATGGCGTCTGGCACCTGGACCATTGGAAGTGGCTTACTTCTGTGACCAAGTAGACGAGGTCAAAAGTGAACTCGCCAGACTAGAAGCTCGTCTGCAAAAACTGTTGGAGAAAGCATGACCCCGACAGAGCTAAAGCGCCTTTATCGCATCATTAAAGTTCAGCTTGAATATGGCTTGGATGACCTACTGCCAGACCATCAACTTGCCAAAGCACCACGTTGGATGCGCAAAAGCTTGTTTTGGCTTAAGAATCAGCATCCAGAAAAGCCGTTAGGGGATCGTCTACGGCTTGCCCTGCAAGAGCTAGGCCCTGTTTGGATTAAATTTGGCCAGATGTTGTCCACGCGTCGTGATCTGTTTCCACCTCACATTGCAGACCCGCTTGCACTGCTGCAAGATCAAGTCTCGCCTTTTGATGGTGCATTGGCGAAAGCACAAATGGAGCAAGCGCTCGGTGGGCCTTTAGAAACCTGGTTTAGTGATTTTGACCTAGTTCCTTTAGCGTCGGCCTCCATTGCGCAGGTGCATACCGCCAAGCTGAAAACGACTAACCAAGAAGTGGTATTAAAGGTCATTCGCCCAGATATTCGTCCCATCATTGATGCAGATCTAAAACTGATGCGACGTATGGCGCGTATAGTCGCCAAAGCAATGCCTGAAGCACGTCGTCTTAAACCGATCGAAGTGGTTCGAGAGTATGAGAAATCCTTACTGGATGAGCTTGATTTGCGTCGCGAAGCGGCCAATGCGATACAGCTAAGACGTAATTTTACCGACAGCGAAGAGTTATACGTTCCTGAAGTTTATCCGGACTTTAGTAATGAAACTGTCATGGTTTCTGAGCGAATATACGGCATCCAAGTGTCGGATATTGCAGGCTTGAAAGCGAATGGCACCAACATGAAGTTGTTGGCAGAAAGAGGGGTGAGTGTATTCTTTACCCAGGTTTTTCGCGACAGCTTCTTCCATGCAGACATGCATCCAGGGAACGTGTTTGTTAACCCTGAACATCCCGAGAACCCACAATGGATTGGTTTGGATTGTGGCATTGTTGGCACATTAAATAGCGAAGATAAACGCTATTTAGCGGAAAACTTTTTGGCGTTTTTTAATCGTGATTATCGACGTGTGGCTGAGCTGCATGTGGACTCTGGCTGGGTACCGGCAGACACCAATATTGATGAATTTGAATTTGCGATTCGTATTGTCTGTGAGCCGATTTTTGCCAAACCGTTGTGTGAAATCTCCTTTGGTCATGTGCTATTGAACCTATTCAATACCGCAAGGCGATTCAATATGGAAGTTCAGCCACAACTGGTGTTATTGCAAAAAACCTTGCTGTATGTGGAAGGGTTAGGGCGTCAGCTATATCCACAACTTGATCTCTGGGAAACGGCAAAGCCCTTCCTTGAAGAGTGGATGATGAACCAAGTTGGGCCCAAAGCACTGTTCAATGCGGTAAAAGATCGTGCACCCTATTGGGCAGAAAAATTACCTGAACTGCCTGAGCTTCTTTATGACAGTCTCAAACAGGGCAAAGCGATGAACCAGAGAATGGATCAGCTTTACCAAGGTTATCGTGATAGCAAGCGTCAGCAGGCAACAGGAAAGTTTTTATTTGGCGTTGGGGCCACATTAGTCGTATGCTCGGCAATATTGGTGGACAACGCCTATGAGCAGCTTTCGTTGGTAACTGCTATTGCAGGTGTCACATTTTGGCTGTTCAGTTGGCGAGCTTATCGTCGTTAGACGTTAAACTCTTGATCTAATTTTTGTTACAAAAGACCCGAGGTAAAAAGAATGGGTGGTATCAGTATCTGGCAACTGTTGATTATTGCTGTCATTGTTGTATTGCTATTCGGAACTAAAAAACTGCGTGGTATTGGTAGTGATTTAGGCGGTGCAATTAAAGGCTTTAAGAAGGCAATGAATGAAGAAGAGTCTGAGAAGAAAGACGCAGACTTTGAGCCAAAAAGCCTAGAGCAGCAGAGTAAGCAAGCTGCAACCGAAACTAAAAAAGACAAAGAGCAGGCGTAATAAGTGTTTGATATCGGTTTTTGGGAACTGGTATTGATATTTGTCGTGGGTCTGGTTGTTTTAGGACCAGAACGTTTGCCGCATGCGATTCGTAGTGTGGCGCGGTTTGTTGGTGCAGCGAAAAATATGGCCAACAGCGTCAAAGATGAGTTAGCTCATGAACTCAAAGTTCAAGAGCTACAGGAAAACTTGCGTAAAGCTGAGCAAATGGGGATGGAAGAGCTGTCTCCTGAGCTAAAAGCCTCCGTCAAGCAACTGAAACAAGCTGCTCAATCGGTTAATCGGCCTTATGCAGATAATTCCGCAAAACCACAAAACGTTGTTGAAACTGATGTTCCAATGAATAAAGACGTTTCTGAGGTGGCAAAAGCATCCGCGGCAAATACCAAGACCGAATAGTCTCTCATAGGGGAGCTGCTCATTGGGTAGCTCTTTTTTTGATCCGTTTTGATACTTGAGGTTTGATATGTCTACCGTTGAGCAGACTCAACCTTTGATCAGCCATTTGTTAGAGCTACGTAATCGCTTATTGAAAGCGATACTGGCGGTGCTGATCGTCTTTGTTGGCCTAATTTATTTCTCTGGTGAGATTTACGAATTTATTTCCGCACCATTGGTAGAGCGATTGCCAGAAGGGGCGACAATGATTGCAACGGATGTTGCGTCTCCCTTCTTTACACCATTGAAGCTGACACTCATTGTCGCAGTGTTTTTGGCCGTACCGTTTATTCTCTACCAAGTTTGGGCGTTTGTGGCGCCGGGGTTGTATAAGCACGAACGTCGCTTAATCATGCCACTCCTCGTTTCGAGCTCATTGCTTTTTTATTGTGGTGTGGCATTTGCTTACTACGTTGTCTTTCCCCTGGTGTTTGGCTTTTTCACCGCCATCTCTTTAGGAGGTGTGGAGTTTGCCACCGACATCGCCAGTTATTTGGATTTTGTTTTAGCGCTGTTTTTAGCATTTGGTATTGCTTTTGAGGTACCAGTAGCGATCATTTTGCTGTGTTGGACAGGAGCAACGGATCCGAAGAGCTTAAGCGAAAAACGTCCCTATATTATTGTTGGTGCGTTTATAGTAGGGATGCTGTTAACTCCGCCAGATATGATTTCGCAAACCCTATTGGCCATTCCGATGTGTTTGTTGTTTGAAGTCGGTCTGTTCTTTGCGCGTTTTTACACACGTAAAGAGCGAGATGAATCAGAGCATGAGCAAGAATAGCAGAAACAAAAAAGCGGCCTAATTAAGCCGCTTTTTTTATCTCACTTTGATCGTATGACCACAATTTTGACACACATAGATCTCTTTGATACCGATGATCTTGTGCCAGAACGAGCGATGATGACGTTGTAAGTGAATACTGTGATTACACATGTAACTTCTCACTTTTCTTGTAATATTTGTGGCACAGATCATATATGGAAATCGTGAACGATGCCATTTTTTGATGTGATAAGTGTCGCATAATTGAGCGTTAGGAGTTACATTTCTATTTATAATTTACATATTAAAAACAAGGTTTTACACATATTAAACGACTGTGTTTGTGTTATTTATGGTGCCAATTTAAACAGTTGCTTTGCATTTTGGGTTGTAATGGATGCGATTTCTGCGGCGCTGCAGTTTCTTAGTTCCGCTACTCGATTGGCGACGAGTTGAGTGTATGAAGGTTCGTTTCTTTTGCCGCGATGAGGCACTGGTGCTAGGTAGGGACAATCTGTTTCCAAAATCACATAGTCAAGATTTAAGCTAGGTATCACGAGATCCATGCCGCCATTTTTAAATGTTGTTACCCCACCCAGCCCTAGGTGAAAATCTAAATCGTTGATCGCTTTTGCGTCTTCAATTGAACCACCAAAACAATGAAAGACACCAGACAGCGAACCATCTTGTTCTTTGGCGAGCAGTGCCAGTGTCTCTTTAATCGAATCACGAGTATGGATTACCACTGGAAGGTCGAGTTCTTTTGCCCAATTAAGCTGAGTGACAAAGGCCCATTCTTGCTCCTTTTGATACGTTTTATCCCAATACAAGTCGATACCAATCTCACCGACAGCAATGAACGAATGTTTTGCAAACCAAGCATGAACCGTTTCGAGCGTCTGCTTCACATTATTGTCTACATAACATGGATGCAGACCCATCATTGAATGGCATATGTCTGGGTAAGTGGCTTCGGTGTGTAGCATCGGCTCGATGGAATCGAGGTCGATATTTGGTAGCAAGATTTTTTCAATGCCCTGCTCAAGCGCGCGTTGCACAACCTGGTCGCGGTCTTGGTCAAATTCTTTGGCGTAAATATGGGCATGAGTGTCAATCATTAGGTTATCTCAGCGTTCAAAAGGTGTGCAGAGTATACGCCAGTGTGAGCATTTGGTCATTTTTGCGATTTTTCTTTATTGTTGCTGGCGCGCAGCCTTCGTAGTGATATGATTTTGCCAATTCTGTACACCAGACAAGGAGACGAGAGTGTCTGTATCTATTCAAGGCCCATTCCCAGCGCGCCGTATGCGCCGTATGCGCAAGCATGAGTTCAGTCGTCGTTTGATGGCGGAGAATCAGCTATCGGTTAGCGACTTGATCTACCCGATGTTTATCTTAATGGGTAAAGATCGCCGTGAAAGTGTGGAGTCTATGCCTGGCGTAGAGCGCCTTTCTATTGACTTGATGCTTGAAGAAGCACAGTACCTTGCTCAGCTTGGTGTGCCAGCGATCGCGCTCTTTCCCGTGGTGAATCAAGATGCGAAAAGCCTTTGTGCTGCGGAAGCTTATAACCCAGAAGGGCTCGTTCAACGTGCCGTTCGAGCACTGAAAGAGCATGTGCCAGCAATGGGCGTCATTACTGACGTCGCACTTGATCCTTTTACCACCCATGGTCAAGACGGCATCATTGATGAAGAAGGCTATGTGTTGAATGATGAGACAACGGAAGTTCTGATCAAACAAGCGTTGTCGCATGCGGAAGCGGGTGCGGATGTGGTGGCCCCCTCAGATATGATGGATGGTCGAATTGGCCGTATCCGTGACGCTCTAGAGGAAGCGGGTTACATTCATACTCAAATCATGGCTTACTCCGCTAAATACGCTTCCAACTACTACGGGCCATTCCGTGATGCAGTGGGCTCTGCATCCAACCTAAAAGGTGGAAACAAAAAGAACTACCAAATGGATCCGGCAAATAGTGACGAAGCTTTGCATGAAGTTGCGTTGGATATCAATGAAGGTGCCGATATGGTGATGGTGAAGCCGGGCATGCCATATCTTGATGTTGTGCGCCGAGTGAAAACAGAGCTTCAAGTACCCACGTTCGCTTACCAAGTTTCTGGTGAGTACGCGATGCACAAAGCGGCAATCCAGAATGGTTGGTTGAAAGAGCGTGAGACTGTTTTGGAATCCTTGCTTTGTTTTAAGCGTGCGGGTGCTGATGGCATTTTGACTTACTTTGCCAAAGACGTTGCGCAATGGCTAGCTGAGGAAAATGCCCAAGTAGCGCAGTATCTAAAGCGTAAAGACTAAGCGCATTATTATAACAGAGGCCAGCAAAGCTGGTCTTTTTTATGATGGATAGAATGCTCCAATGTCTGGTAATGACCAAAGCCACTATGAAATAGGCAGTGTAGTGTTCGGCAGATTGACGCCCCAAAATAATTAAATGAGATTTTTTCTCATTTAGTGTTGACATATAAATGAGAATCATTATTATTAAAGGCGTCTAAGGGAATGAGGAAAAGTTCACAAGGATGTTGATTTACCCAATACACAGTGTTGAGAAGGTGATGAAACAGATGACTAAGAACTTGCACGAATTCTTTTTGACACGACATTGCTCACATTGCTTCCAGTGTAATTTATAGCTTCTTGGTGGAGCGGCAGTTTTCTACGAAATCGTTTCACCTCAATTTTGCTAGGCGACATCGAAAGATGTCGCTTTTTTTATATCTCTTTATCTAGGTATTCGAACTTAATTTCTATCGGTGATTATCTTTGTCCACAATGCAGGATCAAAAATTGATCGTGTTTATTTTGGTGGATCTTGTTTTAAGTTGTTTTATTTCAATGGTTTATTGTTGTTTTGTTGGGTTGATTTTGCTTATGGATATCCAGTGGATAATTTATATAAACAGAGTTATCCACAAATTTTGGTGAAAATGCGAGTTCACTTTGAATTCCTGTTGGGTGGATTTGTTTTTACAGCGTGGATTCACTCGTGCATACGTGGCATTCTTAGCAGATCAATTTACTCTCTGTTGGATAACTACAACTATGGCCACTATTCCTGAAAATCCATTGATTCTTATCGATGGTTCTTCTTACCTCTATCGCGCTTTCCATGCTTACCCTGGGACTATGAGTAATGGGGAGATCCCAACGAATGCGGTGTATGGTGTGGTGAACATGCTACGTAGCATGATGCGTCAGTTTGCATCGGATCGAATTGCTGTCGTGTTTGATGCGAAAGGAAAGACGTTCCGCGACGATATGTATTCGGAATACAAAGCCAATCGTCCACCAATGCCAGATGATTTACGTTGTCAAATTGAACCTCTTCACCAAGTCATCCAAGCGATGGGCCTGCCTCTAATTGTGATTGAAGGGGTAGAAGCGGATGATGTGATTGGCACATTAGCCTACCAAGCTTCCTTACAAGGCATGCCCGTTTTGATCAGTACGGGCGACAAAGATATGGCGCAGCTGGTGGACGACAACATTACCCTAATCAACACCATGACCAATGTTGTGATGGACAGAGAAGGGGTCATAGAGAAATTCGGTATCCCACCTGAATTGATCATCGATTATCTCGCGTTAATGGGTGACAAGGTTGATAACATTCCTGGCGTGCCTGGTGTGGGTGATAAAACCGCCACAGCTTTGCTGCAAGGTATTGGTGGTCTTAGTCAGTTGTACGACCATTTGGATGACATTGCGGCACTGAGCTTCCGCGGCTCAAAAACCATGGCGAAGAAGCTGGTGGACAACAAAGACAATGCGTTGCTGTCTTATCAGCTAGCGACGATCAAGCTTGATGTTGCATTGCAAGAAACGCCAGAATCCCTTTTAAAAACAGAGCCAAATAAAGATGAGCTGATCAAGCTCTATGGCCAACTGGCCTTTAAATCTTGGCTCAATGAGCTACTAGAAGGTGGCACTGGTGTTGTTGAAGCGGATGAAAAAGCACAAACCTCGGTACGCAGTGGCGCATCTCCGGTTGAAAGTGAAATCAACAATGCTGCGGCGAATATTGACCGTAGCCAATATCAAACCATCTTCGACCAAGCGACATTCGACATTTGGTTGGACAAGCTGAAAGCGTCAGAGCTGTTTGCCTTCGATACCGAAACGGACAGCCTTGATTACATGGTCGCTAACTTAGTGGGCCTGTCATTTGCTGTGGCAGAAGGTGAAGCCGCCTATGTGCCTGTCGCACACGATTATCTGGATGCTCCGGAGCAACTTGATCGCGATTGGGTGCTGGCTCAACTTAAGCCACTGCTGGAAGATGATACGAAGGCAAAAGTTGGCCAAAACCTGAAGTACGATGCCTCAGTGCTGGCTCGCTATGGTATTGAGATGAAGGGCATCAAGCACGACACCATGCTGGCTTCTTATGTGTACAACAGCGTGGGCGGCAAGCACGACATGGATAGCTTGGCACTGCGCTTCCTACAGCACAGTTGTATTTCGTTTGAGCAATTGGCTGGCAAAGGCAAGAATCAACTGAGTTTCAATCAAATTGATCTAAATGAGGCTGCGGTTTATGCCGCCGAAGATGCGGATGTCACTTTGCGTTTGCACAACCGCTTGTTTGCCAATATTGAACAAGATGAGAAACTCAACGCCATTTATCAAGAGATTGAAGTGCCATTAGTGCCGGTGTTATCACGTATGGAACGTACAGGTGTGTTGATTGATGACATGAAACTGTCTGCGCAATCTCAAGAGATCGCCGTGCGCCTGGAAGAGTTAGAGCAAAAAGCGTATGAAATCGCAGGCCAGCCATTCAATATGAACTCGCCAAAGCAGCTGCAAACCATCTTGTTTGAGCAAATGGGCTTACCTGTTATCAAGAAAACGCCTTCGGGCACACCATCGACAGCAGAAGAAGTGCTGCAAGAACTCGCGTTGGATTACCCACTGCCGAGCGTCATTATGGAGTACCGTGGCTTAGCGAAGTTGAAATCCACTTACACCGATAAGCTGCCGAAAATGATTAACCCACACACAGGGCGCGTGCATACCTCTTACCATCAAGCCGTGACGGCCACTGGTCGTTTATCGTCAACCGATCCAAACTTGCAAAATATTCCCATTCGTAATGAAGAAGGACGCCGCATTCGCCAAGCGTTTGTTGCGCCACATGGCTATAAAATTCTTGCGGTCGACTATTCACAGATTGAATTGCGTATTATGGCGCACTTGTCTGGTGACCAAGCACTGCTTGACGCCTTCCAACAAGGTAAAGATATCCACGCGGCAACCGCGGCAGAGATCATGGGCGTGTCGATTGAACAAGTCTCCAGTGAGCAGCGTCGTCGAGCCAAAGCCGTCAACTTTGGTCTTATTTATGGCATGAGTGCGTTTGGTTTAGCGAAACAGCTTGGAATTCCACGTAGTGAAGCACAAGCTTATATGGATAAATATTTCGAGCGCTATCCTGGTGTCATGCAGTACATGGAAGACACACGCTCTAATGCCGCTCAACATGGTTATGTTGAAACCATTTTTGGCCGTCGTTTGCATCTACCGGAAATTACCTCTCGCAATGTGATGCGTCGTAAAGCTGCAGAACGTGCGGCGATCAACGCGCCAATGCAGGGGACGGCAGCAGACATCATCAAGAAAGCGATGTTGTTGGTGGATCAGTGGATTCAAGAGGAAGGCAATGGTCGAGTCAAATTACTGATGCAAGTACACGATGAACTGGTGTTTGAAGTGGAAGAGTCTTGTTTGACCGAAATTGAAAGTAAAGTACAACAATTGATGGAATCTGCAGCACAGCTAAACGTGCCTTTAGTGGCAGAAGCGGGCCATGGTGATAACTGGGATCAAGCGCATTAAGCATTTTTTGTACAAAATGGACTAAATTACATGAGCCAGAGCACAAACTCTGGCTTTTTTTAACATCAAAAAAAGTTTAGCGAAATATTGTTGAGTTGTAGCTAAATAAAAATTTAATGAAAAAAAACTACAGAAAAACTTTGCAATTCTGACCAAATGTTGTACATTAATACGCGTAGGGTACAGAGGTAAGATGTTCTATCTTTCAGACCTTTTGTTTCACGTTATTGGATTAGGCTGATTCAGCCGCCCCAGTCAGGTTATTTGACTGGGGCGTTTTTTATTGGACTAAATAAAATTCCAATTAAATCATATCTATATCGCATCTTCATTCTTAACGTCTCTTGTTTGTTTTTTTATACGGTTTCAGATTGAATAACGAACGCAATAGAGCGTTATATCAACATGTAAGTTTACACCACTCACACTCTGATTATTTCTCTTGAAAAACTAAGTGCATATTGCAGTCGAATGGTTGTGATGTTTTTCTTATTTTTATCAATTGGTTATATTTCGTGGTGAGGGGCAGGATTGGTCTGGTGCGCGATTTTTGATAGTCATTGGGCTATTGAAATAGAAAGAAACATCGGTAATGCTTCGAACTATAACAATAACTACCAATTTTTCTCTCCCGTTTCCCTGCCAGGATGGCGGGGATTTTTGTATCTGGAGTTTAGCAAATGGGTGCTCAGTGAGTTGCCGTTAAGTAAAACCAAAGACAAGAAAAAACCCCACTGCATAACAGTAGGGCTCGCGTTAGAATGAATTTGGATCGTCAAGATTACTCTGCTGATGGTTGCTCATTCCCTTGCTCTTCTTCGAGTAAATGAGCGAAAGCGGGGGCAAACCATGAGTCTAATTTAGCTCGTAGCTGATCCACCCCAAGCCCTTTGAGGGAAGAATAGACATCCACTTGCACGTCCCCACCGAAGGTTTCCGCTAACTTGCGCACTTTGAGCAATTCCGCTTTACGCGCACCGCTCTTCAGTTTGTCTGCTTTTGTCAGCAGTACTTGCACTGGGATACGGCTTTCAATTGCCCAAAAGATCATCTGTTGGTCGAGATCTTTCATTGGATGACGAATGTCCATCAGTACCACTAAGCCCTTCAAGCATTCGCGTTTTTGCAAATACTCACCAAGTGATTTTTGCCACTTATTTTTCATTTCAAGCGGCACTTGTGCAAAGCCATATCCAGGCAAGTCCACAATGTGGCACCCTTCAGTGACTTTGAACAAGTTGATCAACTGAGTACGGCCAGGGGTTTTTGATGTCTTGGCCAAGCTCTTTTGATTGGTTAAACGGTTAAGTGCACTGGATTTACCAGCGTTTGAGCGTCCTGCAAACGCAATTTCGATGCCCTCATCGGCAGGTAAATGGCGAATATCGGGTGCACTAGTGATGAAATGCGTGTTTTGGTAATGAATTTTTACGCTCACTGTTAACTCCATCTCGACTTTGTGTAGTCGATTGATTACTTTTTTGTGAAATTGTGTAAAATAACCGTGCTCGGCATAAGGTCGCCTATTGTACCATGAGTGTACTCGGTATGTTCAAATTCCGTGGTACTGGAAGCTTGATAATTATAATGGAATGTCATGAAGAAATTAGCGCTAATTTTGAGTCTTTTAGCCAGCTGCTCAGTATGGGCCCAAGGTAGTATTGAAGCTGGTAAAGAAAAATCCCAAACGTGTGTTGCGTGTCACGGTGCTGACGGCAACAGTGCAATCACTACTTACCCAAAACTGGCAGGCCAACATGCCAAATACCTTGAGAAGCAGTTGAAAGATCTCAAATTAGGTATGGAAAGTGCCGGTAAGCAAGGTCGTTATGATCCTGTGATGAGTGGCATGGCTATGCCTCTGAGTGAACAGGATATGGCAGACTTAGCGGCTTACTATGCGTCACTGCCAATTTCTCACAATACCACACCGGAAAACGTGGTTGAGCAAGGTAAAGTGCTTTATACCGCGGGTGATGCCAGTCGTGGTGTTGCTGCATGTATTGCTTGTCATGGCCCTCGTGGTAACGGCACTGAGCTTTCAGGTTTCCCGAAAATTTCAGGTCAGCATGCTGACTACATCAAAGCTCAACTTGTTAAATTCCGCGACTCTTCACGCAACAACGACATGAATGCGATGATGCGTGATATTGCGAAGAAACTGACTGATGATGACATCGAAATTTTGTCTAAATACGTTGGTGGTCTTCACTAATTCGTTGTCCCGCTCGAGCAAAGGTTGTATGAAAATGCCCTGGTTGATGACCAGGGCATTTTCTTTTTGGAGAAAATGCGAGTGAGCGTTTTATTTCCTCCTCTGTCAATAAAGACATTTCGCTCTTTCGTTTGTAAGAGATTCACCATTCTGTAGTGTGGTGTTTTCCCAATATGAACATTTAGGTGTTTGAAATTAAAGAGTTTAAAAAAAAGATCAAAAAAATCTTGAGGAAATCGTTTTCGCTTAGTTGTCTCATTGTGATGACAGGGTAAAGTAAAGCGCATCTACAGGGAGTAGGAAAGGATGACAGACCAAGATGGTCTCCAAGGATGCAGACACAGGGAGTGTTTGAAAGCCGGAGAAAGGACGTCAGGTCAGCGGGATGTTGATCGGATAAGGATGGTCATCTCGTCTAAAGGTTAAGACAGGGTAAAGGATCAGGCGCAAGGAATCGCCGTGATACAGGAAGTCGAAGGAAAGCCAAAAATCATCAGGAAGATGGCAAACAACACTTTTGGCAAGGAAAGCTTGAAAAACAAATGGAATATTGGTGCACTAAATGAGTGCAACACAGTTTTAGCCACTTATGTGGCGGTTCAGAAAGCGACAGCATAGCTGTCGCTTTTTTTATTTTGGCGGTTTTTTTACGAAATTGGTGATATTTTGCCCGCCAACCCTCCAATATGGCCTGACTTTCTGGTATGTTTCGCATCCTTGTTTGAGGAAGTCCCAATGCATACTTGTCCTTTATGTCAGCATGATCAGATTCAGCACTTTTTCACCGACAAACACCGTGAGTATCTGCAATGCGAGCAGTGTGAGTTAGTGTTTGTGAATCCGGCGCTACGGCTGGATGCAAAAACAGAAAAAGCTCACTATGATCTGCATGAGAACAATCCGTTGGACCTCGGCTATCGTCGCTTTTTATCGCGTATTGCTGAGCCTCTATTGGAAAGAATTGCACCGCAATCGAAAGGATTAGATTTTGGTTGTGGGCCGGGGCCAACGCTCTCGTTGATGCTAGAAGAGCATGGTCATATCATGGCGTTATACGATATTTACTATCATCCCAATGCATTGTCATTGGCGACAAAGTATGACTTCATGACCGCCACAGAGGTAATAGAGCACCTTTATGAACCCAATGCGGTGTGGCAACAATGGTTAAATTTAGTTAAACCTGGAGGCTGGATCGGTCTGATGACCAAAATGGTGATCGATCGAGAAGCGTTTACACATTGGCACTATAAAAATGATCCCACCCATGTGATCTTTTTTAGCCAAGCAACGTTCCAGTATCTAGCCGAGCGTGATCAGCTCGAACTAGAATTTATTGGCAAAGATGTAATTTTACTGAGGAAGACCCAGTAATGAGTCGTAAGAAAAAATCAAGAAAGCCGGGTGCCGCAGGTGCACCTGAATTCATCGTTACCCGCAACCGTTCTGAGTCGGACGTTGCTGGTCGTTTACGCAAAAAAGACAAAAAGCGTAAAGGACTAAAAGCGGGTGCCCGTAATTCAGAAGAAGTGTCAAAGCAAAAACAAGGTTCATCACAGCAACTTGATCCGCGCTTGGGCAGCAAGAAGAAGATTCCACTAATTGTGGAACCGGCGAAGAAACTCAATAAACAAGAGCGTCGCCTTTCTGCCGCACAAGAGCTCGAGATGCTCGAAAATGATGCGAAACTGAATGTGCTGCTTGACCGCCTCGAGTCAGGTGAAAACCTTGGTCGTGGTCTACAGCAATACGTGGATGAAAAACTCGATCGCATCGAGCAGTTGATGAGTCAGCTTGGCTTACTAGAGCCAGAAGCAGAAGAAGAGTACCAAGAAGCGCCAGTGCGCAAATCACGCTCGGATGATGATCTGCTAGCAGATTTTGAAGACTTTGACATGGATGATTACAAAGGATAAGTGGAACAATGAGTGTAACCCTACTGGCCATTCTTGGTGGCGCTATCATCCTTGGTTTGGCGTCGTATGCTGGTTACCTTCTACTCCAGCTTAAAAAGCAAAAGGAGTTGCAGCTCCAGCATCAGAAGTTGGCGCTCGAAAAACGCAACGCCAACATTTTTGATAATGTGAACACCCTTTGTCTCGCGGGCATTCAAGGCCAATGTGACCTATCCGAAATTGCGATTCGGGTTTACTGCATCATGGACTACGTTCAAGGTGAGGATCGTGTCGATTTCGACAAAGAGTATCCTGCGATTTCAGAGCTTTATCATGTCGTTAAAGACATGGCACGCGGTGAAGAACGTCAAAAGTTGGAGAAACAGCAACGCATGAAGCAAAACCTTGAACGTCACAAGGCCGAAGGTCGCCTCAGCGAAGCGGTGATCGAAGATCTCAAAACACTGCAAAAAAGAGTGAAGCCGCTGAACAATCAAATCCATGTTCAGATGATCTAATCTCTAGCCCTGCTTTTGAGCAGGGCTATCGTGATCAGGCTAGCACTTCTAAAAATTGGCGATAAAAAAGCCATATCACAGCGCATGAGTGTCTTGTTGATGTGGCAAAATAGCGCCCCACAGCATTTTATGGAAGTACCACCATGTCGAATCAGAATCTTGAATCGAACCAACAAATTGTTTGGGACCAAGCGGTATTGGACAAATATAACTACTCAGGTCCACGTTATACGTCTTACCCAACGGCTCTAGAGTTTCATGAAGCTTTTACCATTTCTGATTACGATATGGCTTGCTCGCAATACCCAGAGCGACCGCTTTCTCTCTACGTTCATATCCCGTTTTGTCACAAGCTTTGCTACTACTGTGGTTGCAACAAAGTGATCACGCGTCATTCGCACAAAGCGGATGAGTATTTGGATGTGCTGGAGCATGAAATTCGCCAACGTGCGTCTTTACTGCAAGGACGTCACGTGACGCAACTGCATTTTGGTGGTGGTACGCCAACGTTTCTTAGCGCAAAACAGATCACGCGTTTGATGACGCTACTGCGTGAAGAGTTTACTTTTGTTGCGGATGCGGAAATCAGTATTGAAGTAGACCCACGAGAAATCGCGTTGGAAATGCTGGATCACTTACGTGCAGAAGGCTTTAACCGACTGAGTATCGGTGTGCAAGACTTTAATAAAGAAGTGCAGAAACTGGTTAACCGTGAGCAAGATGAAGCGTTTATTTTCGCTATGGTTGAGCGTGCGAAGCAGCTCGGCTTCCGCTCGACTAACCTTGACTTGATTTACGGTTTGCCTAAGCAAGATCGAGACTCTTTCGCTAAAACGCTGGAACAAGTCCTCACCATGAAGCCAGGCCGATTGTCGGTGTTTAACTACGCTCACATGCCTCAGCTTTTTGCTGCGCAGCGCAAAATCAAAGATGAAGATTTGCCGAAAGCGGAAGAGAAAATGGCGATTCTGCAAAACACCATCGCGACATTGACCGATGCAGGCTACCAGTTCATTGGGATGGATCACTTTGCTCTGCCTGAAGATGAGTTGGCGGTGGCGCAGCGCAACGGTATTTTGCACCGCAACTTCCAAGGCTATACCACACAAGGTGAATGTGATTTGGTTGGCTTTGGCGTCTCGGCGATTTCCATGATTGGTGATGCCTATGCGCAAAACCAAAAAGAGTTGAAGAAATATTACGCACAGGTAAATGAACTGCGCCACGCTTTGTGGAAAGGGGTCGCACTCGATAGTGATGACTTACTACGACGAGAAGTTATCAAGCAGCTTATCTGTAACTTCAAGCTCGACAAAGTGGCGATTGAGAAGCAGTTCGCGGTGACGTTCAATCATTACTTTAAAGAAGACTTACAATTACTACAGACCTTTATTGACGATGCGCTGGTGGAAGTGGATGAACAAGCGATCCGCGTGACACTTCGTGGCCGTTTGCTCATTCGCAATATCTGTATGTGCTTTGATAAGTACTTGCGAGCCAAAGCGCGTCAACAGCAGTTTTCTCGCGTGATCTAAACACAGTATCGATGTCTCTTTAAATACAAATGCCAGCGAAAACGCTGGCATTTTTAATGTGTCTTAACGGTTTGTGCTTATAGTGATGGCCACTCATCAAATGGCACCGGGCGGCTATAGAGATAACCTTGTGCGAGTGTGCACCCTAGCTCCATCAACAGTTCTGCTTGCACACTCGTTTCCACTCCCTCTGCAACAACGTTAACGTTAAAGCCGCGAGTGATGTTTACCACGGCGGCCACTACCGAGCTGTTTAATCCTTCTCGGTTAAGTTTTTCAACAAAGGTGCGATCGATTTTGAGGCAGTCAAACGGCAATGAATGTAAGTACGCCAAAGAAGAATAGCCAGTACCGAAATCATCAATGGCTATCGCTATACCTAGTTTCCGCAGTTTGTTCATGTTATCCATGGTGGAATGGGCGCTTTCGACCAAGCGAGACTCGGTGATCTCCAGTGTTAAGTTGGAGGCGGACAAGCCCGTTTCGGCTAAGACTTGAGAAACTTCACTAACAAAATCCTCTCGCGATAACTGATTGACGGAAATGTTTACATGCAATTGGAACTCTTTCCGCCAACGGCCTTGAGCTATCGCTTGAGCACAATCACGGCACGATTGCAGTAAGATCCGTTTGCCGATTTCTTGAATCATGCCGCTATCTTCCGCGATGGGAATAAAATCGAGTGGGGAGACTATGCCTTGCTTGCTAAGCCAACGTGCCAAGGCCTCTGCACCGATCACTTCGCCGCTTTTTAGCTCAATAATCGGCTGGTAGTAGGGAACAAATTCATTGCTATCGAGGCCGTCCTGAATCTTGGCCAGCATCTGGGTGCGAAATTTTGATGCATCAGCCATCTCTGGTCTATAGTAGCTGATTCCCGCGACATCTTGTTTGGCATTGCTTAATGCTATGCTGCCGTTGCGTAACCAACGAGCCATGTTGTTGTCGTTATCTGTGATGACAATACCGATGGAAACCTTCATCACCACGCTTTCTTCATTCATGTAAAAAGGTGCAACGAAAAGCTGTTGTAAGCGATTGACGGCTAGTGACATTTCCTCTGACTGTTTGATGTGTGGGGCGTAAATGGCGAACTCATCACCACCGGTTCGCGCCAATAAGTATTTGTCGTCAAATATGGTTTGTAGGCGTTCAGCGATCTTAATGAGCAGCTGATCACCATTGTAGTGACCCATGCTGTCATTGATGTCGCGGAATCGATCTACACCTAGTATGAACAAGCAGCCGGACTCACTGGTTTGGCGTTTGCTGATGTCTATCAGTCCTTCTCGACTGTAGAGTTTGGTTAACGAATCGAAAACCAATTGGTTTTGCAGCGCTTTAAACGACGCTTTGAGATTGTTGGTCATATCGTTAAAGGCGTTCACCAGTAAACTGGTCTCATGAATACGCCCAGGTTTTGGCATATGGCTATCCCAATTGCCGTTGGCGAGATTTTTCGCTGCTGTTGCTGTCGCAGTAATGGGGCGGGTAATACGGCTAAAGATAACTAAGCAAAACGACATGCCAATTGCGCTGACCAGAAGGCCAATTAGCCAGCTTTGCTGTTGCGACTTGGGTAGAGAGCCAAGAAGCTCTGATTCAGAAATGGCGATACCAATGAACCAAGTGAGGCCATAGGCATCGGTGTAAGGTGAGAGCAAACTAAAGTATCGCTCATTCTTGGTTTTCAACTCGAATGGACGCGATGTTGGATGCGCCATCAGGTTATCTTGTTTTACGCGCTCAGCGTGCAACTTGATGATTGGGTCTGCGCTTTCTACTGCCAGTAGGCGTTCGCCTTTCTTAGACCATTCTGTCCCCCAAGAGACGACGCTACCTTGTCCCGAATGGGCAACCAAGCGTTGTTCACTGTCCATGATGTAAACCTTCGCTTTGGTTTTTTCACGTAACTGACTAAGAAAAGCGTTAAAGGTATTGATGCGAATATCCGTCACCATCACGCCGACAAACTGTTCAGTATCATAAACAGGAGATAGAGCGGATAGGGTGATCTCTTGGCGTTCATCTGCATTGGCGTAGATTGAAGACCACATCACTTTTCGTTCTTTGGCGACAGGTGCATACCAAGGGCGGATGCGAGGATCGTAATTGGGAATAACCGAAACAATATCATTGCTGATATGTTCGCCGCGATAAATCACCAGCTTGCTATCGGTGCGATCATCTTGAATCATCAAGGTATGAGAGCCATCGTTCTCTTTGCGAAAACCGATATAGTCGGCGGCTTCCGAACCAAAGCCAATCACATCAAGTTGTGGAATATCGGCGTACAGGGTTTGAAAAGCATTGAGAAAATAGCCTTGCAGCTTTGAGGTGTCATCCGCTTGGTAAAGGTGGTTATAGCTGATGGTATGGGCCATTGCCAACCCAGCATCAAAGGGAGCGCCTAAATACTCAGTAAGATTGTTGCGTACATTTTCCGTTAATGAGGAAAGCTGTTTTTCGCTGAGGTCGAGCACGGCATGTTCATAACTGTTGCGCTGAACCAGAATCACTAAGCTTATGGAAAGCAGGAATATCACCACAAATGGAGCGATAACCGCGGTTTTTAATGAGATGCTGCGTTTTTCTTCGAGCTCGTACATAGAGAATGCGTCAATCCTTGAGTTCTTTTGAGCCAATAAGGAGAGACGCGCTCTGATATTTAAGTGACGTGCTGTAAAGAATCAGTACAGTTCTTTGAGCTTGCGTGTGAGCGTATTGCGTCCCCAACCTAGCACTTTGGCGGCATCTTGTTTATGTCCATTGGTGTGCCTCAGTGCTGCTTCTAATAGTATACGTTCGAATTGAGGAAGTGCATAAGCCAGAAGTTCTTTTTCTCCCGACTCAAGGGCGTTTTCTGCCCAAACCGACAGCGTTTCTTGCCAAGTTCCGCTGGGATTGGATTCCTCCACCATGCGTTTCTCGTTTACCAACTCGCTCGGCAAATCGTTGGGCAAAACTTCGCTACCACTAGCCATCACGGTCAACCAACGGCAAATGTTTTCGAGTTGGCGAACGTTGCCTGGCCAACTGAGGCGGTTGAGTATCTCTACCGTGCTGCTGTGTAACGTTTTGGCTTCTACACCGAGCTCTTCTGCGGCTCGCAGCAAGAAGTGCTGGGTCAGTTTTTCGATATCTTGCTTACGTTCGCGAAGGGCTGGGATCTGCACGCGAATGACGTTGAGGCGGTGAAAAAGGTCTTCACGAAATTTGCCTTGTTGCACCAAACGTTCGAGGTTTTGATGGGTCGCCGCGACGATTCTCACATCGACCTTTATCGGAGAGTGGCCACCAACACGATAAAACTGGCCGTCTGCCAGAACACGAAGAAGTCGCGTCTGGATGTCGAGTGGCATGTCACCAATCTCGTCAAGGAAAAGGGTACCGCCATTGGCTTGTTCGAAACGACCTTGGCGTACCGAGTTTGCGCCAGTAAACGCGCCTTTTTCATGGCCAAACAGTTCAGATTCAATCAGATCTTTCGGTATTGCTGCCATGTTCAATGCAATAAAGGGTTTGCTTGAACGAGGACTGTGGCGGTGCAAAGCGTGGGCAACCAGCTCTTTGCCGGTCCCAGATTCGCCATTAATCAATACCGAAATGGAAGAGCGTGAAAGGCGGCCAATTGCGCGGAAAACCTCTTGCATCGCTGGCGCTTCGCCGATGATTTCCGGAGTGTGCGCTGCGTGTGTTTGACTAGAGGCCATTTGTTCACGTTTTTGCTCTTGTCCGTGAGCAATCGCACGCTCAACCAGCATGAGCGTTTCATCGATATCAAAGGGTTTGGGCAGGTACTCAAATGCCCCTTTTTGGTAAGCGTTAACCGCCGCATCCAGATCCGAATGTGCCGTCATGATGATGACGGGCAAGTTCGGACACTTCTCATGCACTTGTTTTAATAGTTCGATCCCATCAATGCCAGGCATGCGAATATCAGAAACCAAGACGTCAGGCACTTCACGTTCTAATGCCATCAACACACTTTCACCATTGGCATAGGTTTCACATTTGATGTTGGCAGAAGATAATGTCTTTTCCATTACCCAGCGAATCGAACTGTCGTCGTCGACAACCCAAGCATAGCCTCTACTCATGTTCTATTCCTTGCAGCGTTAAATTGGCAAATAAATCGTAAAATTGGTGTGCCCCGGCCAGCTTTCAACATCAATTTTTCCGTTGTGCTGATCGATCAGGTTTTGCGAAATGGAGAGTCCCAACCCTGTTCCTCCATCGCGGCCACTGACCATGGGATAAAATAAAGTATCTTGTAGTTCAACTGGGATGCCGGGACCGTTATCGATGATTTCTATTCTTGCAGCGACTTTGCAGCGCTGACCGTGAATATTGGCTTGGTGCACCGTTCTGGTGCGAATGGAGATTTTACCATCCTCTTGGTGAGCCAAAATTTGTGAAGCGTTGCTGACGATATTGAGCATCGCTTGTTCAATTTGATCGGTATCGATGTAGATGTCGGGCAAGCTTGGGTCGTAGTCTCGTTCAATCACCAGTGTTTTCTGCGATTCGAGCTCAACCAATTGGCGTACTTTTTCGAGCACTTGGTGGAGATTGGTTTGTTGTTTTTTACCGGGTTTTTGTGGACCGAGTAAACGGTCTACGAGCGCGCGTAGGCGATCAGCCTGCTCAATAATGATCTGGGTGTATTCCGTCAATGAGGGATCCGGCAGCATTTTTTCCAATAGCTGTGCTGCACCTCGTAACCCACCCAACGGGTTTTTTATTTCATGCGCCAATCCACGAACCAACAGCTTTGCCGCTTGCTGTTGCGCGTGCTGGTTCATTTCTTGAGTGATGCGACGTTGTTGGTCAACTTTGCGCATTTCCATCAAGAGCATCAACTCTCTTTCGATAGAAATCGGACTGACCGTCACCTCCAGCAACAAAGGTTTGCCATCCACCACGAAAGTGACGTCACTGTCGGTAATGCTTTGTCCGCTTTGTAATGGCTGTGAAAGCAGGGCGAGATCGAGCGATGCATGCTGAATCAACTGCGATAAAGGATGATGCACAATCCGTTTGGCGCTCTGTGAAAACAGCTGTTCGGCCGCGGGATTGGCATGATGTATTTGCAGCTCATCATCTAAGATAAGCGTTGCCGTCACCATATTGTTGAGAATGGTATTTGAGAGAGCGGAATTCACCTTCACATCCTTGTTTTTGTTATCTTCTGGTGCATTGCACTAAATTGGTGCAAATGAATTCAGTATGGCGGATTACAAAGACAAGAGAAAGGAGAATTTCCGTCTATCAGCTACTTAATATTGCTTGTAAACCGCTATTTTATCTTAGTGCGATGAAGATGCACTGATATAGGGCTAGTAGATGCAATAAGCTTGCCGCTTCGAAAGGCTTGTACGGCAATGACGTGAGTACCGCGATCGATGTTTTTGAGCTGCCACAACGTCGAGGTCTGAGGGGCACCATAGCGATTTCCGTCAAACATCAGTTGCAGCTGCTCACCAATATCCAGCTTACGGTTGGTCTGCACTTGAATCGTGATTAACCCTTGATTGCTGCGAATGGTTGCATCGTGGGTTGGTGAGCGAAGTGAGAGAGAAAGGGCTTGAGCCTCCTCTTTCTTGATTGGTTGCTCTTGTTCTTTGACTGCTTGGTTTGGTTTGGCCAACGATTGGGTCGATTCCACTTGAGGAGGGGGGGCGGTGCCATCAAGATCCGGTAGTACTACGGACTTTGCACCGTTGTTGGGCGTGTCACTAATGTGGAGCACGCCATTCTCATCGACCCATGTGTATACCGTTTGAGCGGCAACAAACGACGTTAAGAGTGAGAGGCATAGAGCAAAAAGTAGTTTCATGTTTCACCTCCTAAGAGATGCAAGTTCACGTTAATTAAGACGAAACCTCTATGAAAAACAGGGCTTCGATATCGTTTTTGTTATAGCAAGGTTATGTTATTACTCAGTGAGTATTTAGCAAATAAAAGAAAGGCTCGCCTGTGAGGCGAGCCTTAAAATGGATGCAACTAAAGTTGCACTGTCTACATAGTGGACAAATTATACTGAGTAGTATAGTTCGAACTCTAGTGGGTGAACCGCCACGTTTACGCGCTCAACTTCTTTTGTTTTCAGCTCGATGTAAGAATCGATGAAATCATCAGAGAATACGCCACCTGCAGTTAGGAACTCACGGTCATTGTCTAGGCACTCTAGCGCTTGTTTTAGCGATTCCGCTACTTTTGGAATCTCAGCCGCTTCTTCTGCTGGTAGATCGTACAGATCTTTGTCCATTGCTTCGCCTGGGTGGATCTTGTTCTTGATACCGTCAAGACCAGCCATCAACATAGCTGCAAACGCTAGGTATGGGTTTGCTGCTGGATCTGGGAAGCGAACTTCGATACGACGCGCTTTCGGGCTTGGTACCACTGGGATACGGATAGACGCAGAACGGTTACGCGCAGAGTAAGCCAGCATTACTGGTGCTTCGTAGTGAGGAACCAGACGCTTGTACGAGTTCGTCGCTGGGTTAGTGATCGCGTTCAGCGCACGTGCGTGCTTGATGATACCGCCGATGTAGTAAAGCGCCATTTCAGATAGACCGCCGTACTTGTCACCAGCAAACAGGTTCACGCCATCTTTGGCTAACGATTGGTGAACGTGCATACCAGAACCGTTGTCGCCGACAAGTGGCTTAGGCATAAAGGTTGCTGTTTTGCCAAATGCGTGTGCAACGTTGTGTACCACGTACTTGTAGATTTGGATCTCGTCCGCTTTAATCGTTAGAGTGTTAAAGCGAGTTGCGATTTCGTTCTGACCTGCTGTTGCCACTTCGTGGTGGTGCGCTTCAACAACAAGGCCCATCTCTTCCATTACAAGACACATTGCAGAACGTAGGTCTTGTGAAGAATCCACTGGAGCTACAGGGAAGTAACCACCCTTCACACCTGGACGGTGACCTTTGTTACCGTTTTCGTAGTCAGAACCTGTGTTCCATGCCGCTTCTACGTCGTCGATCTTGAAGAATGAACCCGACATGTCAGTTGCGAATTTCACATCGTCAAACAAGAAAAACTCTGGCTCTGGACCAACAAGAACGGTGTCTGCTAGGCCAGTAGAACGCATGTACTCTTCAGCACGTTTTGCGATAGAGCGTGGGTCACGATCGTAACCTTGCATTGTGCCTGGTTCTAGGATGTCACAACGGATGTTTAGCGTTGCTTCTTCAGTAAATGGGTCTAGAACAGCTGAAGATGCGTCAGGCATCATCACCATGTCTGATTCGTTAATGCCTTTCCAGCCAGCAACTGATGAACCATCGAACATTTTACCGTCTTCGAAGAAGTCAGCATCGATTTGGTGAGAAGGAATAGAGATGTGCTGCTCTTTACCTTTAGTATCGGTAAAACGCAGGTCAACAAACTTAACTTCGTTTTCTTGGATAAGCGATAGAACGTTTTCTACTGACATCTTGGATAACCTCCAGTGTTATTAAAGCGGTAATAGTCAGATTCGATTTGGAATCCAGCATTGATTAATTTCATTTCATTCTTATTAATCGATGCTGATTCATACAAAGCTAAAAGTGTGCCAGTTTTTTTAACCTATGTTAATCAATCACTTGCATCGCATTGTTGGTGCGGGGTATCCATGTTTGCACCAAAATGATCCTTTATTGCATCAGTTTGGTGCAATCCTTTGTCGGTTGCACCATTGTGAATCAGAATCGCGATCCATTTCGCCCCTGTTTGACGCTTTTGTCAACCAATGTGTGCTCATCTATGCATAAATGGGCTGTGGAGTGAGCTTGGTCGAAAAATTGCCACTCTTTAAAAAGGCCAAATAGCGTTAATCAAGCAAAAATACTTACGAATAGATCACATATTTCTGGGTTTTTTATCAAAATCTGGTACATTATGGCCGTTTTTTTAATCAAGCCTGACTTGTTCAAAAAGTGAACGGCTTGAATAATATTGTCTAAACAAGTGAATCAGAATCCATGACGACTCCACAGATTGATAAATTAAGAAATATCGCGATCATCGCACACGTTGACCACGGTAAAACCACACTGGTTGATAAATTGCTGCAGCAATCGGGCACTATACAATCTCGCGGCGATGTAGAAGAGCGAGTCATGGACTCGAACGACATCGAAAAAGAGCGTGGCATTACCATTTTGGCGAAAAACACCGCTATTCGTTGGAATGACTACCGTATCAATATCGTAGATACCCCTGGACACGCGGACTTCGGTGGCGAAGTTGAACGTATTATGTCGATGGTAGACTGCGTACTGCTTATCGTTGATGCAGTGGATGGCCCAATGCCACAAACGCGCTTTGTAACGCAAAAAGCGTTTGCTCACGGCCTTAAGCCTATCGTTGTAATCAACAAGATCGACCGTCCAGGCGCGCGTCCTGATTGGGTTATGGACCAAGTGTTCGACCTCTTCGACAACCTAGGTGCAACTGACGAACAGCTCGATTTCAAAGTGGTTTATGCTTCGGCACTAAACGGCTGGGCAACGCTTGAAGAAGGCGAAACTGGCGAGAATATGGAACCACTGTTCCAAACGATCGTTGATGTGGTTGATGCGCCAAATGTTGACCTTGATGGTCCACTACAAATGCAAATTTCTCAGCTTGATTACAGCTCATACGTGGGTGTTATCGGTGTTGGCCGTGTGACTCGTGGTAAAGTGAAAGCGAACCAGCAAGTAACCATTATTGGTGCAGATGGTAAAACGCGTAACGGCAAAGTGGGCACGGTACTGGGTTACATGGGTCTTGAGCGCCACGAAGTTGATCAAGCAACCGCGGGCGACATCATTGCGATTACTGGCCTTGGCGAGCTAAAAATTTCAGACACTATCTGTGATGTGAACAAAGTGGAAGCGCTTAAGCCGTTGTCTGTGGATGAGCCTACCGTCACCATGACGTTCCAAGTAAACACCTCTCCGTTTGCGGGTCTTGAAGGTAAGTACGTGACTTCACGTAACATTCTTGAGCGTCTTGAGAAGGAATTGGTTCACAACGTAGCACTACGTGTAGAGCAAACTGAAGATCCAGACAAATTCCGCGTTTCAGGCCGTGGCGAGCTTCACCTCTCTATCCTGATCGAGAACATGCGTCGTGAAGGCTTTGAGCTTGCAGTATCTCGTCCAGAAGTAATCCTGAAAGAAGAAAACGGTCAGCTAATGGAACCGTTCGAAACCGTAACCATCGACGTTCAAGAAGAACACCAAGGTGGCATTATGGAGAAGATCGGTATGCGTAAAGGCGAACTGAAAGACATGTCTCCAGATGGTAAAGGCCGTGTTCGTTTGGACTTTATGATGCCATCTCGTGGTCTGATCGGTTTCCAAACTGAGTTCATGACACTGACGTCGGGTTCAGGTCTTCTTTACCATACGTTTGATCACTACGGCCCACACAAAGGCGGTAACATCGGTCAACGTATCAACGGTGTATTGATTGCGAACGCTGCGGGTAAAGCGCTGACTAACGCGCTATTTAACCTGCAAGAACGTGGTCGTCTCTTCATCGGTCACGGTGTGGAAGTGTACGAAGGTATGGTTATCGGTATTCACAGCCGTGACAACGACCTAACCGTAAACGCACTGAAAGGTAAGCAGCTAACCAACGTTCGTGCTTCGGGGACGGATGACGCACAGGTTCTGACTCCACCAATCGTGATGACCCTAGAGCAAGCACTAGAGTTCATCGATGACGACGAGCTAGTAGAAGTTACACCGGAAAACATCCGTATCCGTAAGAAATTCCTAACGGAAAGTGATCGTAAACGTGCTTCTCGCGAAGCGAAGTAATTACGCTTTCGGTTAATTAAATGGGAAACCCTGAGTTGGCAACGACTCAGGGTTTTTGTTTATTTAGGAGCAAAACATGGATTTGGTGATCATCAGTGGTGGCCCCGGAGCGGGTAAAACCACGTTAATTAATGCGCTGTCGGCGCAGGGTTACATGACTTTTGCGGAAGGCTCTCGCACATTGATCGAGGAGCAAAGTGTACGCGCTGACGGCATTTTGCCTTGGACCAATCTTCCCGCGTTCGCTGAGTTGTGTTTGGCGTTGATGAGTGAGCAAAAGCGCCAAGCCAGTGGTGCCACCGTCGCGTTTTTCGACCGCGCCATTCCCGATATCATCGCCTATCTCAAAATGGGGCACTGTGAGGTGCCCATCGCGTTGCATCAGGCCAGCCAAGGCTATTACGCCAAAGTGTTCGTCTGCAAGCCAGAATCGTCCATTTATGTCCAAGACGAAGTGCGGCCGCACACGTTTGTCGAAGCGTTGCAAATTCATCAATTGTTGGTGGAAGGCTACCGTGAGCTAGGTTATCAAGTGGTGGAAGTGCCGTGGGGAAGTGTGGCTGAGCGGGTGGCGTTTATTCTGCAGCATGTAAGGTGAAAAGACCCTCGCGAGGCACAATAAAAAACCTCCCGCAAGCGAGAGGTTTGAGAGGTTTACTGCTGGTTGAGTTTTTGCAAGAACTTGTCGGATTCGGCTATTGCAGCATTCATTTGTGAGATGGCGTTGGCGATCTCTTTTTCCAAGCTCATGAACTCGCCTTGCAATGACCCAACGGCGCTGGCGTTGAGATTGTGTTTCAAATACAAAGTATTGTCGCGCAGCGTATTGAGCACTGGTGTCATTTTTTGCTCCGCTCGTTTCATCGCTTTGAGCATCTGTTGGTAAGAGGCTTTGGTCTCCTTGAGCTTCTGTTCACTGGAACGGCGCAGCTTGGCATTGGTGTAAAGTGCGAGCTCTTGTTGCCATTCATCGAACAAGGCATCCGAGACATCTTCAATCGCTGCAATGCGATCGCGTACTTCCTGCGCGGCTTTTTCACTCTCTTGGTATTGGTCGTTGATTTGGTTATACACCTCTTCCAACTCACCGCCATTAAATTGGGTTAGGCTGGATAAAGCCTGCAAGGCGCTGGTAAACTCTTGTTGGGCCTCTTGCTGAGATTCTTTGGCGTCTTCGACTCGGTCGACCATGATCTCACGTTTGTGGTAACCCACTTTTTCCATTGCAGAGTAGTATGCGGACTGACAACCAGTCAGTGCAAAAATCGTTAGTAGTATGGTGATTAAATAAGGCATGCTTATTTCTCAATGATCTATTTAAGTTACGTATGGTTAGGACTATGAACCAGTTATTTGGCAGAGACAAGTTGAGATTGCCGCAGAGAGCCCAAACGTGTGTGGCTTTCGTCCGTTATTTGATAACACGCATGAATCATGACCGCGTCAATGTGAATGCTGGCTATTTGGCTTACATTACCTTGCTTTCCATAGTGCCGATGCTGACGGTGTTGCTGTCGATCTTGTCAAAGTTTGCTGTGTTCGAGGATGTGGGCGGGGTATTGCAGAGCTTTATCATCCAAAACTTTGTACCCGCATCGGGAGACGCTGTTCATGCGGCATTGCAAGAGTTTATCGCCAATACAGGCAAAATGACGGCGGTGGGTGCGGCGTTTCTGTTTGTGGCGGCGTTGATGCTGATTTCCAACATCGACAAGAATCTCAACTATATTTGGAGAGTGAAGAAGAAGCGTCGTGCGGTGTTCTCGTTTTCGATGTATTGGATGGTGTTGACGCTTGGGCCGATTTTGGTCGGAGCCAGTATTGCGGCCACCTCTTACATCACCTCACTGCGTTTACTCGATAGTGAAGCGATCTCGACAGTCTACGATCAGTTGCTGCGTTGGCTGCCATTTATCCTCTCTTCTTCTGCCTTCGTTGGTCTTTATTTGTTGGTGCCGAATAAGAAGGTGCAGTTTTCTCATGCCGTCGTTGGTGCCATGATTGCGGCGGTGTTGTTTGAGCTTAGTAAAAAAGGCTTTGCCGCGTACATCACACAGTTTCCGTCGTATCAATTGATTTATGGCGCTTTAGCCGCCATTCCGATTCTTTTTGTTTGGGTGTATCTCTGTTGGTTGATCGTTTTAATCGGTGCTGAAGTCACCGCTGCACTCGGTGAGCGGGAGCACTGGAGGCCAGCTGAGGACGTGATACAATCGCTGCCAGATAATGACACAGAATTAGAAAAGGATACTCAACGTGATCGCTTTGATTCAGAGAGTTAGTGAAGCGGCTGTACGCGTCGATGGTGAAGTGGTTGGTCAGATCGACCAAGGCCTTTTGGTGTTGCTCGGCGTAGAAAAAGACGACGATGAGGCCAAAGCAAAGCGTTTGATGGAGAGAGTCACGACCTACCGCGTGTTTGAAGACAGCGAAGGAAAAATGAACCTCAATGTGCAGCAAGTGGACGGTAAGGTGTTGGTGGTTTCGCAATTTACTTTGCCTGCCGATACCAAAAAAGGCACGCGTGCTGGTTTTTCTCGTGGTGCACATCCTGCTGATGCCGAGCGTTTATACGACTATTTCTCCGATTTGTGTCAGCAAGTGCTACCAACGGAGCGTGGACGATTTGCTGCGGATATGAAAGTCTCGTTAATTAACGATGGCCCAGTGACGTTTTGGTTACAGGTATAGTGACCCCAAAAACGGGCGAATAATGCATGGAAAAGGAATTTTATGTTTAAACTGATCACCCCAGAAACGGACAATCAACTGAACAAGTATTTCCACTTCCGTTGGCAAATGCTGCGCGAACCTTGGCGCATGCCGATAGGCTCTGAGCGCGATGAATACGATCCGATGAGCCATCATCGCATGATTGTGGATGGCCGAGGTCGTCCGATTGCGATTGGCCGCCTTTACATCACGCCGGATAATGAAGGGCAAATTCGTTATATGGCGGTTAAAGGCAATCGCCGCAGCAAAGGCATGGGTTCGTTAGTGCTGGTGGCGTTAGAGTCGCTAGCGCGCCAAGAAGGGGCAAAACGCTTGGTGTGTAATGCGCGCGAAGATGCGATTTCATTTTATGAGAAAAATGGTTTTGAACGCCGCGGTGAACTGACCGATGAGCGTGGGCCAGTGCGTCACCAACAAATGGTCAAACCGCTTGATCCGATGGCGAATGTGCTGCGCAAACCAGAATGGTGCACCGAGCTGCAAGACCGTTGGGAAAAGCAAATCCCTATCGCTGACAAAATGGGCATCAAAATTAACCAATACACCGGTTATCAATTTGAGTGCTGTGCGCAGCTCAATCCCAATCTCAATCCCCACAACACCTTGTTTGCGGGTTCAGCCTTTACCTTGGCGACGCTTACGGGGTGGGGGATGGCGTGGCTGTTACTCAAAGAGCGCGGTTTGAAAGGCGATATCGTGCTGGCGGACAGCAACATTCGTTATCGTCATCCCGTGGATAAAACCCCGATTGCGAGCACCTCGCTCGATGGGATCAGTGGCGATTTAGATCGCCTTGCCAATGGACGAAAAGCACGCATTGTTATCTTGGTGACCATTTACAGCGGTGATGTGGCTGCGGTGGAGTTTACCGGTACCTACATGCTGCTGCCAAACTACAAAAAGCAGATGCGACAGCAATAGGCGTAATGGCTATTTGAGTGCATTAAGAGGCCGCGTTTGCGGCCTCTTCTGTTTTGGCTGGTGGAGTCTCCTGTGTCGCTTGGCTTTGCTCTGGACATTGATTTACGCGTTGATGTTCGTCTGACATCATATCGCCACTCCATTGTTGGCAACCCATTTTCATCTGATAGTGAATGCCGCCTTGTTCCGGCGCTGTAAGATCGCTCGCACCACCAAATGTGCCCTCGATATCGGGGCCTTGCAGTTTGACGGGGTCGAGGGTGAGTTTGCCTCTCTCCATGCTCAGACTGATTTCCGAAACTTGCAGCGGCAGGATGCTCCCTTCATCAAATGGCGTGTAGACTTCGTGCAGGCGAGCATGAATGCCACCGGTGAGCGAATGGGAAAACATTGCCCAATCACCACCTAGCCCTTTCGCGCTGACATCAAGGCTGCTGATGGCGTTGAGTTCAAAAGGCAAAGGGAGTTGAGAGAGTAACAATCCAATAGGCAGGCCATCCGCATTTAAGTTGGCTTGCCAGGGTTTGCTCAAGCTATCCAACTGCAGTTGCCCATATGCTTCGACATAACCTTGCTTGAGCGGCGCAAACAGACGTTCAAGCTGCCACAGGCCATTTTCGCTGTGCATTTCAATCAATGGGTGGCTGGTTAGAATGTCTTTGTAGCTGGCATTCACAGCCGTTGCTCGCAACTTACCTTGCCACAATCCTGCCTGATGATTTTGCTTTAAGAGTAATTGTTCGCCATCGATATTGAGTCCAGAAAGCTGCCAATAGGGCTGGCTGATTAACTGAATAAACTGACTGCGTTCAATGCTGAGTTTATCAATACGAACATTCGGTGTTTGAGCGAACAGTTGTCGTATCCATGCCTCTTCTCCCGGTTGCTCGGCTGCCCACTTCACATTGTTCACCAGCAGTTGTTCCAGTTGAATGCTGTCTGGTGTAAGCAAGCCAGCAAAGAGCACGTTGCCTTGCTGCCATTGGGCAGAAGCCTCTTTTACTTGAATCGCGTTTGGATCGAGCTGTAGTTTTACTCGCGGTTCCACCCAAATATTGTTGGGCGCTTGAACACTTTCTGCCGAAAAGGACAGCAGACCTTGCTGCTGTTGCCAAGGTTCAAAAGGCAGAGTGAGGTTTTCACTGCTCAACTCAAAATTGACCAATTGATACCCCTCAATCGCCAGTGAACTGCGTAAGATATCTAGGCTATTGATATGGTTCACCTTCATGCCAAGGCTTTGCCATGGCTTGGCCAAAATAGAGGTGACTTGTTGCTCGGTGAGTGTCAATCCTTCTAGGGTAACATTGACCAATGACCAACCTTGCGGGTATTGCTCCGCTTGGCCAGAGACTTTGGCGCCGCGCCAAACCAATGAGAGGCCATAAACGGTGCTGTCCTGGGGTTTATAGTCAATATCAACCAGCAGTTGGTTAAAGGCTTCACCTTGCCAATAGAGCTGTTGTGCGGAAAATTGGATTTCACCAAAAGGGATACGTTGCTCGTCATTTTGCCAAATTGGCTGTTTGACCTGCAGTTTCATCCCCCTCGCGCTGAAGGCGCTGTCGGCATAATCGAGATTGGAGATCGCTATTTGATGGATATGAATTGCATTTGGTAGCCGTGCTGACAACGATGAAGTTAAGCCGTTTTGCAGGCTTAAACCATCGAGCAGCACACTGGCTATTTGCCATCGACCATCGGCATACCATTCTGGCGCAATCCAAACATCGAGCTGTTCAACGTAATTAATCTCGCTGTCGTCAAAAGAGACATTCTTAAAAGAAAAGTGATGGGGATATTGGTAGTGAACAGATTCGACCTGCATGCCCAACGAAGAAAGCTGGCTTAGGTGGTTAAACACTTGACTGGCATAACGGGTTTGCAAGCTGATAAGAATGCTGATGGGTATTAATGCGACGACAACCAACAAAAGCGCGACACTGACTAGTGCTTTTTTCATCCCTGCCTACTGATCACTATGGTTTGCAAATAAGTGCAGATAAGCTTGGCTTAATTTCTATGGTGATTCAATAAAAAAGCCCCTCAGGAGAGGGGCTTAAGTTTGCTTTTCGTAGCTAGGTCACTAATCGAGCTGTGGGCCTGCTGCAACCAATGCCTGGCCTTCTGCGTTATCGGTGTACTTGGCAAAGTTATTGATAAAGCGCTGAGCAAGATCTTGTGCTTTGCTTTCCCATTGAAGTGGGTCTACATAGGTGTCGCGTGGATCAAGAATGGTTGGATCCACACCAGGAAGTGATGTAGGTACTTCTAGATTGAAGATAGGCACGTGTTTAGTTGGTGCTTGTTCAATTGAGCCATCTAGGATCGCATCGATAATACCGCGCGTATCTTGGATTGAGATACGTTTGCCGCTGCCGTTCCAACCGGTATTGACGAGGTAGGCTTCCGCGCCTGCTTCTTCCATACGTTTTACCAGTACTTCAGCGTACTTGGTTGGGTGAAGCGTCAGGAACGCAGCACCAAAACACGCAGAGAAGGTTGGTGTTGGTTCGGTGATGCCACGTTCAGTACCCGCTAGTTTCGCGGTAAAGCCAGATAGGAAGTGGTATTTGGTTTGCTCTGGCGTCAACTTAGACACTGGAGGTAGCACGCCAAACGCATCCGCAGAAAGGAAGATCACTTTGTTGGCATGACCGCCTTTTGATACTGGCTTAACGATGTTTTCAATATGATGAATTGGATAAGAAACGCGAGTATTTTCGGTTTTTGAACCATCGTCGAAGTTGATTGAACCGTCGTTACGAACGGTCACGTTTTCAAGTAGCGCGTCACGACGAATCGCATTGTAGATGTCAGGCTCAGCTTCTTTCGACAGTTTGATGGTTTTTGCGTAACAACCACCTTCGAAGTTAAACACACCATCGTCATCCCAGCCGTGCTCATCATCGCCGATCAGTGCGCGTTTTGGATCGGTCGACAGCGTCGTTTTACCCGTACCAGAAAGACCGAAGAAGATCGCCACATCGCCTTCTTTGCCCATGTTGGCTGAACAGTGCATCGACGCGATACCTTTGAGAGGAAGGAAGTAGTTCATCATCGCGAACATGCCTTTCTTCATCTCACCGCCGTACCAAGTACCGCCGATCAACTGCATGCGTTCTGTTAAGTTAAATACCGTGAAGTTTTCAGAGTTCAGACCGTGCTCTTGCCACTTCTGGTTGGTACACTTCGCGCCATTCATCACCACGAAATCAGGTTCAAAGCTGGCCAACTCTTCTTCGGTTGGACGAATGAACATGTTCTTAACGAAATGCGCTTGCCATGCCACTTCGGTGATCACACGGATGCTAAGACGGGTATCAGGGTTGGCACCACAATAGCCATCAATCACAAAAACGCGCTTACCAGAAAGCTGGTTGGTGACGAGCTGCTTTAGATCGTTCCATACGGCTTGAGTGATGGGCTTGTTGTCGTTTTTAACAGCATCAGTGGTCCACCACATGTGTTCTTCGGTGGTGGCATCCTTCACAATGTATTTATCTTTTGGTGAGCGGCCAGTGAAGATACCTGTGTCTACAGCGACTGCGCCAAGCTCGGTCACTACGCCTTTTTCGTAGCCTTCGAGATCAGCACGAGTCTCTTCTGCGAACAATGTTTCGTAACTTGGGTTGCGCACAACCTCTTTTACGTTGCGAAGACCATGTTTGGTTAGATCAATTGATGCAGCCTTTGTATGTTCCATAACGGTCATAGGTGCTCCTTTTAGGATTTTTGTAGGGATTTTGTAAGAATTTATTAATATTTCTGCTCACCATGCTAACAACGGGTGGGGTAGAAAACAGGGATATAGTTCAAAAAATAACCTTAAGATTCCCGTGGTTTTAGGTGTCCCGTCACATATTGGCCGAGATAGTTTATCGTGTGCGCAAACCTTTGCGCCAGCTTAAAAGGATTATTAATTGGCAAAAATTAATGGGTTATTAAATTACAAGTAAACCTATGTTTTATCATGCTTAGATCACAAAAAGGCCAGCATGAGCTGGCCTTTTGATGGGTAAATTACGTGCTTGGTAAAGCGGGCAAATTAATGCAGCGTTTTTGGTTCAGAAGTGGCGTCTTCGTAAAGCTTACTGATGTCAGATTCATCAAACGAATAAGTCGTGCCGCAGTAATCACAATGTAAAGAAACGGATCCATCAGAGGCCAAAATGTCATAAATTTCATTTTTGTCGACAGTCACGATCGCCGCGCCACTGCGCTCACGTGAACAACCACAATGGAACTCAACGGTTTGCGGTTCAAACAGGCGCACTTGTTCTTGGTTGTAGAGGCGGTAAAGTAGCTCGTTTGCTGGTAGCGTAAACAGCTCTTCGTTTTTCACCGTGTTGGTCAACTGCTCCAAATGCTCAAAATCATTTTCTGAGCCAGTGCCGTCAGGCACCACTTGAATCAGCATACCCGCGGCGTGTGCTTTGCCTTCGAGCTCGCCTGTACGGATCCATAGGCGCGTTTTTAGCTGCTCTGAACGTTCAAAGTAACCTTCAAGCACTTGTTCTAGGTTATCGCCTTCTAGGCCAACAATACCTTGGTAGCGCTCGCCTTTTTTCGGCTCAATGGTGATGACCATATAACCTTTGCCCATCATCTCGTGTAGAGTCGCGTCGTCGGCAATCTCGCCTTCCCAGCGAGCCACGCCACGAATTTTCTGTTCGTTGTCACCATTGATCACGGCCAGTGAGACAGGGCCGTCGCCTTGCAGCTGAATCGTGATTGAGCCTTCAAACTTTAAAGTTGCAGTCAGAAGAGTGGTAGAAACCAATAGCTCACCAAGCAGTTTTTGCAGTGCTGCCGGATACTCCTTGCTAGAAATAATTCGCTGATACGCTTCATCCAGTTGTACCAACTCACCACGTACTGAAAGATCTTCAAATAAGTAGCGATTCAAAATATTGCTTGCCATTTAGCGATTCCTCGTCGGTTTTTCCGGCTTTTACTGGTGTTTAAATTTGATAATGTCGCGGCGCTGCTTTTTGTCTGGGCGGCGGTCTGGACTTGGGTTATGCGCGTTTAACTTACGTTGCATCGCTTGTGCTTCGCGCTTGGTTTGGCTCTCTTGTGTTTCACTATAAAGAGCTTGCGCTTCTGGTGCGCCACGACGCTGAGTGGAGAGCTTTTCTATCACCACGGTTTTTTCTTCATTACCTTGGCGTAGTTTCAATACCGCACCCACTTCAACAATCTTACTTGGCTTGGCGCGTTGACCATTATAGTGGACTTTACCACCATCGACCATATCGCGAGCGATTGAGCGCGTCTTATAAAATCGCGCTGCCCAAAGCCATTTATCCAGCCTCACGGCTTCAACTGGGGAACTCATCGTTAGTATTGCTCTCTAAACACTGCTGTGATTGATTGAATCTTGCTCTGTACAATGGTGACTTGGCGCAAATTTTTCAAGACAGTTGGCAAAATCGTCATTGGAGAAGCATCGAACAAACAAGCTGTGATATAGTTTGGGGTCGATGTATTGATAGGAAAATTGACCATGTTAATCAGCATAACCTGCTGTTTATTTGACGAGTTTTCTCAAAATACATGACAAAATGGATAGCTTTGAGAGCAGTAGCGTTGAAAAACAAATTATGAGCTCAATGATTACAAAGCGAAATCTTCAATGGCAAAAGGGACGAATTGAGTGAAACCATCAGAGCTGAATGCTAGATTCGTTGACGGTGCGTGGCTAGCAAAGTTTGTGGCTAACCAAGGCGTGATTCAACAGCGAGTTAGCATGGTTGTTACAGGCATGTTGGTTGCTTTGAGTGGTTGGACGCTCGGGCAGGTCGTTTGGCTAACACAAGAAAGCAATAGTCAGATCGTTGCTTGGCAACCTACGTCAAAACGGGCAGTACAACATCAACAAGGTGAACAACTCAACCTCAACGATCTTCAAGCCATCAACTTATTTGGGGTTTACAACGAAAGTAAACCCAAACCCGTGGTTAGTCAGCCCGTCGTACAAGATGCACCAAAAACTCGTTTAAATCTGGTGTTAGTGGGTGCGGTGGCGAGCAGCAACCCGCAAACCAGTTTGGCGGTCATCGCCAATCGTGGTCAACAAGCCACTTATGGCGTTGGCGAAGAGATTGAAGGCACTCGTGCCAAACTGAAAGCGGTGCTGGTTGATCGCGTCATCATTGACAATGAAGGTCGAGATGAAACCTTGATGCTTGAAGGGGTGGAATACAAAAAACTCTCCCAGTCAGGTTCACAAGTTATCCCTTCATCGACCATTACCAAAAATAACCCACCCGATACGGACGAACAGTTGGCGCAGATTCGTGAAGAAATCACGGCCGATCCACAGAAAATCTTCCAATACGTGCGCTTGTCTCAAGTGAAGCAAGAAGACAAGGTGGTGGGTTATCGCGTGAGCCCGGGTAAAAGTCCGCAACTGTTTGAAGCCGTTGGCTTACAAGATGGTGACATCGCTGTGCAGTTGAATGGCAATGATCTTACTGACCCAGCGGCAATGGGCAAAATTTTTAATGCTGTCTCTGAGCTCACCGAGCTCAATCTCACAGTGGAGCGAGATGGACAGCAGCATGATATTTACATCCAGTTTTAACACTTAGGCTAACAGCGTAAGTTCAGGGAGATAGACGTGAAATATTGGTTTAGCAAAAGTGCTTGGCTACTAGCGGGAACTTTAGCCTGTTCAAGTGGCGTGCTGGCAAACGATTTTAGTGCGAGTTTCAAAGGCACTGACATTCAGGAATTCATTAACATTGTTGGCCGCAACTTGGAAAAGACCATCATTGTTGACCCGTCGGTTCGTGGCAAAATCGATGTGCGTAGTTACGATGTATTAAACGAAGAACAGTACTACAGTTTTTTCCTCAATGTGCTTGAAGTGTATGGTTACGCGGTGGTTGAAATGGAAAATGGCGTACTGAAAGTCGTCAAATCCAAAGATTCCAAAACCTCGGCCATTCCTGTCGTCAGTGATGACACCGTGAAGGGCGACAATGTCATTACACGCGTGGTCGCGGTGCGTAATGTATCGGTACGTGAGCTTTCTCCTTTGCTACGCCAACTGATTGATAACGCAGGGGCGGGCAACGTGGTGCATTATGACCCGGCCAATATCATTTTGATCACAGGCCGTGCTGCGGTGGTCAACCGCTTAGCCGAAATCATCAAACGCGTTGACCAGGCGGGTGACACCGAAATTGAAGTGATTGAGCTCGCGAGTGCGTCAGCGGCAGAAATGGTGCGTATTGTCGACGCTTTGAGCCGTACTACGGACGCCAAAAACACCCCCGAGTTCTTGCAGCCCAAATTGGTGGCCGATGAGCGCACCAACTCCATTTTGATTTCGGGCGATCCCAAAGTGCGTGATCGCTTGAAGCGTCTGATTCGCCAACTCGATGTGGAAATGGCGAGCAAAGGCAACAACCGTGTTGTTTATCTCAAGTATGCCAAAGCGGAAGATTTAGTCGACGTATTGAAAGGGGTCTCAGACAACTTACAAGCGGAGAAAAACTCTGGGCAAAAAGGCGGTTCTGCACAGCGTAATGATGTGGTGATTGCGGCGCATAAAGGGACTAACTCACTGGTGCTGACTGCGCCACCCGATATCATGGTTGCGTTGCAAGAGGTGATCAACCAATTAGACATCCGTCGTGCGCAAGTTCTGATTGAAGCCTTGATTGTCGAAATGGCAGAGGGTGATGGTATCAATCTTGGCGTTCAGTGGGGCTCATTGGAAACGGGTGCGGTGATTCAATATGGTAATACCGGTGCGCCCATTGGCGGTGTGATGGTGGGTCTTGAAGAAGCAAAAGATCAAACTAAAACCGAATATTATAATGACGGCAATGGCAATCGCGTTCCTTATCAGGTAACGGAATCAGGAGACTATTCCACCCTTGCTGCTGCGCTTTCTGGCGTGAATGGTGCCGCATTGAGCTTAGTGATGGGGGACTGGACGGCGTTGATCAGTGCGGTCTCAAGTGATTCCAACTCTAATATTCTTTCTTCGCCAAGCATCACCGTGATGGACAATGGTGAAGCGTCTTTCATTGTTGGTGAAGAAGTGCCGGTCATCACTGGCGCGACCGCGGGATCCAACAACGACAACCCATTCCAAACCGTTGACCGTAAAGAAGTGGGCATCAAGCTTAAAGTGGTGCCGCAAATCAACGAAGGTGATTCGGTTCAGCTGAATATTGAACAAGAAGTGTCTAACGTCTTGGGTGCGAACGGTGCGGTGGATGTGCGTTTTGCCAAGCGACAGCTCAATACCTCGGTGATTGTGCAAGATGGTCAAATGTTGGTGCTCGGTGGCTTGATTGATGAACGCGCGTTAGAGAGCGAATCAAAAGTGCCGCTACTGGGTGATATCCCGATTTTGGGGCATTTGTTTAAATCAACCAATACGCAAGTTGAAAAGAAAAACCTGATGGTGTTCATCAAACCAACCATCATTCGTGATGGCATGACAGCCGACGGCATCACTCAGCGCAAGTACAACTACATCCGTGCTGAGCAGCTCTACAAAGCAGAGCAAGGGTTAAAACTCATGGATGATGAGCACATTCCTGTGTTGCCAAAATTTGGCGAAGACAGACGTCATCCTACAGAAATTCAAGCGTTTATTGATCAAATGGAACAGCAGTAATGGTAGATATGCTGGATACGGCGCTAGCGTATCGCCGTTTACCGTTTAGTTTTGCTAACCGTTTTAAAATGGTGCTGGAGATTGAGCATCCAGAAAGGCCGCCAGTGCTTTATTACGTAGAGCCTTTGAATGCCCACGCGTTGCTGGAAGTACGCCGCGTGCTAAAGCAAACTTTTGTGCCGCGAGCGATTGCCGCTGAAGCGTTTGAAAAAAAACTGACCGAAGCGTACCAACGTGACTCGTCAGAAGCGCGCCAGTTGATGGAAGACATTGGCTCGGATGATGACTTCTTCTCTTTGGCCGAAGAGTTGCCGCAAGATGAAGACTTGCTCGAAACAGAAGACGATGCACCGATCATCAAATTGATCAACGCCATGTTGGGCGAAGCGATCAAAGAAGGTGCGTCTGATATTCATATCGAAACGTTCGAGAAAATTCTGTCGATTCGTTTCCGCGTCGATGGCGTTTTGCGCGATGTGTTGTCTCCGAGCCGCAAACTGGCGCCGCTGTTGGTGTCACGTGTTAAAGTCATGGCCAAACTGGATATTGCAGAAAAACGGGTGCCACAAGATGGCCGTATTTCACTGCGTATCGGTGGTCGTGCGGTCGATGTGCGTGTATCGACCATGCCTTCATCACACGGCGAGCGTGTGGTGATGCGTTTGCTGGATAAAAACGCCACTCGTCTTGACCTGCATAGCTTGGGCATGACGCCGGTGAACCATAACAATTTCCGTCATCTTATCTCGCGTCCTCACGGGATTATCTTGGTCACCGGTCCAACCGGTTCGGGTAAATCCACCACCTTGTACGCTGGCCTGCAAGAACTGAATAGCAACGAGCGCAACATCTTAACGGTGGAAGACCCGATCGAATTTGATATCGATGGTATCGGCCAAACCCAAGTGAACCCAAAAGTCGACATGACCTTTGCTCGTGGTCTGCGAGCCATTTTGCGTCAAGACCCAGACGTGGTGATGGTTGGGGAAATTCGTGACTTGGAAACCGCGCAAATCGCCGTACAAGCGTCGTTGACCGGTCACTTGGTGATGTCAACCTTGCACACCAACACCGCCGTAGGTGCGATTACCCGTCTGCGTGACATGGGCATTGAGCCCTTTTTGATTTCTTCTTCACTGCTGGGTGTGCTGGCTCAGCGCCTGGTGCGGACCTTATGTCAAGACTGTAAAGAACCGTACGAGGCCGACAAAGAGCAGCGCAAACTGTTTGGCGCGAAGAAGAAAGATGCGCTGACCTTATATCGTGCCAAGGGGTGTGAAAAATGTAACCACAAAGGTTATCGTGGCCGTACCGGTATCCATGAGCTGTTGATGGTAGACGATAAAGTCCAAGAGCTGATCCATGCTGAGGCGGGAGAGCAAGCGATGGACAAATACATTCGTGAACATACCCCAAGCATTCGCAGCGACGGTTTAGACAAAGTGTTGCAAGGCGTGACCTCACTGGAAGAAGTGATGCGCGTGACCAAGGAATCTTAATGGCGGCGTTTGAATACAAAGCGCTCGACGCAAAAGGGCGCACCAAAAAAGGCACCTTGGAAGGCGACAATGCCCGCCAAGTTCGCCAACGCTTGAAAGAGCAGGGCATGGTGCCCATCGAGGTGATGGAAACCAAAGCCAAGTTGGCCAAAAGCAAATCGTCAGGTGGCTTTAAGCGGGGCATTTCCACTCCCGAACTGTCGTTGATTACTCGTCAGATCTCGACCTTAGTGCAATCTGGCATGCCGCTGGAAGAGTGCCTCAAAGCGGTATCCGATCAAGCAGAGAAGCCTCGTATTCGAGGTATGTTGGCGGCGGTGCGGGCCAAAGTCACCGAAGGTTACACCTTGGCAGACAGCCTGTCAGACTACCCGCATATTTTTGATGAACTGTATCGTTCAATGGTGGCCGCGGGTGAAAAATCGGGTCATTTGGATGCCGTATTAGAGCGCTTGGCCGATTACTGTGAAAATCGCCAGAAGATGCGTTCTAAGTTACTGCAAGCGATGATTTATCCGGTGGTATTGGTGGTGTTTGCTGTCACGATTGTGGCGTTTTTGCTGGCCACTGTGGTGCCCAAAATCGTCGAGCCGATCATCCAAATGGGTCAAGAATTGCCACAGTCGACGCAGTTTTTGTTGGCGGCGAGTGAGTTTGTTCAAGAGTGGGGATTATTGCTGTTGGGAAGCATCGTGTTTGCCATTTACCTACTCAAAACGGCCTTGAAAAAGCCTAATGTTCGCATGGCGTGGGATCGCCGCATCCTGAGCCTGCCACTGCTGGGCAAAATCTCGAAAGGGTTGAATACCGCACGATTTGCTCGCACCTTATCCATTTGTACCTCCAGTGCGATTCCCATTTTGGAAGGAATGCGCGTGGCGGTCGATGTGATGTCGAACCAATTCGTCAAACAACAGGTCTTATTGGCGGCAGACAGCGTGCGTGAAGGGGCCAGTCTGCGTAAAGCTTTGGATCAAACTCGCCTTTTTCCACCAATGATGTTGCACATGATTGCCAGTGGAGAACAAAGTGGTGAGTTGGAAAGCATGCTGACGCGTGCCGCGGACAACCAAGACCAAAGTTTTGAATCGACGGTCAATATCGCGTTGGGTATTTTTACCCCAGCGTTGATTGCGCTAATGGCGGGATTGGTGTTGTTCATTGTGATGGCGACACTGATGCCGATGCTGGAAATGAATAATTTAATGAGTGGCTGATTTTGGGGTGCTGAGTGGCTTGGTCATTCGGCCTCATTATTCTGGAGAAAACAATGCAAAATAAAGCAAAAAAACAGGCGGGTTTCACCCTGCTTGAAGTCATGGTTGTGGTGGTGATTCTGGGCATTCTGGCCAGTTTCGTTGTCCCTAACCTGCTAGGTAACAAAGAAAAGGCTGACCAGCAAAAAGCCATTACCGACATCGTCGCGTTGGAAAATGCGCTGGACATGTACAAGTTAGACAACAGCGTGTATCCAACCACCGATCAAGGTTTGGAAGCGTTGGTGACCAAGCCAAGCAGCCCAGAACCACGCAACTACCGTGATGGCGGTTACATCAAGCGTCTGCCAAAAGACCCTTGGGGTAACGAATACCAATACATGAGCCCAGGCGACAAAGGCACGATTGATATCTTCACCTTAGGCGCAGATGGTCAAGAAGGCGGTGAAGGCGCAGCGGCAGATATTGGCAACTGGAACATGCAAGACTTCCAATAACAGGACGTTGAGTCGAAGAGGCAACCACTTGAAACCACCTTTTTCATCTCGCTTAGCGGGTTTTACACTGATCGAAATTCTGTTGGTGCTGGTGTTGTTGTCTCTGACTGCGGTGGCGGTTATCGCCACCCTTCCCACTCGCAGTGACGAGCGGGGCAAGAAATACGCGCAGAGTTTTTACCAACGATTACAGCTCCTCAACGAAGAGGCGGTGCTCAGTGGTAAAGATTTTGGTGTTCGGATCGAGGAAGAAAAATCACGCTACACCTTACTCAAATTGGAAGCCGATGGCTGGCAGACGTTGGAGTTGAATAAAATCCCCGCCACCACCGAGCTTGAAGATGAGGTCGCGATGCAATTGACCTTAGGGGGAGGGGCATGGCAGCAAGACGATCGCCTGTTCGAGCCGGGCTCTCTGTTTGATGAAGAGATGTTTGCCGAAGAAGAAAAAGAGAAAAAACAGCGACCGCCGCAGATTTTCATTTTATCCAGCGGAGAATTGACGCCGTTTTCATTGTCTTTTTATCCCGACGATCAGGACGCGACCGAAAATGGTTGGCGAGTACGAGCCAAAGACACAGGGCAGATTATTCTGCTGGCTCCCGGTGAAGAAGAGCAAGACGATGGTTAAACGACGCAAATACGCAGGCATGACCTTGCTTGAGGTGCTGGTGGCGTTGGCGATATTTGCCACTGCGGCGATGAGCGTGATCCGTGCCGTTAGCCAGCACATCAACACCGTCGGTTACTTGGAGCAGAAGATGTTTGCTGCCATGGTGGCAGACAATCAAATGGCGATGGTGATGCTCAACCCCAAAAACCTAAAAGCCAGCAACGGTGAAGAAGAGTTAGCGGGGCAAACTTGGTATTGGAAAGTCGCGCCCGTAGCCACGACCCAGCCGCTGCTGAAAGCGTTTGATGTGAGTGTGGCAGCCGAAAAGCAGGCCAGCCCAATGATTACGGTGAGAAGCTATGTGGCGAAATAAAACGTGGCGAAAGAAAAGCACGCGCCAACGTGGCTTTACCCTCATCGAAGTGTTGGTGTCGATTGCCATTTTTGCCACCTTAAGTGTGGCCGCTTATCAGGTGGTCAATCAGGTGCAACGCAGCAATGAGTTATCACAAGAGCGCACCGCACGTTTGAATGAACTGCAACGCGCTTTGGTGATGATGGATAGCGATTTTCGCCAGATAGCGCTGCGTCAAACACGCACCAACGGCGAAGAGCCGAGCAAAAAACTGCTGCATTGGGCGGATTATCTCTTAGATTCAGACAGCAAAGGCGTCATGTTCGCGCGTTTAGGTTGGCACAATCCGCAGCAGCAATTTCCTCGCGGGGAGGTCACCAAAGTGGGTTATCGCATCAAAGATGAGCGTTTAGAGCGAGTATGGTGGCGTTACCCAGATACCCCAGCAGGGCAAGAACGGGTCGTGACTCCGTTACTCAGTGATGTGGAAGAGCTCAATGTGCGTTTTTATGACGGCAAACAGTGGAGCAATGAGTGGAGCAATGAGTTGACCTTGCCGGCGGCGATCTCGGTAGAGCTGACGTTGAAAGATTACGGGAAGATCGCGCGAACCTACCTCACTCCAGAGGGGAATTTGCAAAAACAAGCGTCAGGTAGCGAAGACTCCGGGCAAAACAATAGTGGTGGAGCAGGCAACAATGGCTAAATCGAACCGCTCGCGCCAATCTGGAGTGGCACTGATCATCATTTTGCTGTTGCTGGCCATTATGGCCACCATCGCCGGCAGTATGTCTGAGCGTTTGTTTGCACAGTTTAAGCGTGGCACTAACCAGATCAGCTATCAGCAAGCGTACTGGTACAGCATTGGCGTGGAAGCGTTGGCGAAGGTCGGTATTGAGCAAAGTTACAAAGACAGTGACACCATTAACTTAAACCAGCCTTGGGCCTTGGAAGAGAAAACCTATCCCTTGGACTATGGCCAAGCGAAAGGACGCATTTTTGATAAGCAAGCGTGCTTTAATCTCAATGCCCTCTCTCCCGTGGTGATGCAAGACGCTGCGGTAGAGCGTCCTTATTTGGTGAAAGTCTTTCGGGCTTTACTCGAAGAGTCAGGCGTTGAAAGTTATGAATCCGAAGTGATTGCTGACTCCATGTGGGAGTTTGTCGATCCCAATGATGCGGTGCGCTCTTCTTCTGGGGTGGAAGACTCGACTTATGAAGGGATGAAACCCGCCTATTTGGCGGCGAATGGGTACATTGCCGACAGCAGTGAACTGCGCGCGGTTTACCAAGTGTCGGGTGAAATGATGGCGACGCTGCAGCCTTTGGTCTGTGCTTTACCGACCGATGAGTGGCGCTTGAACGTCAATACCATCAGCGCTGAGCAAGCCGCTTTGCTGGTGGCGCTGTTTTCGCCTGCGTTGAGTGAATCTGATGCCAAGCAACTGATAGAAAAACGCCCCTTTGATGGCTGGGCGAGCATTGATGCTTTTCTTTCAGAATCTGAAATGGCGGGCATCAGCGAAGAAATCAAAAAACAAGCAAAAGCGTATCTTGGCGTTGATAGCCGATACTTTGAATTGGATGCACAGGTGTTAGTCGAGGACTCTCGGGTGAGAATTCGCAGCCTTATGTACAGTAAAAACAGAGAAACCGTGACCGTTGTGCGTCGCCGTTTTGGAGGAATCAGTGAGCGAGTTTCTGACCGTTCGGCTGAGTAGCGAACAATATAGCCCCATTCCTTGGTTGGTTTGGTCATCAAGCCAACAAGAAGTGATCGCCAGTGGGGAGTTGTCGGATTGGCAACAACTGGACGATCTCAAAAATTATGCCGAGCAGAGGCCGATTGTGGTGCTGGTCGCGGCCAGCGATGTGGTGTTAACCGAAGTGGACATCCCACCGGGCGCTTCACGTCAGTTTGAGTCGATGTTGCCTTACCTGCTGGAAGATGAAATCGCCCAAGATGTGGACGATTTGCATTTCTCTGTGTTGGCCAAAGAGAATGGCAAAGCGCAAGTGTGTGGTGTGGATCGTCGTTGGTTGCAACATATGCTTGATGCATTTCGCGCTCAAGGTTTGGATGTCAAACGTGTGCTGCCAGACTCACTGGCTCTGCCACTCGACGACGAAGGCATCAGCGCCGCGCAGTTGGGAGAGCAGTGGTTGTTTCGTCATTCTGCCTGCCAAGGCAGCGCAGTCGACGACAGCTGGATGCCCGTCTACTTGAATGCCCTTGCCGGCGAGCAACCCCTTTCTGTCGCCTGCTTTAGCTCGTTGCCTGAACAGCAAGGTCAAGCGCATTGGCTGAGTCGCCCAGTGGAAATGACCATGGCGTTACTCAGCCAAGGCGTTGCCGATGGTAAATTCTCGCTGCTAACCGGTGAGTTTAAGCCGAAAAGCTCGTTCTTTAAGCACTGGAAAGTGTGGCAGAAGGTGGCGATCAGTGGCAGCTTATTGATCGCCGCGTTGGTCGCGCAACAAGTGCTCACGATTCAGCGCTATGAGTCGCAAGCACAGGCGTATCGAGAAGAGAGCGAGCGCATTTTCCGTCAAGTGATGCCGGGCCGAAACAAGATCCCAACCGTCAGTTACCTCAAACGCCAAATGGAAGACGAAATTCGCCGTTTGTCTGGGGGGGGCGCGGGTGATTCGATGTTGCAGTGGATGGCACAATTGCCGGGTACCATTGGTCAAGTGAAGAACTTTGAAGTGCTGAGCATCAAATACGATGGAAATCGAGGCGAAGTCCGCATTCAGGCGAAAAGTAACGATTTCCAAATTTTTGAACAGGCACGCGTGAAGTTGAGCGAGCAGTTCCAAGTGGAGCAAGGGCAGCTTAACCGCACTGGCGACGCTGTGATTGGCAGCTTTGTGTTAAAGCGTAAGTGAGGAGCAGATGACAAATTTACTCAATATGTTCCAAGCTTGGTGGAGCAGCATTAGCCAGCGTGAGCAACGTTTAGTGGTGGTGTGTGGTGTATTCGGTCTTATCGGGCTGATTTACTGGGGCGTTTTGCAGCCCATCAATGCGCGCGCTGAGCAAGCTCAGTTACGTATCCAAAGTGAGAAACAGCTACTCAGTTGGGTGAGTGAGAAAGCCGATGAGCTCACCGGTTTACGTGCCAGTGGTGGTGTATCGTTTTCCAATCAGCCACTCAACCAAGTCATTGCTTCGTCCGCGCGTCAATTTAAGGTGGAGCTACAGCGTGTTCAGCCCCGCAATGAGATGTTGCAAGTGTGGGTCGCTCCGATGCCATTTAACCGTTTAGTCGACTGGCTGACCTTTTTGAAAGAGAAGCAAGGCATTGAAGTGGAATTCATGGACATCGACCGTGGTAAAGAGTCCGGTCTAGTGGAAGTCAACCGATTACAGTTTAAGCGAGGCTAGGGTGAAGCGCGCGATTATTTACAGCCTGATTTTTATTCTCTTTTTTAGCATCAGTTTGCTGTCGAGCATTCCAGTTAGCTTTGTGCTCAATTACTTACCGCCAGTGCGTGGCCTGACCATTGAGGGCACCTCCGGGTCGGTGTGGCAGGGCAGTGCAAGCACCATTCGTTGGCAAGGTCAGAACTTTGGCGAGGTGCATTGGGATTTTCAAACCAGCAAATTGTTCACCGGTAACGTGCAATACGCATTGCGCTTTGGTCGCGGCAGCGATTTGAATCTGCGTGGTAAAGGTTTGGTCGGCTATGGTCTTGGCCAAGGGGCGTATGTGGAAAATCTTGTCGCTTCGTTACCCGCGGAAAAAGTGGCCTCACGTTTGCCCATGCCTTTGCCGCTGCAAGTGGAAGGGCAAGTGGAAGTGAACGTGCGTCACGCGGTTTACCAAGCACCTTGGTGTGCCAGCGGCACGGGCACGTTAGTGTGGAGTGCCAGTAAAGTCGGTACCCCGATCGGTGCATTGGATTTGGGGCCGGTGATTTCCGATTTCACCTGTGAAAACAGCCAATTATCTGTGAAGGGCGAGCAACAAAGCGCCCAAGTCAGTGCGCAATTCAGTGCTCAAGTGACGCCAAATCGTCAATACACGACCTCGGCTTGGTTTAAACCGGGTGCAGAATTCCCAGCGGCGATGAAATCACAGCTGAGCTGGCTAGGGAACCCGAATGGTCAAGGGCAGTATGAGTTTGACTACCAAGGGCGTTTTTAGCGAGATTGCCTTGGCGTTGAACGCAAAGAAAGATTAACGACACAAAAAAGCGAGCTGAGCTCGCTTTTTACGTTTCCGTTGGCACGTTTCACTGGGACTTTCCGCCGGCAGCTAGGTCAATAGCCCTAGCCTTTGACCTGCAAAATGTCGTTCCACGGCAAATCGGCATCGCCTAATACGATGAAGTTCGGATTTTCCAAGGTGTCTCGTTCGTTATAAGAAAGCGGTTCCAAGTAGGTGCTGAGGATGCGTCCACCAGCTTCTTCCACGATGCATTGTGTCGCCGCGGTATCCCATTCCCCAGTCGGGCCAAGGCGCAAATAGCAATCCACCGCCCCTTCCGCGACCAAGCACGCTTTCAACGCCGCAGAGCCTAACGGCACCAAATCGTAATTCCAACTGCTGCTCATGCGGCTGGTGATGCGATTGATGTCTTGACGGCGGCTGATGGCAATCGCGATGTTTTGTCCGGGCAGTTCATGTTTGTGGGTTTGAATTTTCAAGCTTTCGTTCATCTCAGGGATCTTCCATGCGCCTTTACCTTGATACGCATAGTAAGTTACGCCTGAAACCGGACCATACACCACGCCCATTACCGGCTTGTTGTTCTCCACTAAGGCGATGATGGTGGCAAAATCGCCGCTGCGGGCGATAAATTCCTGCGTTCCATCAAGAGGGTCTACCAACCAGTAACGGTTCCATTGCGCGCGTTGTTCCAAGCTGATATCCGCCGCTTCTTCAGACAGCACTGGAATGTCTGGGGTTAACTCACTCAGTCGTTGGTTGATCAATTTGTGTGCGGCGAGATCGGCGCTGGTGACCGGCGTCTCATCGCTTTTGGTGTATTCTTGGTACTGCTTACTTTGGTAGATATCCAGAATCAATTGCCCCGCGGTGCGAGCAATATCGATAACTTGCGGCAACAGTGCCGATAAATCCTGTGAGGTAGGCATAACTCTCTTCCTTACTACTTGGCCGGTCGAAGTGCTCTCAGTGCCAATAGTAGCGCTGTGATACTGCGGGATTCACAAAAATCTAAGTGATGAAGAAGTTCTTCTGCCTGCGCGAGTGGCCAACGAACCACTTCAAGTGGCTCTGGCTCATCGCCTTCCAATGTTTCTGGATACAGATCTTGTGCCAAAAACAGCGTCATTTTGCTTGAGAAATAGGAAGGAGCCAACACCACTTGCTTCAATGGCGTTAATTGTTTCGCGCCAAAGCCGATTTCTTCTTTCAATTCCCGATCCGCTGCTTGTTCGGCGCTTTCTCCCTGATCAATAAGCCCTTTAGGGAAGCCAAGCTCATAGCGCTCTGTACCTGCAGCGTACTCTCTCACTAATAATAGGTCACCTTGCTCAGTAACGGGAACCATCATCACGGCATTTTTACCGCTTGGTTTGAGGCGCTCGTAAATTCGCTCTTCGCCGTTGGAGAAACGCAGTTCAAGGCTTTCGATAGAAAAGAGTCGTGATTGGGCAACGACATTACGATTGAGAATATCGGGTTCTTTCCTTCTGCTCATGACGTTGATTCCTCCTGCAAAACATTGATGACTGGAATATATACTAAAAGAAAAGGTTGGCCCAAGTGTGCCAACCTTTAAATTTCGTCTCAGTTATAACCAAAATGAGAATAACTTAGTAGTATGAGTGATCGCCGCGATCGTGCTCAGTGGCATCGCGAACCGCCGTTAGCTCACCTGAGAATTGCTGTAGTAATTCTTTCTCGATGCCTTCTTTTAGCGTCACGTCGACCATTGAACAACCGTTACAGCCGCCACCAAAGGCAACAATTGCAACACCTGCGTCAGTGATTTCCATCAGTTTCACGTGGCCGCCGTGACCAGCAAGTTGTGGGTTCACTTGAGTTTGAATCGCGTATTCAACACGCTCAAGCAGTGGCGCGTCGTCCGCGACTTTACGCATTTTTGCGTTGGGTGCTTTCAGTGTTAACTGTGAGCCCATTTTGTCGGTCACGTAGTCAATTTCCGCATCTTCAAGGAACGGCAAGCTGAGCTCGTCAACGTAGGCAGAAAAGCTTTGGTATGGGATTTCGGTATCGGTAGCTTCTACCGCTTCAGGTGGGCAGTAAGATACGCCACATTCTGCGTTTTGTGTGCCTGGGTTGACGACGAAAACACGAATGTTGGTTCCATCAGGCTGCTGGCCCAATAGATTGGCAAAATGAGTTTGTGCTGCTTCAGTGATAGTAATATTTGACACGACGAATACCCGAGTAAATTTGTAGGTTATTGACGCCATTTTACTCCTGATAACGAAAGGATCTAGTGTTTTGATGAGAAAACATGCTTTAGAGCGCACGCTGCACTGTCAAGCGACAGTGACATCCAACTTAATCCTTCTCGGGAGTTCGGCAGAGGCAATAAATATCAATGCTTTCCACGCCGACTGCAAGCAGTAATTGACATAATTGTCGTACCGTACTGCCCGTCGTGACCACATCATCGACAATCGCGACGTGCTTAGGAGTCGCATAGGGTAAAGCCGAGCGATTGAGGCGAAAAGCACCCGCTAAGTTGCGCTGACGCTGCTGTTTATTGAGCCCTTGCTGTGGCGGAGTGTGCAACAAACGAGTAAACGCGTGAGCAAGGAAGGGGCGATTTAATCTACGGGCCAGTTGCGCCGCCAACACATCGCTTTGATTGAAGCCTCGTAGCCATTGCCGACGCCAATGCATCGGCACAGAGAGCAGCAGTGGCGCGGGGTGGTCAATGCGTTGGATGAGCAAAGGGGCCAAGCTGGCACAGTACCAGAACTTGCGCTGATGTTTGATCTGATTGACGTAGTGTGAGGCCGGGAAGCGATACGGCGTGAGGCAGTAAAGCCTTTGCCAAGGGGGCGGAGATTTCAGGCATTGGCCGCATTGGGGGACAACCGTTAACGTCGGTAGCCCGCAACGTTGGCAACGCGGTTCTGCATCGAACAGGGTTAGGCAGTGCTGGCACCAGAGCGGGTGATGGTCGTGATTCATCGGCAAGCCGCACAGATGACAGAGGCGAGGAAGAGATCGGAGTATTTTTTCACTAAGCCAATCGGTTAACATACGGGCAGTGGGGCGAATGAATCGTGTCGCTAGCGTACTCGACCACACGTGGCGCTTGAGGCTGGAAAAAGTAGGAGTAAGAGGGAAGATGAGCACAGATTTACACTGGCAAACACAAGGTCAGGGGCCCGATTTGGTGTTGCTGCATGGCTGGGGCATGAATGGCGCGGTGTGGCAGCAGGTGGTTGAAAGGCTGGAGCCGCACTTTCGTTTGCATGTGGTGGATCTGCCTGGCTATGGCCACAGTGCCCATCTTCATGCGGCAAGTTTAGAAGAGATTGCCCAGCAGCTTCTCGAGCATGCACCAAAACAAGCCATTTGGGTTGGCTGGTCATTAGGTGGGCTGGTGGCGACGCACATGGCGCTGCATCACGCCGATTACGTCAGCAAGTTAGTGACGGTGGCGAGTTCACCCAAGTTCGCTGCAGAAGCGCGTTGGCGTGGCATTCAGCCGCAAGTATTGAGCGCCTTTACCGAGCAGTTGAGTGAAGATTTTCACACCACGGTAGAGCGTTTTATGGCCCTGCAAGCCATGGGCAGCCCTTCTGCGCGACAAGATGTAAAAAACCTCAAACAAGCGGTGTTCTCACGCCCGCAACCCAACCCACAATCGCTTTTGGCTGGGCTGCAAATGCTGGCGGAGGTGGACTTGCGTGACCATCTGCCGCACTTAACCATGCCGATGCTGCGTCTCTATGGCCGTTTGGACGGGTTGGTGCCGATCAAGGTGGCGCAGGATCTGGAGAAAGCGTTACCCGCCAGTGAGCAGTTCATTTTCACCCAGTCGTCACACGCGCCTTTTATCACTGAACCAGAGAGCTTTTGCCACCAGTTGCTGAGCTTTGCAGGCAAGTAAGCGAAAAATAAAATTAAACCTGTTCAAATATTGGTCGATACAAGAAGTAACCAAGGCAACTTACTACGGTTAGTGAAGCGGTTTTGGGGCTGTGCAGTGATGTGCATGGTAGGGCGATTCTTTGAGGAGGTATCGCGATGATAGTGTCACCGACCACTGTGAGTGTGCCACTGATCGCCCCATCGGTAAATGTGCAGACAGAGCAGGCCGCGCGCGACAACAGAGTGCGTGAACCTGTGGCGCCAACCGTTGCGTTGGCCAAATCTAACGCGGAACGTAAAGTCAAAAGTGATGATAAACGCCGACGTCAATCTTCGTGGGATCCTTCAGAGCACCCTGGCTATGAGATGGAAACCAATACGCAAGAGATCTCGGTCTATCATGAAGACCCCAAAGACACGCTTGAGCGGCTTTTTGGACTTCTGGCACTGCGAAGTTACAGTGAAGAACAGGGTAAAGGCTACGCAATGCGCTATCGTCTGCCCAAACGTATCTTGGATGCGGCGATAAGAGAAGGGATCATGGAGAAGCGTCGAGCGATCATCAAGTACCATTACGGTCACTCTGTCGCACCTCATACCCCTTCAGAAGTGATTGCGGTGTTATAGCAAGCAAACACCACCGCAGTGACTGACAATAAAAACCCACTATGGAAACATAGTGGGTTTTATTTTGCTCAGCGGGCTGCGGTTACTTTTTCGCTTTGGCAAACGCGGCGGCAAACGCACCACCCATGGCACCGCCAAGTGTATTGTCGTTGTCATGGCGACGTGGCGATGGAGCGCGGCGCTCTTGCTGGCCACGTGGTGTGGCAGCGCGTTGGCTGCGATTGTCTTGCCCTGGCTCATCACTGAGGCGCATTGACAGTGCGATACGCTTGCGTTGCACATCCACTTCCATCACTTTGACTTTAACAATGTCGCCCGCTTTAACCACTTCACGCGGATCAGAAACAAAGCGATCGGTCAGCGCTGAAATGTGCACCAAGCCATCTTGGTGAACGCCGATGTCAACAAAGGCGCCAAAGTTGGCCACGTTTGATACCACCCCTTCAAGAATCATCCCCACTTCGAGATCGGACACATTATGAATGCCTTCGGCGAAGGTGGCGGTTTTGAATTCAGGACGAGGGTCACGGCCCGGTTTATCCAACTCTTTGATGATGTCGGTCACCGTTGGCACACCAAAGTGTTCATCGGTGTAATCCACCGCGCGCAATCCTTTAAGGAAGCCTGAATCGCCAATCAGCGCTTTGACCGCTTTTTGGTTCTTCTCGGCAATCGCTTTGACCACAGGGTAGGCTTCAGGGTGAACTGAAGAGGCATCGAGCGGGTTTTTACCATCCATAATACGTAGGAAGCCCGCACACTGTTCAAACGCTTTTGGCCCCAAACGTGGCACTTTTTTCAATGTGGTACGGCTGTCGAAACGGCCATTCTCATCACGAAAATCGACAATGTTCTGCGCCAAAGTAGTCGAGAGACCCGCCACGCGGGTCAGCAGCGCGGCGGAAGCGGTGTTGACATCCACACCGACCGCGTTTACACAATCTTCCACCACCGCATCAAGGCGTTTCGCCAGCATGGATTGGCTCACGTCGTGCTGATATTGGCCGACACCGATTGATTTCGGATCGATTTTCACCAGTTCGGCCAGTGGGTCTTGCAGGCGACGAGCAATCGACACCGCGCCACGCAGTGACACGTCCATGTTCGGGAACTCTTTGGCCGCCAGTTCTGAGGCAGAGTAGACCGAAGCGCCTGCTTCGCTGACCATGATTTTCTGTACTTTGAGATTGCCACGTTTAATCAAATCTGCAGCAAAGGCATCGGTTTCGCGTGAAGCAGTGCCGTTACCAATCGCAATCAAATCGACGTTGTGTTGCTTGATCAACGCGGCCACCGTTTGCATGGCGCGATCGTACTGGTTCTGTGGTACGTGTGGGTAAATGGTGTCGGTGGCCAGTACTTTACCGGTGGCGTCCACCACCGCGACTTTACAGCCGGTGCGCAAGCCAGGGTCAAGACCGAGCGTCGCACGCGGACCCGCAGGCGCTGCCATCAACAGATCTTTGAGGTTGGTGGCGAACACTTCAATCGCTTCGATTTCCGCGCGCTCTTTCATTGCCGCCATCAACTCGGTTTCCATGTGCATTGAAACCTTGATGCGCCATGCCCAACTGATGACCTGTTTGCGCCAGTTGTCAGCAGGGGCACTGCTCAGCGTCACGCCATAGTGATCAGCAATCAGGGTTTCGCAATAGGATTGGCGTACACTTTCTTCTTGTTGTGGATCGGCATTGAGCGTCAGGCTGAGGAAGCCTTCATTTCGGCCACGCAGCATCGCCAAAGCGCGGTGAGAAGGCACCTTGCTGATTGTTTCGTTATGCTCAAAGTAATCTTTGAACTTCTCGCCTTCTTGTTCTTTGCCCGCCACCACGCGTGACACAATTTCGGCATGACGATTGAGGTACTGGCGAATTTTCTCCAGCAAGTTGGCGTCTTCGGCAATGCGCTCCATGATGATGGCACGTGCGCCATCGAGTGCAGCTTTACTGTCTTCCACCCCTTTGTCGGCATTAATGTAGCGGATCGCTTCGCTTTCTGGCTCGGTTTGCGGGTGGTTCCAAAGTGTATCGGCCAGTGGCTCTAGGCCTGCTTCAATCGCGATTTGCCCTTTGGTACGGCGCTTTGGCTTATAAGGCAGATACAGATCTTCAAGGCGCGTTTTGCTGTCGGCAGTGAGGATCTCACTTTCCAGTTCAGCGGTAAGTTTGCCTTGTTCTTGAATCGATTTAAGAATGGTTTGGCGACGGTCATCCAACTCGCGCAGATAGGACAAACGGCTATCAAGGTTGCGCAATTGAGTATCATCTAACCCACCGGTTACCTCTTTACGGTAACGGGCGATAAAAGGAACGGTGTTGCCATCATCAATTAGGGCAACGGCAGCAGTGACTTGCTCAGGGCGAACATTCAGCTCTTGAGCAATCAGACGACAGATAGCTTGGCTCATCCGTGGGATCTCTTTTTATCAAGTTTGCTGTGAATATATGGGCAAGCAACGCTTTTTTCTAGGGGAACGTTCATCCCAGTCAAAAGCAAGCCAATGACTGTGATCCCGATACAGTATTGTTGTTCGATATAATGTTGCTGTGATCCAGTTCTCGTCAGCTATGAAACTAAGCAACTGAGTGGGTATGGAGTAATGTTTTGTTTTTATGTTGCTAATTGGTAAATAAGTTTAAGCATAAATTAACTGTCTGGGCTTATATTTTGATCCCAGTGGTGTTTATTGGGTTTGAATTTTGATACTTCTCTTGGGGGCTTTTTTTGATTTGTGACGTAAAATGGCGATGTTAAAAGCGGTATTTTTGCTGGTCACTTTATTTCCGGTATTTCTTCACCAATGATTGTGTTACCGAGATTTGGCTCGGTATAAATTTATGAAATAAAAGGAATTAAGAAATGAGTAACACTCCATTTTTTGCAAACTTTATTGAATCGCAGGTTGAAGAGCTAAGCACAGAAGAACTACAGCAATGCGCAGGTGGTGCGTTTGCCACTCTTCCAGGTGAGTTTGAGCCGCCAGTGTATGTGACCATGAAAGCACCTTCAGACGATGATGAGGGCATTGAGTTTGGTGACCTTTTCTTCGTTGGTACCTGTCCAGGTATCAACCCAGCACAAAACGGTTAATGTTCATCCTCCCTGCTGTGCAGGGAGGTTTTTCTCATCGACATAGTTCTTATCGACATAGTTGTAGCACACCGTGATTCTCTGCATTACTCATAGCCAAGATAGTTACCCAGTTGATTGGGTGGCAGCCCATTTAGAACATCTTGGTCACGCTTTGTTGCGTTTTAACAGCGATCAGTTTCCTCTCTCTGCTGGGCTCAGTGGCGAAATAAATCAGGCCACACATCAAGCAATGACCGATTTAACGATAGAAGGGGCTGATGTTAGCTCCAAGGCCATCTCCGCCGTGTGGCACAGAAAGAATGCCCTTGCCGATCTGACCTCCTGCTTGCACGGGGATACCTTGCAACAGGCTGCTCGTGAATCTGAAGCGATCAAACAAGGAGTTCTGCACAGTTTGGACTCGCTTTTTTGGCTCGACCCCCCTGCCAAGCAAAAGCAAGCAGAAAACAAATGGCTGCAGTTGCAGCTGGCGCAACATGTCGGTTTAGCGGTACCTGATACGCTTTTTACCAATCAGCCCGAGCGTGTGCGTCAGTTTTTCCAACGTTGCCAAGGTCAGGTGGTGGTAAAAATGCATACGCCCTTGATGAGCAGCATGGGAAAACCCGGTCAGTTTGTCTACACGTCACGGCTGGAAAAAGCGCATCTGGATTCACTTGATTCACTCAAGTTCAGTCCGATGATTTTTCAACGGCAGATTGAAAAAGCCCAAGAGATACGCGCTGTGTATGTCGATGGAGTGCTGATGTGCGCCAGTATCTTAGGCAGAGTGCAAAGTGGTGAAGCACTTGTCGATTGGCGCAAAGCGGATCCTCAACTCTCATCTTGGCAGCCAGCTCAGCTCCCCCCTGACGTTCATCAGGCGGTGCATCGACTGATGCAGAAACTTCAGCTCAAGTTTGGCGCGATTGATTTCATCGTTGATCATGATAATACCCCTTATTTTCTCGAAGTTAACCCCGCCGGGGAGTGGGGAATGTTAGAGCAAACACTGGGGTTGCCAATCTCACGCCATATCGCAGAGACGCTCGTTAAATATGCACGTTAAAAGGAAGTCCTGATGCAGAAAAACAAAATCGTGGTGATCACGCACAGAAACGAAAATCAGTGTATTGACGATGTCGCTCAATACCTTGACCAGCATGGTTTTGAGCTGGTGCGCTTTAACAGCGATGAGTTCCCCTACCACAATCGGTTGGAAATCTTTAACACCACGGGTGTTCAACAAAGTGCGTTGATTACGCCACAAGGTCAGCGAGTGACCAGCGATGAGATTCACGCCCTTTGGTATCGACGCTTTTATCCAGGCAAAGGCCTACCGAAGGAGATGGAGCCGCAACAACGCGCAGTAAGTGTAGAAGAAAGCAAACGTACCATGCTCGGTTATTTTGACAGCCTGTCGTGTTTCAAAATGAATGACTATTGGGCCATTCGTCGCGCTTCCAACAAGGAGCTCCAATTGAGGGTGGCACGTGATCTCGGCTTGACCTTGCCAGACACGCTCACGACCAATTCACCACAAGCGGTGCGCGAGTTTTATCAGCACAATCAGCGTCACATCATTACCAAGATGCAGACGTCGTTCTCTTTGTGGCAAGACAGCAAAGAGCAAGTGGTGTTTACCAACTTGGTTGAAGAACATCATTTAGACGACTTGGAGGCACTCAAATTCTGTCCAATGGTTTTTCAGCAAGCCATTGATAAAGATGTTGAGCTTCGAGCCACGGTGGTTGGCGATCAGGTGTTTTGTGCGGCGATCGATCCGACCACGATGGCGGGGATGGATTTGGATTGGCGCAAGCGCGGGCAGCAAACGCTCGAAGCATGGCAACCATACACGTTGCCACAAGCGATTCAAGACCAGTTGGTCTCGCTCGCCCATAAACTGGGTTTGAGCTATGGCGCAGCGGATATCATCGTGACGCCTGAAGGCAAATACGTCTTTTTGGAAATTAACCCGTGCGGTGAGTTTTATTGGATGGACAAACACCAACACCTTGGAATCAGCCAAGCGATCGCGAAGCGCTTAATCCAAGGCTAAGTAAAGTCACAAGGCGAGCTGGGCTCGCCTTCCTTTTTAAGCATTTAAGCAGGCTGCGGATGCTTGTGTTCCGCTTCTCTTACCACGCCCTGCTCTAAAACGACGATTCGCTCTGCTTGGCGAATGGTTTCAGGACGATGGGCTACGGTAATTCGGGTCATTGGTAGCTGCTTGACATACTGGTTAACCAACGCTTCGCTCTGAATATCCAGATTGCTGGTGGCCTCATCCATAAACAGAATCTTGGGTTGTTGGTAAAGTGCTCGTGCCAACAGCAGTCGCTGAATTTGTCCACCAGAGAACTGATTCCCCATATCTCCGACTAAGCTGTTGTAACCCATGGGCATGGCGGTAATATCCGCTTGAATGGCCGCTAACATGCTGCATTCTTCCATGCGTTTAGCATCGGGTTGAGGGTCAAAAAACGAGATGTTATCTGCAATGGAACCAGACAGCAACTGCGCGTTTTGCATCACGGCGGCGATCTGCTGACGGTAGTGGACCAGTCCCATTCGATTGATGTCGATACCATCGAGTAAGATTTGCCCCTTGGTGGGTTGCAGCAAACCGAGCATGAGCTTGATCAGCGTCGATTTACCGCTGCCGGATTTACCCACAATGGCAATGGATTCCCCAGCCCGGATCGACAAGTTGACCCCGCTGAGGATCTCTTTTTCATTGTCACCATAGCGAAAATGGATATCGCGCAACTCGAGATGCCCTTGTATCTCCTTTTGTGGCAATGTGCCATTGCGATGCGGCTCTTGCTCGGTAAGGGCAATATCAGAGATGCGTTCTAAATGCAGTTTGAGCATGCGAAACAAAATCATTTGTTCAATAAAGTGGGTGATGCGATCGGTGAACTGTACCTTATAGGCGACAAAGGCCAGTACCATACCGATACTCAACGCATTGCCCATCACCAGTTGTGCCGCAAAATAGACCACCAATACGTTCTCAAAACCAAACAAGAGTTTCTTTAACGACTCGAAGCCAATGCTCAGTTTGCCAAGTTGGATATCAGCGTTAATCACCTCAGCATAACGGTTTTGCCAAGCACTTTGTCGCATCGATTCACGAGTAAACAGCTTGATGGTTTGCATGCCACGCAACGTTTCTAAAAATTGACTCTGTTCACTGGCACCAGCGCGAATCGCCAGTTCCGTTGCTCGATGCAGTGGAAAGTAGAGGGCGAAGCGGATGATGCAGTAAGCCAGCATAGTGGCAACGACAATGCTGGCGAGGGTGGGAGAGTAAACGAGCATCATTGCCAACACCGTGATTCCCATGATGGCGTCGACACAGGTTTCGACTAAACCGGTGGTTAAACGTTCTTTAATTTGTTTGATTGAACCAAAACGGGAAACAATGTCTCCGATATGGCGGTTTTCAAAAAAATCCATTGGCAAGCGCAACAAATGACGCAAGAGGTTAACGCCCATTTGCATGTTGAGCATAGCGGCGACACGAAGCACCAAGTAACTACGCAGCGTACTGGTCATCACTGAGATGAGGGTGACCAACGCAAACCCTATCGCCAAGGTCAGCAGCAGTGGCTGGTCATAGCTGATCAGCACCTCATCAACGACCCATTGCATGTAATAGGGAGCCACGAGATTGAACAGCTGAAGAATGAGCGATAGGAGTAACATCATCACCAAGCTACTCTTAAACCCTTCTATTTTGCTCCAAAGCTGTTGCAAACGCATCGGCTGACGTAGGTCTTGGCGCTGAAAATCGGTGGTGGGGGCCAGCTCGAGCGCCACGCCCGTGTAATGTTCTGAAAGTTGCGCAAGGGTGAGTGTTCGTTCCCCCTGCGCAGGATCATGGATGGTCGCGATACCATTCCGATAGTCGCTCAGAACCACAAAGTGGTTGAGGTCCCAGTGCAAAATCGACGGCGTGGAGATTTTGTCGAGAGATTCAAGCGGGCACTTTAACGCTCGACTGGCAAGATTGAGCTTGTCTGCAAGCTCGATCATTTGCTGTAAATTCATGCCTTTTGAGTTGATTTGGATCTGCTTACGTATGGCATTCATATCCATCTGCTGGCCATGATAACTGGCCACCATCGCAAGGCAGGCGAGTCCGCATTCCGCGAGTTCACCTTGCATGATCAGTGGTGTCTGCTTACGTGAATGAAACTGAAGCAAGTTGAGTGGATTCGACATTAGCCAATTCTCCCGATGAGGCTGATCAGTGGGTCAAGCAACCAACCCGCAATAGAGCGTTTTTCTAAGATGATATCGGCTTGGAGCTGCATGCCACTTTTGAGCAGTAAGGTTTTGTCGCCACTGGCAAAGTTTTGCTCGTTGAGCTCTGCTTGAACACGATAGACCGGTTCGGTCGTGGGAAGCTTTAACGACGGGTGACGCGCTGGCGTGATGGTTTTATCAATGCTGGTGACGCGGGCTGACATAAAGCCAAAGCGTTGGTATGGGAATGCATCAAACCGCAGCCGAACTTGATCACCGACTTCAATTTGGCCAATGGAGCGACTAGGAACCAACAACTCGGCGACCAACTGAGCATGATTTGGCAACAGGGTAATCAAATGCGTATCACTGGTCACGAACTGTCCGGTTTCCAACATAATGTTTGAGACCGTGCCGCTCTGTGGGGCTTTCAGTGCAAATTGGAACTGATTTTTTGCCTCAGAGATTTTCAAACGAGTGGCGGAAATCTGCTTGGCAATGTTCGCGAGCGCAAGTTGCGTATTGATTGGGTGCGCTTTGAGGTCACGCTGCCACCGTTTGATATCAATCTGTAACGTATCGATTTGCGCGGCAATGGTCTCCGCTTGTTGTTGCCTGTCGAGTAGCTGGCGTATTTCGTCGCGCAACGCCGATTCGGTAAAAAAACGTTGTTCTTTCAACGCTTTGATTTTAGTGAGCTCTTCTTGCTGCAGTTCGATGGCCTGTTGAGCCAACTGCAAACGACGTTGCAGCGTTGCTACCAGCGTTTGATTGTCCGTGATTTGCATTTTACGGTCGTCAAGCTCTTGCTCGCCAAGCTGTTTGGTGTGGCGGTACTCTTGTTCCAGTGTATCGAGCTGCTGTGTTAATTCGCTAAGCAAATGTTCACTTAACTCACTGCCATCCGATAAGCCTCGGTTGAGCTGCATCAACGCAACGACTTGCCCCTCGGTGACCTCTTCTCCTTCTTTGACCAGCAACTCTTTTAGCAGTGCATTGCGTGAGTTGTAAATGTTGATCACCCCAAGGTCGGGTTTCAAATACCCACTGACCGTGGCTTTGCGTGCATAATCAAAGGTGAGAAAAAACAGCGATGCAATCAGGATACTCAACGCAAAGAACCCCACAAACAGGGATAGGGGCAGTGGTTGCGCGAGTGAGATGGTGCCATGCAGTCGACGCTGTTGCGATGCGACAACTTGCTCTCGAAATAGCATGCCAAAACTCCTTGTGTTGGCAAAAATGGGTTCGTATGCCCAATCCATGGGCTTCAAATTATAACTTGCTGAAATGACGTTGAAATTCAATCTTAGTGATTGAATAGGAGTTCCGCTCAGTAATGTGTTTCCACTCGCAAAAACCTTGCCTAAGCAAGAGCGGTGGAGTGGCCACTAGAGGATGGAGACCGCTTGCACTGGCAATCCCCAATCGCCATGGTAAAACGGGCTTTTACCTTGTTTTTCTCTTGCTTATACTAGTCACCAATTTGAACAATGAAGCGTTGTTCGCCAAAAAACGAATGAAGGAATAGGGTCGCGTGAAAACCAAAATGATTACCCGTGAAGGGTACAACAAGCTCAAGCAAGAGCTCGATTATCTGTGGAAAGAGCACCGCCCTGAGATCACGCAGAAAGTGTCGTGGGCGGCGAGTCTCGGCGATCGCTCAGAAAATGCCGACTACACTTACAACAAGCGTTTGCTGCGTCAAATCGATCGCCGCGTGCGCTTTTTGAGTAAGTTTTTACCGGAAGTCAAAATCGTTGATTACGCACCGCAGCAAGAGGGCAAAGTCTTCTTTGGTGCGTGGGTGGAAATTGAAAACGAAGCGGGTGAAGTGATGAAATTTCGCATCGTCGGTCCAGAAGAGATTTACGGTGACGCCAAAGGCTACATTTCGATTGATTCGCCGATGGCGCGCGCGCTGCTGAAAAAAGAAGTCGATGACGAAGTGCAAGTGCCAACCCCAAGCGGCATCAAAGAGTGGTTCATCAACTCGATTGAATACGACAAAGGGGCGTGATGTTTTGTCGGTGTCACGACTTATTTTGGAAAACATGCTGTTTAGCCCTTGACTCTCCCCCTTACAGGAGACTCTAGGATAAAGCCTCCAGTAAATCATCGAGGCAGAAAATGAAAACAGCATTCATCAGTGGTTCAACATCGGGTATCGGTTTGGCTTTTGCGCAGCATTTGGCGGAGCAAGGTTATGCATTAATCCTTCACGGACGCAACCAAACGCGACTGAATCAGTTGGCTGAGACACTACCCAATGTCAAACTTACCATCGCAGCAGATTTGTCACACTCACAACCACTTGCTCATCTACTCCAACAGCTTGAACGCTATCCGGAACCTATTGAAGTGGCAATCAATAACGCAGGATTTGGGCTGCATGGCCAGCATTTGTCACTTGCCGAAGAGGCGGTTGATAACATGCTGGCACTCAATATTTCCGCCACGACCAAATTGAGCCGATACTTCGCTAATCGCATGGCCACACAAGGCGGGGGGCATATACTCAATGTCGCGTCGACCGCTGCGTATCAACCTCAGCCTTACATGGCGGCCTACGCTGCCAGTAAAGCCTATGTCTCCAGTTTTACCGAGTCTCTGGCTAAGGAAATGCGTGCGCAGAAAGTGATCATTACTTGTCTCTCCCCTGGGCGCACCAATACGGGTTTCTTTCATTTTGATGGACAAGATACCGCTCGGCTTGGTCAGGGAACATTTGCGGAAAAACATCGAGCGGATCCCCACACCATTGCGAAATTGGGTTTGAACGCACTTTTTAACCATCAAGTGAGAGAAATTCCGCTGTGGGAGAACAAGTTTTATGTATTTCTCAATCGCTTATTGCCGAGAAACTGGGTGTTGAGTTTGTACCATCGAGCGATGGCGAATATTTAAACGTCAGAGTTTTCTAATGACATGAGCAGGCAGGCGTTGTGTCGGGAAACGCTTTGCTCCAGTTGTCCAAGCCCTTTTAGCATCAGTTCGATTTGGTTCTGCTGCTCGAGCAGTTTCGTGCGTTTTGCATTGATGTGCTCAAGTAGCAAGTCCATTGGGATCAAGCCCAGCTGTGTTTTGGCTTGGGCAATCATTTTGAGTTCTTCAAGGGTAAACCCTAAGCTTTTGGCCAACTTAATCATCGCCAAAATATCCAAATAACTGGCATCGTAGTGTCGGTATTTGCCTTGGCGTAGAGGTGATTTGATGAGTCCGATTTCTTCATAATGTCGAATGGCCTTGATACTGATCCCAGATTTCTTTGCTAATTCGCCAATATACATGCTCTTTCCTGTTGCTCGAAACTGCCGTCTCTTCTAGGGTTGGTGCCATTTATCCGCTAGTGATGGTCAGCGTTTTTCTAAACTTAATAAGTAATTGCGCAGATTGACGCCGCGGTTGGTGATGCCCAATTTGTTGCGCAGGCTGTTGCGGTGGTTTTCCACTGTTTTCCGCGCCACATTAAGCGTGCTGGCAATCTCTTGGCTCGACATGCCACTGCGAATGAATTCCGCTACCTGTAGCTCCGATGGTGTCAGCACTTCGAGCAAACGGCTGTTGAGCGCACCGTCTTCTTGCAGCAGGTTCTCCATATTGGTTTTGACGATTTCTAAGCACAGTTTCAAGCTGGGATCTTGCAGTTGCGATAAGCGATGTTCAACTTCTGGCAGGTGTTTGCTGCGGATCTCTTGCTGCAGTTCATCAGGGAGCTGTGTTGTTCCGGATTGACTCAATAGGCTCAAGGACTCCGTCAACTCATGAATGATTTGATAGTCTTGTTCAATGGCGCTGAGTTTCGGTTCCATCGCCACTTTTTCTTTTGATTCAATTTGCAGGCAGTAAAGTGGCTGACTCTTGTTGGTATCCTGCAGCTGGCACATAGAAAAGTGTAAGTTAGCGATATCAAAACTGAGTTGGGCGGTTTGCCCTTTCAACAAGGCGCGGATTTGACCTATGAACTGCGGCCCAACAAGAAAAACCAAATCGTCTAAGGTCTGCAGTGACAATGTGGCAACAGGATAATTGCTGGCCACGACCTTTTCCTCGTGATCAAAGGCCACAAAATAAATGTCATGCAGGGCGAGCAATTGTTGATACATATTGCTGGTCATTGGACTATTCATTGTGTCTGAGGAAGGCATAAACCGTGACATATCTCTGCTGATTAAACTGGAACTGACAATATACCTATCTTTTACCTATTAGGCATCTCAAATTTAACCCACGCATTCTACGCTTTTGTACTCTCAGTGCGATGATTCCGCGCAATATGTCCCATTTTGTATGATTATTAGCCATCTTTGCGATTGTTATCACAATGTAAAAAGTGATTGATGAGATCTCGATCTCATATGAATGCCTATAAAATACCTAAATTAATACCTACCTAATACCCACATGGTTGGATGAGAAATGGAAAAACAAGCAATAATCAGTTTATGTCGTGCGGTAAGTATGAGTGCTGTGCTTGCCGTGAGCAGTTTGGCATTCGCGGTCACGGAAACCAAAGGTCCTAATGGAGAAAGTGCCACGCCTTATTCACAAGTGACGTTGTCTGAGGTGGAGAAAAATCAAGTGCGCGCCGCCGGTTACACCGCCGCCATTTTGATGCACAGCACATCAGATTGGTCGAATGCGTTAATTGAAGGGGCAAAGGACAAATTCGCCGATTTGAATATCAAGGTGGTTGCGGTCACGGATGCCGAGTTCAATGCCAATAAGCAGAAGACCGACGTTGAAACCACCATGGCGATGAAGCCTGACATTCTCATTTCGTTGGTCGTTGATCCGGTCTCAGGTGCGGCTGCGTTTCGTCCTGCGGTTGAGCAGGGCAGTAAGCTTGTGCTGATCAGTAACCTACCAAGTGGTTTTGAGCATGGCAAAGATTACGCCGGTATTGTGACGGATGATTTATCTCAGATGGGCAAAATTGCGGCTGATCTCATCGCCGATGCCGTGGATGAGAAAGGCAAAGTCGGCTTTATCTATCACGAAGCGAATTACTACGTCACCAATCAGCGTGACCAAGCCGCATTAGCCAATTTGCAACAGCGTTACCCTAACATCGAGGTGGTCGCAAAACGCGGCATTGCCAATGCGAATGATGGTGAAGTGATCGCCTCGGCGATGATTACCCAATATCCTGACATTAAAGCGATTTACGCACCATGGGACAGCATTGCGGAAGGGGTGGTTGCCGCCACTCGTGCTGCAGGGCGTAAAGACATTAAAGTGATTACCATGGATTTGGGCGCGGCCAATGCGCTAGACATGGCCAAACAACGCAACGTGGCGGGCATTGTCACGGATTTGCCATATGACTTGGGCCAGACCCTCGCACGCATGGGGGCATTGGCGAAACTGGATCAGCCAACTCCTCCTTTTGTTACCGTTGGTGCCAGCGCGGTGACCCGCGATAACTTGTTGGAAGCGTGGCAGCAAGCGCTGCGTCGCCCAGCGCCTGAAGCGGTGCAAAAAGCCCTGAAATAAAGAGATAGTCACTGGCCTGTCAGCATGCTGGCAGGCTGAACCTGATTCAGATAGGGAGACAGCGTGTGAGTAATGCAATTGAAGCCCGTGGTTTAAAAAAAGGGTTTGATGGTACTCCAGTGTTGAAAGGAGTCGATTTCACCTTAAAGCAAGGGGAGGTCCATGCGTTAGTGGGGCAAAACGGCGCCGGGAAATCCACGTTGGTGAAACTGATCAATGGTTTCCATACTCGTGATGGTGGTGAAATTCGCTTGTTTGGCAAAGCGGTCACCTTCTCGTCACCAAAGGCGGCGCAAGCCGCTGGAATTGCCATGGTTTATCAGGATCTCAGCCTCGTTCCGACATTAAGTATTGCTGACAATATTTTTCTTAACCATCCGACCGCAAGGCGCAGCTTGATTTCCAATCGGGCCCGCGAGCGTCAAGCGAAGCCGCTATTAGAGCTGCTGGGTGTGGAGATTGACCCTAGCCAGCTTGTTGAAACATTGAGCTTGGGTGAGCAGCAGCTGGTGGAAATCGCCAAGGCACTGGCGCTCGATGCCAAAATACTGGTGCTTGATGAACCGACGGCGTCGCTCTCGAACAATGAAATCAACGAACTGTTTCGTGTGATCGAAAAGCTCAAAACGAGTGGCATCAGCATCATTTATATCACCCACTATTTGGCGGACATCCTACGAATTTGCGATGCGGTAACAGTCCTACGCGATGGCTACAGTGTACTGGAAACCCCAACGTCACAAACCTCAGTGGATGCACTGGTGGAAGCGATGCTCGGCAATAAAAGTGATACCCAAATGGATTGGCTTCGCCCTGTGGTTGACACGCAGAAAGTGCCGTTGCTTGAACTCAGAGAGGTGACAACCGATCAACTGGATGCGATTTCGCTCAAAGTGATGCCAGGGCAAGTGGTGGGCTTAGCCGGTTTACTGGGCAGTGGCCGCACTGAAATCTTGCAAGCCATCTATGGTTTAACGCCACTCACCAAAGGGGAAGTCTTGGTTGAAGGCAAGCCGGTACACATCCGTTCACCGCGGGATGCGATTGAAAATGGCATCAATATGGTGCCCGAAGAGCGCCGTTCACAAGGGCTGGTGTTGGATTTTTCAGTCTTCGACAATCTTCTGATGGCTTCATTCGATCGCATTTCTCACTCTTTGGTTATTGATAAAAATGAAGGGCAAGACATTGTCGATGCAGCGATTCGTCGTCTTGGCGTAAAAACCGCTGGGGCGTCCCAAGCGGTCCGTTACCTCTCTGGCGGGAATCAGCAAAAAGTGGTGATTGGTAAGTGTCTCTCGACCCAAGCCAAAGTGCTGCTGCTCGATGATCCGACCTTCGGCATCGATATCAACGCCAAATATGAAATCATGAAAATCGTCAATCAGTATGTGGAACAAGGCAACGGAGTAATTTTTGTCTCCAGTGAATATGCCGAAGTGGGCAGCTTTTGCGATGTGATCTACGTGGTCAACAAAGGTCGAATCGTCAAACAGATCCAGGGACAACGAATGTCAGAAGAGGAGTTGCTGGCCGCGGTCCAGTAATAAGGAAATGAATTATGAATGAAAAAACCATCCCAGTGCCAAAAGAACGTTCCATCCAGTGGCGTGACTACATTATCTATTTTGTGTTTGTCGGCATCTTCATCTTCTTTTCCGTGATGTTGCACGATAAGGGCTTCTTGACCTCGATGAACTTGATGAATATCGCGCGTCAAACCGCCACCATCGCCATTATGGCGGTGGGCATGACCTTTGTGCTCAGTGCGGCAGAGATCGATCTCTCCTTTGGTGCGACGGTGGCCTTGTCGGCGATCGTCTCAGCGTTAACGCTGCAAGAGACGGACAGCATTTTGATGGCGGTTTCGGCGGCGTTGTTGGTCGGTACCATGATCGGCTTTATCAATGGCATTTTTGTTACTCAGGTCGGCATACCATCGTTTCTCGTTACCTTAGGGACAACGGGCATCATTACCGGGGTAGCGCGTTGGTCAACGTCTTTGCAATCCATTCCCATTGATAACGATACCTACGCCTTTATTTTTGGCTCTGGTGATATTGGCCCATTCTCGGTGCTGTTCATCTGGACCTTGGTCGTCACTGTGATTGGTGCCTTTGTGCTGCGTAACACTACGTTTGGTAAACATGTGTTGGCGACGGGGGGCAACAAAGTGTCAGCCATGTACTCAGGGATCAACGTCAATAGAATCAAACTTTATGTATTGATGCTCAATGGCTTTCTTGCCGCTTTGGCGGGCATTCTCTACTCCGGACGCTTGTACAGCGCACGATATACCTTAGGTGAGAGCGATTTGATGCTGGTGATTGCCGCGGTGATCATCGGTGGAACCAGTTTGTTTGGTGGCAAAGGCACCGTAATTGGCTCCGTGATTGGCGCATTAATCATGGGAATGGTGAATAACGGATTGATTCTGATGGGCCTCAACGTCGACCAGCAGCTTATTCTGCGTGGGATTATCGTGATTGTCGCGGTGACGTTCACCATGGGGCAAATTAAACAGTTGCGCAAAAAATAGCCGATAAAAATTTAAGGAGAACAAACAATGGTAAACCAACAACAGATCACTGAGCAGATCGCCAAGTGGAGCCTGAAAGAGAAAGTCGGACAACTGTTTATTTTGGCCTTTCCGGGCAAGTCGGCCCAGGCGGCGCAACACATGATCGCGGAATACAATCTCGGTGGTTGCTACTTGAGCCAAGATAACGCAGAAACCTTTGCTGAGGCACAATCGCTCAATAAAGGGTTGCAGAGCATCTTAGAGGCACATCAGCGTTTGCCTTTGTTGCTTGGCGTCGATCAAGAAGGGGCTTGGGGTGTGTTGGTGGGTGAGTCGACCACCGGGCCGGGCAACTTAGCACTGGGCGTGGCGGATCAAACGATGGGCACAGAGCAGATGTACCAAGTGTTTGCGCAAGAGATGCGCAGCGCCGGTTTTAACTGCATCCTTGGCCCTTGTTGTGATGTGAACCTCAACCCCGCTTCACCGATCATCGATACCCGTTCGTTTGGCGATCAACCAGAGAAAGTCTCTCGCCACTCTGCGGCCGCAGTGCGAGGCTTACACAGTGGTGGCATCACTGCGTGTGCCAAACATTTCCCAGGCCACGGTGATACCCATGGTGATACGCATCGCGATATTCCACGCGTTGATAAATCGTACGCTGATCTAAAGCTGAACGACTTAGCGCCATTCCAAGCGGCCGTGGATGCAGGCGTTGACTTGGTGATGACCAGCCATATTCTCTACCCACAGCTGGACGCTCATGCCCCAGCCACTCTTTCTGCGACGATATTGCAGCAAGTGTTACGCCAAGACATGGGATTTGAAGGGGTGATTATTTCCGACAGCATGAACATGGGGGCCATCGTCAATCACTACGCGCCTGTGGATGCCGCGGTCAAGGCCATGCAAGCGGGGATCACCATGATTATGCTCTCGGAAGAACATTATGATCACTCCGATGCTTATTTGGACAAACAACTGGCGATGATTCATGGCGTGATCGATGCCGTTGAGCAGGGTGATTTAGCGGAATCCGTGATCGATCAAGCGCTAGAGAAAGTGGTGCGCTTAAAACTGGAGAAACTGGTACCGATGGCGTTGTACCAAGATCTTTCCCTTGCTGCGAACCAACAAGTGGCAGCGGACGTTTCTCAGAGCGCGGTGACTTGGGTTCGAGGTGGTCTGTCACTCCGTGATCAGAAACTCTATGTGCTTAACGCGACACCAGCGGCAAGTTACCACAACTTAATGAATCCTCGTGGTATCGGCCCCAACCAAGCATTGCCCGCCTTCAGCGCCCTGTGCCAGGCGTTAACGGAGCAAAACGCCAATTGGCAATTGATCCAAGAAGAACAGTTGGATGCATGTCGCGATGGTTACTTGATTGTGGTGACCGAGAATCACCCATTGCCCGGAGAGGACTTTGAGCAAGTGGAAGCGCAAGCCAAGGTACAGCAGCTCAGTCAGGATTTCCCTAACCTGATCGTCCTTGCGCTACGAAGCCCCTACGATTTATTGCAGTATCCGCATGTTAAGCATTATTTGTGCGCGCATTCCCCAAGACCCGAAAGTGCCGCCGCCGCCGCTCGTGTCTTGAGTGGCGAGGTGCCTCCTGCACAAGGCTGCGCCGTGATGCGCGTCGCCTAAACAGACATTGATTCACCGGTAATCTGAATACACCACTGCTCATCATCGAGCAGTGGTTGGACTCCTAGTGGTTTGTGGTTGGGAGAGATGGACAAGGCAAGGAGCCTTAAACAATGACTCAACGAGGAAAAACATGTTCACAACGAAAAAAGCACTGCTAACAGCCTCTGTCGCAGTGGCGTTGGCCACACCCGCCCACTCGAGTGGTATCCAAGGTTTCTTAGATGCATTGCGCAACTTTGAATCGGGTATCAATCCCGCTCTGGCGGATTTTTACCTACAGAACCTTGATAATCCCGTGTACACCTATGCGCAGGTAACCAGTCCAGGACGATTGGTTCGTGATTGCTCTACCGGTTCAATGCTCTCGGAACCAACCACAATCAGTCAGTTTTTTACTAAGCTTGGTGTGGACACCCTCTACAATCCATTGACCCCAACGGACGCTGAAATGTTCCGTCAAATGCAATACAACTCAATGAACGCGTGGGGATTCATTGGCTATCAACTGGGTGAGGCTGTCTTGATTGATGCGGGTTACTACAGCCCGAAAACGGTCTCGATTGCGGGTAAAGATTACGACAGTTTCTACATGTTTGTGCCGGATTCGACGTGGGCTGGTTGTAAAACCGAGGCTCTGGCGGAAATTGAGGGCTCTGGTGGTAACAAGGTTTACGTGACTGACAACAACCGCTGGGAAGGGACGTTCGTTGGCAAAAATGGCGTGAACTCACTGGCGGATTTACGTTTACCAGAAAAGCAAGAGTTGGTGATGCGCGACGCCATGCACTTTAACGTTAAGGTGATCAGTAAACTTCTTGCTGATGCCAACGTGACTTGGGAGCAAGCGTTAGCGAAAAGCTGGCCCGGTACTGACGCCAATGGCAACCCGATCCAAATCCAAGCCACGATGTCCGGCATCCTTGCTGCCGCGCATTTGCGTGGGGCTTGGGGAACCGCAACACTGTTGACCAAAGATCAAATTACCTGTGATGAACTGGGCACTTGTATCACCACATACATCCACAAATTCGGCGGCTTTAACACCATTTTTGATACCCCAGCGAACGATGTGATTGAAGGTTCGCAATACAATGAAGTGCTGTCTGCGGGCTTGGGCAACGATATCGTGATTACCGGTGGGGGTGTTGACCAAGTGCTACTTAATGAGCAACTGGGCAGCAACACGACCATTTCTGATTTTACTGTCGGTGAAGACAAAATCATTCTACGAGGGTGGCAGGCAACGGATCCTCTCGCTGGCTTGGTTGTCGCCTCGGTCGCGGGGGGCACTGAACTGCAGTTCTCAGGACAAACGGTGTTGCTTTCAGGCGTGAGTGCTGCTGAGGTACAAGCGAATCCAGCAGCGGTGATTACGAAATCGGATATCTACAGACTGGCATGGAACTCAGGCAAGAAAGTGGTCACTGGTTTTGACCCGCTGGTCGACAAGATTGAAGGATCGGCTGGTATTGGCTTTAAACACTTGAAAGCGTACGAAACCGCAACTTCAGTGGTGATCGGACCGCAAGCGGAAGATGGTGGTATCTACGCATCTTATGAGTTGGTCGGTTTAACGTTAGCGGACATCAATCCAGAGATGTTTGTTAACGTGACTGGTGGATACGATCGCCTTGGTTATATTGTTCCACTCAACAGCGTAAGCTGGGGATGGAATGTGCAGATGGTGGTGAATAACTTCTATCCAGCGAAAACGGTGATCACAACAGCAAGTAACGAAGCGATCCCGTTCAATGCAGTTAAACTGACTCAAGCGGGAAGTGACACAGTATTAACCCTGTTAGATCCGTTTGCGCAGGGCAACAAGAAAAGCCTCGTGCTCAAGAATACTCAGTTGTCAGCATTGACGGCGAGTAATTTTGCAGGCTTCACTGGAAGCTTCAATGAAGTCACTACGGATATTCCGGTGTTCTACCAAATTACTGCTTCCGTCAGTGGGGTGGGTGGCGTCATTTCGCCAACACCAGATGCCGCTGGCGTGATCTCGGCACAAGGTGGCGCTGACTTTACGGTGAACTTCATTGCTGACACGGGCTATAAAGTGAGCACTATCGTGGTCAACGGTGTGACGCAACCTGTGGCGAGCAGCTTTACATTCCCATCTTTAGCCGCAAACCAAACGCTGGTGGTGAGTTTTGAACCGGGTAGTGCTTGTCCTGCCAACTGGGTTGCAGGACAAGTGTATGTTGGCGGCGATCAAGCGGTTTATCAAGGAAACATCTACCAAGCGAAATGGTGGACCAATAATGATAGACCCGATCAGGGTGGTCCTTGGCAGTTCGTTGCGCCATGTAACTAACGCTATTTTAGTTGAGACATCAAACCCGCCTTGTGCGGGTTTGTTTTATCTCAACGATTAGTGATGTGTAACGTTGCAACCTTGTGGTGCATAAGCTAAAAAGTAATAAAGATTAACAATTCTTTGCGCCACATTAGAATGATTGGTGTTACATTTTACCGAACCAAATTTGGTGGAAGCTTAGGAAATAGGTGGACGAACCCATGCAAGAGAATTTTAAAGTTTTAGTAGTCGATGATGATGCTCGCTTGCGTGCGTTATTAGAACGCTATTTGTCAGAGCAAGGTTTCCAAGTGCGCAGTGTCGCCAATGGAGAACAGATGGATCGCCTACTGACCCGCGAAAACTTCCACTTAATGGTACTGGATTTAATGCTGCCGGGCGAAGACGGTTTGTCGATCTGCCGCCGTTTGCGTAATGCCAATAACATGTTGCCTATCCTGATGCTAACAGCAAAAGGGGATGAGGTTGACCGCATCGTGGGTTTAGAAGTGGGTGCGGACGATTACCTGCCAAAACCATTCAACCCGCGCGAGCTGTTAGCACGTATTAAAGCGGTGCTGCGCCGTCAAACCATCGAGCTGCCAGGCGCACCAAGCGCAGAAGAGAAAGTGGTTGAGTTTGGTGAGTTTCGTCTGAACTTGGGCACTCGTGAGATGTTCCGTGGTGATGAGCCGATGCCCCTCACTTCGGGTGAATTCGCGGTGCTAAAATCATTGGTGACCAATGCGCGTGAACCGATGTCGCGTGACAAGTTGATGAACATGGCACGCGGGCGTGAATACTCCGCGATGGAACGTTCCATTGATGTGCAGATCTCTCGTCTGCGTCGCATGTTGGAAGAGGACCCAAGCAAGCCTCGCTACATTCAAACCGTATGGGGCTTAGGTTATGTCTTTGTTCCCGACGGTAAGCAAGCTTAACTTAATCTGACGATTTCTCCCCAATCCCTGGCTTTGACCAGGGATTGTTGTTTATTCTACTTTCGTACTCTACCTAGCTGCCGAGGTCCTTGATGCGTTTTCGTAGTTCTTTTACCCAATCCATTTTCATTTTCATTACGTTACTGCTCGCCAGTCAGGTGTTCTCGTATTACGCCGTCTTTAATTACGCATTGATGCCCAGTTTGCAACAGTTCAATAAGATCCTTGCCCATGAGTTAAACCTAGTGCTGGATGAAGACAGCGATTTGAAGGCAGATGGTCCTTTACGTCGACAGATGTTGGAACAGCTAGGGGTGACGGTACATAGCATGGACAGTGATCAAACGCGAGAGTTTGACCATGCGATGACCATTGACCTGATGAGTGAAGAGATGAGTCAGGAGCTCGGTTCTCCGACCGAAGTACGGTTGTTGCTTGGCAGTGAAAGCTACATTTTGTGGATGAAAATTGACGCGCTTCCAGGTTCACTGATCCGCATTCCGCTCTCTGAACTGCAAGAAGAAGATTTCGCTCCACTGTTTCGCAACAGTTTGATTGTGGCGCTGTTGATCATCGCTGGTGGTTGGCTGTTTATCCGTTTACAAAACCGCCCATTGATCGCGCTGGAGAAGGCGGCCAAGGAAGTCGGTCGAGGGGAAATCCCGCCACCGCTGCCAGAAAAAGGGGCCACAGAGATCCGTGCGGTGACGCGCGCGTTCAATCAAATGTCTCGCGGCATTCAAGAGTTGGAAGCTGACCGTGCGTTGTTGATGGCGGGTATTAGCCATGATTTAAGAACGCCGTTAACACGAATTCGCCTTGCGACTGAAATGATGTCACCAGAAGACAGCTATTTAGCGGAAGGGATCATCAGTGATACTGAAGAGTGTAATGAGATCATCAGCCAGTTTATGGACTACCTCAAACCGGTGAATACGCAAAGTTTCACCGAGGTCGACATCAATGGTATTTCTGGGGATGTGGCGAGCTCTGAAGGGGGTTACGAAGTGCAGATTGAGACCGCCTTCCAGCCTTCGATTCGCGCCGCTTTTGGCAGCCCGATTGCGATTAAGCGTGCCGTGAGCAACTTAGTGGTCAATGCACTGCGTTACGGTAATGGATGGGTGAAAATCAGCACGGGGATGACCGCAGACAGCAAGTTGGTGTGGGTGTGTGTGGAAGATAACGGCCCAGGGATTGAAAAATCACAAGTGGCGAAGTTGTTTGAACCTTTCACCCGTGGCGATACGGCTCGTGGTAGCGAAGGAACCGGCTTAGGGCTGGCCATTGTCAAACGTATTGTCAGCCAGCATCACGGCTCGGTGGTGGTGAACAACCGCAGCGAAGGTGGGCTCAAAGTGCAGTTGAGCTTTCCGACCAGCGAACGTTAGTCGTAACCCTATTTAGGACGGGTCAGAGTCAATTGGGTTAAAAAGGGTTGCCACAGTCGGCAACCCTTTTTCTTTGTGCAGATTAACGCTTTGTAATCGCGGGCTCGTGCGCCTTTTCCTCTTCTTCGTCCTGAAGCTTTTCAGGCAGAAGAAGGTTAAGCACAATCGCGGTAATGCCGCCAGCCGCAACGCCGGAAGAGAAAATGCTCTTAATGAACTCAGGCATAAACTGCAAAATCTCCGGTTTCTGCGCAATACCTAAACCCATCGAGAACGACAGGGCCATGATGAGAATGGCACGGCGATCGAGGTCAACACGAGAAATGATGCGCACACCTGCAGCGGCGATGGTGCCGAACATCACGATGGTTGCACCGCCTAAAACTGGTTCCGGAATCAACTGAACAAAACCAGCCACGCCAGGGAACAGCCCAAGCAGTACCAACATGCCTGCGATGAAGTAACCGACGTAGCGGCTTGCTACACCCGTTAGCAAGATCACGCCGTTGTTTTGGCTGAAAGTGGAGTTCGGAAAACTATTGAATACCGCCGCTAATGCCGAGTTCAGACCGTCGGCCAATACGCCGCCTTTAATGCGTTTCATGTACACCGGGCCTTTGACTGGTTCGCCAGACACTTCCGAGGTGGCGGTAATATCACCAATGGCTTCCAGCGCGGTGATGAGGAAAATCAGAACCAGTGGAATAAACAGCGACCAGTCGAAACTCAGACCAAACTGCATCGGGATTGGCAAGGCAATCAGTGCACTGCTGCTGGCTTGGCGAGTGTCTACCATGCCCATGAAGTAGGCCATGACATAGCCCACCAACATGGCAATCACAATCGACGCCACGCGTACGTAAGGGTTTTTGGCGCGATTGAGTAACACAATCAGGCCCAGTACGGTGCCCGCCAGCGCCAACTTATCGAGGCTGCCAAAAGTGCCATCGCCCAGGGCCGCGTAGCCGCCGCCCATCGATACCAAGCCGACTTGAATCAGGGTTAAACCAATTAAAGTTACGACGATACCAGAAACCAATGGCGTAATGATGCGACGCGCGTATTCCAGCACGCGCGAAAGGAGAATCTCTGCAAACGAGGCAACCAAAATGGTGCCAAAAATCGCCGCCATCATGCTCTCAACGCTGGCGCCGCCTGCCTTCAGCGCTAAACCAGCTCCGATAATCGGACCTAAGAAGTTAAAACTGGTGCCTTGTACAGACAGCAACCCAGAACCAATCGGACCAAAAGTGCGGATTTGAATAAAGGAAGAAATGCCCGAAGCAAACAGCGACATGCTGATGATGGTGTTGGTTTGTTCGGCAGACACGCCAAGCGCTTGGCAAATAATCAAGGATGGGGTGATCACAGCGACAAACATCGCCAGCAAGTGCTGCAGTGCAGCAAACAAAGTTTGAGGCAAAGGTGGACGATCGTTGAGTTGATAGATCAGATCCGTTTTACGCATCGGGTTCGGCGTTGTCATGGTATGTTCCTAATTGTTGTACGCAGACTTAGCGCTCGCTGAATGGGAGGCCAAGGTGAACGGATGTCATCATCTGTGATTGCTGTTATTCAGAAATCCGCTCTGGTTGGGAAGGTGAGAAAAGTCATCCTCACAATTTGTGCGGCATTATAGGGCGATTATTCTAAAAAGCAATCGTTTGCTATTTTCTATTGACGAAACAGGATGATGGATTCGACAGGGAGCGAAGAGAAGATGGTCAATGAAAGGCGTGGATCACGCCTTAGAATAAATATCACGCTCGCCCAACCAGCGTTCAATAATCGCGGCGGCATTTTGTGGGTAATTGTGGTGAATGTAGCGTGCAGCGCGCTGAACTTCGGGGATCAGTCGCTGGTCGCGGACGAGATCGGCAATTTTGAAATCCGCCAGGCCAGTTTGTTTGGTGCCGAGCAGCTCACCTGGCCCGCGGATCTCAAGATCGCGCTGAGCAATGACGAAACCATCGTTACTTTCGCGCAGCACCGAGAGGCGCTTTTGCGCCGTTTTGGACAGCGGAGCGTGATAGAGCAATACGCAGTGGCTTGCTACCGAGCCTCGACCCACGCGACCGCGCAACTGGTGCAATTGTGCAAGACCCAAGCGCTCGGGGTTTTCGATGATCATCAAGCTGGCGTTGGGCACATCGACCCCGACTTCGATCACTGTGGTGGCCACCAAAAGATGCAATTCATTGTTTTTGAACGCTTGCATCACCGCTTGTTTTTCAGCCGGTTTCATTCGGCCATGCACCAAACCAATGCGAACATCAGGCAATTTACGTTGCAGCTCTTCGGCAGTGTCTGCTGCCGCTTGGGCTTCCAATACTTCCGATTCATCAATCAGGGTACAGACCCAATACGCCTGCTTACCCTCATTGAGGCAGGCATGACGAATACGCTCGACAATGTCCTCGCGTTTGGTATCGGGAATCGCGACGGTTTGGATTGGGGTGCGCCCCGGCGGTAACTCGTCGATCACCGACGTTTCCAAATCGGCATAGGCGGTCATGGCCAATGTGCGAGGGATCGGAGTAGCAGTCATGATCAGTTGATGTGGGTAAGCGCCTTGTTTGGCGCCTTTTTCGCGCAGTTCCAAGCGTTGATGTACGCCAAAGCGGTGCTGTTCATCAATGATCACAAGAGCAAGATGGTCAAACACCACGTGTTCTTGGAACAGCGCATGTGTCCCGACCACCATTTTGGCTTCGCCACTGGCAATGCGGGCTAATTCGGCTTCTTTGGCTTTGCCTTTGAGCTTGCCTGCGAGCCAGCCAACGGGAATGCCCATTTTTTCAAACCAATTGGCGAAGTTGATCGCGTGCTGCTCGGCCAACAGTTCGGTGGGCGCCATCAGCGCCACTTGGTAGCCATGTTCGATAGCGCGTACCGCGGCCAAGGCTGCCACTAAGGTTTTGCCCGAGCCAACATCCCCTTGCACCAAACGCATCATCGGATGCGCTTTTTGCAAATCTTCTTCAATCTCTTGCACCACTCGCGCTTGGGCATTGGTCGGTGAAAAAGGCAGTTGGGCTAACAGCTGCTGTTTAAGCTGGTGGACGGGGGGAAGTGGCAGCGCGACATCTTGCTGACCTTTGCTGCGCACGGCGAGCATGGATAAGTTCTGAGCCAGCAACTCTTCCATAATTAAGCGAACTTGGGCAGGGTGCTTCCCTTCGTCGAACAGTTCCAGATTAATCTCCGGCGAAGGACGATGGATAATGTGCAGCGCTTGCCCCATGGTCAGTTGTTGGTCATACAACCCGGCAGGCAGTAACTCTTGAACCGCGGCTTTATCGAGCAGGGCGAGGGCTTGGTCTGTGAGGTTACGCAGCGTGATTTGCCTTAAGCCATCGGTGGTAGGATAAACAGGCGTTAAGCTCTGTTCCACATCGGGCTTTTGCGTTGGGGCGAAAAACTTGTAGTCTGGGTGAACGATCTCCAGCCCCATATTACCGCGCTTAATTTCGCCGTAAGCGTGTACTAACTTACCTTCAGCAAAATTGTTTTTCATTGCCGCGGTAAAGTTGAAAAAACGCAACGTGATGGTGCCATTCCCGTCACTGAGCTTCACCGTCAACATCTTGCGTTTACCAAACAAGGTATCCACTTGCATCACATGGCCCTGCACAGCGGCCCACAATCCGGCATGCAATTTGGCAATCGGGTAGATGCGGGTGCGGTCTTCGTAACGAAGTGGCAAGTGAAACAGCAGGTCTTGCACGCTGCTTAGGCCAATTTTCTCCAGTTTTTCAGCCACCTTAGCACCGACCCCACTGAGGGACGTGAGGGGGACAGCAGATAACAGTTGGGCAGACATATTGGCCTCAAGACAATGATAAACATAGCGTTATGTTAACCATTAGGCTGTGTTTTTGTACAGGAAAAAATAGGCTCTAGAAAACTAGAAAACTAGAAAACTAGAAAACTAGAAAACTAGAAAACTAGAAAACTAGATAACTAGATAACTAGATAACTAGATAACTAGATAACTAGATAACGACTATTTCTTTTGCATGTCTGCCCACCACGCAGGATCCGCAACAATTTGTCCGGCATCATCCAGTGGTGGGTAAGCGAGTCCTTTGCGTTTGGCGACCTTGGCCAACACCGGGTGGCCACGCTCAAACAAAATGCGGTTGATGGTTTCGGCATCAATCGAGCTTTCGTCGTTTTGGTACATACCCGCGGCTTCACGTTGGCGCTGCGCTTCATACAGAATCACCGCGCAAGCCACCGAAACGTTGAGTGATTGCACCATGCCCACCATAGGAATGATGATGTCTTGATCCGCCAGCGCCTTGGCTTGCTCAGAAACGCCAATCTTTTCGCTGCCCAAAATGATGGCGGTTGGTTGGGTGTAATCGATTTGGCGAAAATCGACGGCGCTATCAGAGAGGTTGGTCACCAACACTTGCATACCTTGTGCTTTTAAAGCGCTCACGGCGTCTGCGATGGAATCATGCGTATCCACTTCCACCCAGTTTCTTGCACCGGCAGAGGTGTTTTTCAATGTCTTCATCTGCTCGGTGGGCCACACAGCATGCACTTTGTGCAATCCCGTGGCATCGGCAGTGCGGATCATCGCTGACACATTATTGGGTTTATGCACTTCTTCAAGGCACAGGGTGAGATCGGTTTGACGCGCTTTTAAAACTTGTTGGATTCTCTGATAACGTTCTTCATTCATAACATTTTGAATTTGGCTTTCTGATAAAAATAAAAAGCCCTTGAAACCTTGATTTCAAGGGCGATGAAAAGCGATCGAATGCGGAGATCAGTTCTTGCGGCGACGCACGCGTGAACAAGATGGCATGACGCGAATCTTCTTCATGATGCCTGCAAGATGCACACGATCTTTGGTGGTCAGCAGCACCGTCACGGTATACAAACGGCCATCACGCTCTTCAGTCGACAGGCCATGGATGTTTGAACCGGTTTTGGAAATCACGTTAGTCAGCTCTGCCAAGGCACCTTGATGATTGAGCATGTCGACTTTAAGTTCCGCGATGAACTCTTGATCGTAATCGTCTGACCATGCCACCGCCATGTACTTGTCGGGCTCGCGTTGGTAGCCACGTACGTTTGGACAGGTCTCACGGTGAACCACCAAGCCTCTGCCGGGTGACACATGGGCAATGATGTGATCATCTGGGATGGGATGACAACAGTTGGCAAACGTCAGCAGTAATCCTTCCGAACCACGAATTGGTAGCTTCTTCTTGTTCTTGCTGTCACTTGAACGAAGCTCGGTGAGCTCGTCTGCATCACCTAACAAACGACGCGCAATCACGATACTCATACGCTCACCCAAGCCGATGGCGGCAAGCAGATCATCCAAAGATTGGATTTTGAGATCGCTCAAGACATGGTTGAGATTTTCTGGGCTGATGTCGGCAAGTGAGTGCTCACCGAGCGCATGATTTAACAAACGGCGACCCAGCGTCACCGACTCTTCACGACGCATGGTTTTCAGCACTTGGCGAATCTTAGTACGTGCACGAGAAGTCACCACATAGTTAAGCCATGCGGCATTTGGACGAGCACCTGGCGCACTGATGATTTCAATGGTTTGGCCATTTTTCAGCGCTTTGCTCAGTGGGTATGGATTGCGATCGACACGTGCACCAACGCAGGTATTACCGACATCGGTATGCACGGCATAGGCAAAATCCACCGCCGTTGCCCCGACAGGCAGTTCAACAATGCGGCCTTTCGGTGTGAAGACGTAAATCTCATCTGGGAAGAGATCTGATTTAACGTTCTCGATGAATTCGAAGGAGTTACCTGCGCTTTGTTGAAGTTCCAGCAAGCTTTGCATCCAGCGTTGCGCCTTCACTTGCGCCGTGGTGCCAGTGCGTTCGCCATTACCCTTATAAGACCAATGTGCCGCAACCCCTTTGTCCGCCATTTGGTCCATGTCTTCGGTGCGGATTTGCACTTCCACTGGAACGCCATGAGGGCCAACCATCGAGGTATGCAGCGATTGGTAGCCGTTGGCCTTAGGTACCGCAATATAGTCTTTCATACGACCAGGACGAGGCTTGTACAAGCTGTGCACCTGACCGAGTACGCGATAGCAAGTGTCGGCCGTATCGACCACGACACGAAACGCGTAAATATCCATAATGGTGTGAAAACGTTGCTCTTTGGTTTTCATCTTGTTGTAGATGGAAAAAAGATTCTTTTCACGACCGACTACGCGAGCTTTCAAACCCACTTCTTGCAAGCGGCCTTCAATTTCACTGTGGATACGTTGGATCATCTCTTTGCGGTTACCACGTGCAGATCGAACGACTTCTTTTAACACGCGGTAGCGATTGGGATAGAGGGCTTCAAAGCCGAGCTCTTCCAATTCGGTTTTAATATTGTGGATACCAAGGCGATGCGCCAGTGGAGAATAAATCTCTAGAGTTTCGCGTGCGATACGGCGTTTTTTGTCTGGTCGAAGTGCGCCCAAGGTGCGCATGTTGTGAGTGCGGTCGGCCAGTTTGATCAGGATAACGCGAATATCTTGCACCATCGCCAGCACCATTTTGCGGAAGTTTTCCGCCTGTGCTTCTTTGCGATCGCGAAATTTCAGCTTATCCAGCTTGGAAACCCCATCAACCAATTCCGCCACCGTATGGCCAAATTGTGCTTCGAGATCTTCTTTGCTGACGTCACAATCTTCAATGACATCATGGAGTAACGCTGCTTGTAGAGTTTCAACATCCAGGCGCATGTCGGCCAGAATGCGCGCCACCGCAACTGGGTGGATGATATACGGTTCACCGCTTGAGCGGGTTTGCCCTTCATGGGCATCTCGCGCTACCACATAAGATTGACGCAGAGCCTCTAGTTGAGGCTCTGTAAGGTATTCTTGGGCAACGTCTTTGAGGCTATCGAATAGATACAAATTATGGGCCCGGGATGTTGTGTTTTAAGGCGAATTAACGGTTGCGAGCGATGCTGCTAACGGCCGCTAATTCAGCTGCTTCTTGTTCTTGCTGTTCTTGACGCTCACGTGCATCAAGTACATCTTTAGTGATAAGGCCTTCTTCGATTTCGCGCAGTGCGATAACGGTTGGCTTATCATTCTCTTCCGGCACTAGTGAATCTTTGCCGCCAGTTTGCATTTGACGAGCGCGGCGAGCCGCAATCAGAACCAAGTCGAAACGGTTGCCAACTTTTTCAACAGCGTCTTGAACAGTTACGCGTGCCATGAGAACTCCAAATTAGTTAACTAAATTTTTTGAATGACGAGAAAGTATACAGGCTCTCAGTTCTCAGTGTCTAGCTTGAGCTACCTTGAGTTGTATTATTAGTGCCACAGAATGCTTTCTGGGGGCTTATTCTGCTAAAAGCGCGTCAAGCATACCGCTATATTTAGCAGCTTGTTTGTCTTGCTTCAATCTTTCTGCTCGGATAATGGCTTTAAAGTCCATCAAAGCAGTATCGAAATCATCATTGATGATCACGTAATCGTATTCGTTGTAGTGCGAAATTTCGGACTTTGCTTCCGCCATGCGTTTAGCAATCACCGCTTCGCTGTCTTGACCGCGCGTGTTTAAGCGGCGCTCAAGCTCACCATTGGATGGTGGTAAGATAAAGATGCTTTTGGCGTGTGGCATTTGCTCACGAATTTGGCGAGCGCCTTGCCAGTCGATATCGAGAAAAACATCAATGCCTTTATCTAGGGTGTTTTCAATCCAAACACGTGAGGTGCCGTAGTAGTTACCAAACACTTCTGCGTATTCCAGAAATTCACCTTTTGCAATCAGCTCTTCAAAATGCTCTTTCTCCACAAAATGGTAGTGCACGCCGTCTTGTTCGCCAGGGCGCATACCACGAGTGGTGTGAGAGACCGATACTTTCATTGCGTAAGTCGGATTTTTTTCCAGCATCGCGGAGATTAGACTGGATTTGCCTGCACCACTTGGCGCAGAGACGATATAAAGAGTACCTTTGCCCATCTGTTTTAGTCCACGTTTGGTTTGGATTGAGAGCGGATAGGGAATATCTGCCACTACTAAAAGATAGCACTGGCCGTGATGAACTCATCAGTTGATGACTTTTCGGCCAGAAAAAATGGAGGCGAAGAGTATCACGAACCGCGGGTGGTTACCAGTTGAAGTTCAGAGAGCTAGCCAGAATCGCCCAGTGATTGCGCAAGAGAGTAGGAAAGCGAAATAAAACAGAACGCGCTTCTTTAATACGCTGCTGAAATGGGGTTATGGTAGGGATATATTATGCCATACGAATAAAATGAGTATTCAATGTTGTTCGCATTGATCTCTATATTTTACCGCTTATCATGCTGTGGTATTAATAATTAACTTAGTAAGAATTTCTTACGAAATAGATCAATTATTTTCGATGTTCTCGGTTATTTGTTACGTTTTTTTCAGAAATACTTGATGCTTTGATTCATTCGAGATAAATATGTCGCTCATTATCTCGCTGACTGGTCATAAGACCGTTATTGAGATTGTTCAGGAAGAACAATACGTCGAGAAACATGCGTTTCGTGAACGTAAATTGTCTGCTGAGAGGTTTGCACATTCACTTAGTAAAACGAAGTGATAGAGATCCTTTGCTTTTCTAGACAGTGAACATGGAGTAGTTGTATATGCTGTCCTATTTTCTGCGCCGACTGGCGCTTGTAATTCCGACTTTTTTGGGAATTACTATCCTTATTTTTGCCATTACCCGTTTTGTTCCTGGTGGTCCAGTTGAACGCATGCTGTCTAAAATGCAGGCACAAGGCGACGGTGCTGCAGCGATGACGACCGCAGGTGGCAATTCTGCTCTGTCTGAAGAGCAAATGGCGGAGCTCAACGCTTTCTATGGCTTGGATAAACCTGTCGTAGAGGCTTATATTGATTGGTTGAGTAAGCTGGTCATGCTGGATTTTGGTGAATCCACGCGTTACTACGAACCGGTCGGTGACATGATCGCAGAGCGCCTTCCCGTCTCGCTTTTCTACGGTGGAATGACCTTTTTTATCAGCTATTTTATCTCTATTCCGCTGGGCTATTACAAGGCGCTTCGACATGGGTCGGTGTTTGATTCTGCCTCCTCCATCTTGATTTTTATTGGTTATGCGCTGCCTGGTTACGTGGTGGGTGTTCTGCTGATCACACTCTTTTCTTACCATTTAGAGTGGTTCCCGATGGGGGGCTTTGTCGGCGATGATTTCGATGATTTGGAAACGTTTTTTGAACGTGCCAAAGACGTCATGTGGCATGCGGTGCTACCACTTATCTGTTATTTAATTGGTGACTTCGCCACACTGACGCTGACGATGAAAAATAACTTAATGGAAAATTTGTCATCCGATTATATTCGTACCGCCATTGCGAAAGGTTTGCCATTTAAAACCGCAGTCCGTAAACACGCTTTGCGCAATAGTTTAATTCCTATCGCTAGCCATTTTGGTAACTCGTTACTCTTCTTTATGACCGGAGCGTTTTTGATTGAAGTTATTTTCAATATCGATGGTATTGGCTTATTAGGCTATGAGTCGATCATCGAACGCGATTATCCGGTTGTAATGGGCATTGTTGCTATTAATGCGGTACTTCTTCTGTTGGGTAATATTATTTCCGACATTTGTGTGGCACTGGTTGACCCTCGCGTGAAGTTTGGAGCTTAATATGATTAACGTAAGCCCTTTAACTCAAAAGAAAATTCGTAGCTTTAAAGCGATTAAGCGTGGCTACTGGTCATTTATTATTTTGTCCATCATGTTGGTGCTGTCGCTGTTTGCGGAACTGCTGATTAACAGCAAAGCGCTGGTGGTGAAATATGAGGGAAGTTATTTCTTCCCTGTGATCAGTGATGTTCGTAGTGGGACGGAGTTTGGTCAGGATTCTGCGGGTGAAGCCAACTATCGCGATTTGCAAAAGCAGTTTGCTGCGCAAGACAATGGCAACTTTGTCATCATGCCAATTGTGCCGTGGAACCCTTACGAGCAGGATTTTTCTGGTGATTTCCCGCCTACCGCGCCGAATGCAGAGTCTAAGCACTATCTTGGCACGGACGTGATTGGGCGAGATATTTTAGCTCGCTTAGTGTACGGATTCAGAACGGCAATGGGCTTTGCTCTGCTCACAATGGCCATTTCTTACACCATTGGCACCGCTGTGGGCTGTGCAATGGGCTACTGGGGTGGCAAGTTTGACCTGTTTGTACAGCGACTGATTGAAATCTGGTCAATGGTGCCGTTTTTGTACGTCATTATGATCTTGGTGTCGATAGTACAACCGACCTTCGCGCTCTTTGTTGGCATCAACGTTCTATTTGGATGGATGGGGATGACTTGGTACATGCGTACCATGACGTACAAAGAGTCCGCACGTGAATATGTATTAGCAGCGAAAGCGCTGGGTGCATCAACCGCTCGCATTCTTTTTCAACACATCTTGCCAAATACCATGGTGATGATCGTAACCTTAGCGCCGTTTACTATTGCTGCAAACATTACGGCTTTAACAGCATTGGATTACCTTGGTCTAGGGCTGATGCCACCAACGCCAAGTTGGGGTGAGTTGCTGCAACAAGGGAAATCCAATCTTGATTCTCCTTGGATTGTGGCGTCAGTGGTGACTTCTATCGTCGCAGTGCTTGTTATGGTGACCTTCATTGGTGAAGCGATTCGCGCCGCATTTGATCCGAAAAAATTCACCCGCTACGTTTAAATAGTCAATACTGTTGGAACGGATAATATAGGGACATACAGATGAAAAAAACATTATTAACCACAGCGTTATCGCTGATGAGTACCAGCCTCTACGCAGCGAGTTTACCTGCGGATGTGCAGTGGCAAACGAATTGGGATGAGCCATTGTTTGCTTCTTCTGAGGCAAAATTCGGTGGTACTTTTCGTACTCACATCTCAAGCTTCCCACAAACCTTGCGCAGTGTAGGGCCAGATTCTAACTCGGGATTGCGTTCGTTCATTCTGGATGAAACGCCAGCACTGGTTGATCAACATCCAAACACGCTAGAGTGGATCCCTGCGTTAGCCAACGAATGGGCATTCGCTGATGATAAACGCACGGTCTATTTTAAACTCAATCCGAAGGCTAAATGGTCTGACGGTAAGCCAGTCACAGCGGACGATTTTGTTTTTATGCTCAAGTTTTACCGCTCAAAAGACTTGGTGGCACCTTGGTACAACGAGTACTACACCAACGTGATTGAGGATGTGCAGAAAATTGATCAGCACACCTTCGCGGCGGTAAGCAAAGTTGAAAAAAACCAAGAAGATCTGCTTTATACCCTAGGTGCGCTTCGCCCACGTCCTGCACATTTCTATGCCAACCCGAGCAAAGATGAGAATGGTGACGGTATCGACGATAATTTCGTGCGTAAATACAACTTCAAGTCAGAACCGACCACCAGTGCTTACTACCTTGATGACATCAAGAAAGGTAAAAGTGTCACCTTTAACCATGTTGGCCAAGATTGGTGGGGTTACAGCAACAAGTATTACCAGCATCGTTACAACGTGGATAAGATTCGCATTACGGTGATCCGTGATAACGATATTGCGATGAAGCACTTTGAAAAAGGTGACTTGGATACGTTTGCATTGATCCTGCCTGACCTATGGCACGACAAATCGAACACCGAACCTTATCAGAAAGGTTACATAGAGAAATTCTGGGGTTATAACCAAACACCACAAGGTGCGGGTGGCCTTTGGATGAATGTCTCCACTCCTTTGTTAGATGATCTCAATGTGCGTAAAGGGATCATGCATGCCAGTGACTACGACGGCATGATCGAGAAGATCACTCGTGGCGACTACTCACGTAAACCTCATGCGCTGGGTGCGGGGCATGGTAAGTATGACTTACCGAATCCGGTTGCGCCGAAGTTCGATCCTGAGTTGGCCATTCGTTACTTTGAAGCGGCCGGTTTTAGCCAAATTGGATCAGATGGTGTTCGCGTCAACGACAAGGGGCAGCGCCTTAGTTTCGCCATTACTTACGGTTTTGCTCATCACACCCCGCGTATTGCTTATTTGAAAGAGCAGGCGAAGAAGGCAGGCCTTGAGTTTGAACTCAAATTGGTGGATGGGTCTTCGGCATTTAAGTTTATTCTTGAGAAGAAACATGAACTGGCCTTCTTAGACATGGGCACCTCTGATGTACCGGCTTACTGGGAATACTTCCATTCTGCCAATGCGAATCGCCCACAAACCAACAACCACACCAACTTTAGCACGCCTGAACTTGATGAGCTGATCATGGCATACAAAAACGAGTTTGATTTAGAGAAGAAGTACAACTACTCGCATCAAATTCAGCAGATTGTCACCGATGCAAACGTGATTGTCCCTGGCTACATGGTGCCTTATACCCGAGTGGGCTACTGGCGTTGGTTGAAGTACCCAAAAGCAGCGATGACCAAGAAGTCAGAAGTGCTGTTTACCAGCGGTGGTGCGATTGGTTTGGGAACCTTCTGGATTGATAAAGACGTCAAGAAAGAAACCGAAAAAGCGGTGAAATCCAACAAAGCCTTTGCGCCTGTCACCATTATTGATGACACCTATAAATTATAAGTTGGCGGCAAGGAAGGAAGAGCAATGCAGGATGATGTGATTCTGAGTGTGAGAGACCTTGAGGTCTCTTTCATGACCGATGATGGCCCGGTTAAGGTTTTGCACGGCGTCAATTTTGACGTGCGAGCAGGGCGTACTTTGGGATTGGTGGGTGAGTCTGGCAGTGGCAAGAGTGTCACCTCCATGTCGATCATGGGGTTATTGCCAAAGCCGTATGGCCAAATCGTCAATGGTCAGGTGCTGTATCGTGGCACAGATCTGGTGACCTTGCCTGCGGAACAGATGTACGCGATGAGAGGGGATCGTATCTCCATTATTTTCCAAGATCCGATGACGGCCCTCAACCCTGTCCATACCGTGGGTCGCCAGATCAATGAAGTCTTGGAACTGCATCGTCCTGATCTGGATAAACGTGCGCGTAACGAATACGCTCTTGAAATGCTAAAAAAAGTGAAAATTCCACTGCCAGAGAAGCGTCTCAATGAGTACCCGCACAACCTTTCCGGTGGCATGCGCCAACGCGTGATGATTGCGATGGCACTCGCGTGTAAACCGGATATTTTGATCTGTGATGAGCCAACCACCGCGTTGGACGTGACCGTTCAGGCATCCATTTTGGAACTGATGAACGAGTTACAGCAAGAAACCGGGATGGCGATGATCTTTATTACGCACGATCTGGGTGTGGTAGCGGAAGTGTGTGATGACGTCGCGGTGATGTACGGTGGACGAATTGTTGAATACGCCGAAATTTTTGAGCTGTTTGATCACCCCAAACACCCCTACACAGAAAGACTAATGGGTTTGATGCCGAGTTTGGATAGTGAACCGAAGCAGTTGATCGACATTAAGCCGATTGATAGCAGCATGTTTGAGCCGAGTCGGGCGAGCTAAGGAATTCAGGATGAGTAAAGAAGTATTAAGGATTGAAAACCTCAAGCAGCATTTTGTCTCAGGCAAAGGTCTGTTTCGTAAAGGTTATACTGTGAAAGCGGTGGATGGCGTCAGTTTGTCAGTGAACCAAGGGGAAACCTTAGGTTTGGTTGGTGAGTCGGGTTGTGGCAAAAGCACCTTAGGGCGTACGCTGCTCAAACTGTATGAGCCAACGGAAGGAAGCATTTTCTTTGAAGGGCGTGATATCACCAAACTTTCCGCTAAAGAAATGCGCCCGCTGCGCAAAGAGATGCAGATTGTTTTCCAAGATCCGATGGAGTCGCTCAATCAGCGTCATACCATTGGTATGATTTTGGAAGAGCCTTTCATCATCCATAAGGTCGGTACACCGGAAGAGCGTAAAACGTGGGTGAAAGAGCTACTGGTGAAAGTGGGCTTGCCCGCAGAAGCCGTCAATCGCTATCCACACGAATTTTCTGGTGGCCAGCGTCAGCGTATTGGTATTGCACGCGCCATTGCACTCAAACCTAAGTTACTGATTTGTGATGAGTCCGTTTCTGCGTTGGATGTCTCTGTGCAAGCACAGATCCTCAATTTATTGCTGCAACTTCAGCAAGAGATGAATTTGGCGATCATCTTTATTTCGCACGATCTGTCGGTCGTCAAACACGTTTCCGACAAAGTGGCAGTGATGTACTTCGGTAAAGTGGTGGAAGAGGGCAGTGCCAAAGAGGTGTACGCCAACCCACAAAACGATTACACCAAAACACTGCTTTCAGCGATTCCGATTACTCATCCAAAGTATCGCAAACACAAGCGCAAAGCCGAACATCAGCAAGGGGCCGCTTAAGGTCTGAGCTTGACATAAACAAAAACAGCAGCGATTCGCTGCTGTTTTTGTATTCGCTCATTGTCATTGGCATTAAGGAAGCGGGCGATAGTCGGTAGTGCGTCCTTTAAACAGTAAATGTTGTGAAATGGCGTTGTAGTAGCTGGCTTCTTGGTAGAGTGTTTCAGCCCAAGTCGTTGCTTCACATCCGATCACTTGTTTGGTCACGCGGTCATCGCCAATCTCGAAGCATTGAGCCAGTTCCCCGGTTTTGACATTGATGGCAATACCATGATCTTTGGCTAGCCAAAAGAACCCAGTACCAAAGGCAAAACTCGCACGGCCAGAGTATTGCTCATCGAGCAATGAGTGACCCGTAAACCAAGGCGCGTAGCCACCAAGCCAATCCAAAATGGTTGCACCCACATCGCGTTGTGATGCGCTGATCGGCAGGACTTTTATCGGCAGTGAGTGGTCACTCGCATACATCGCTAGTGGGATCGCATTTTTAACAAAGCCACCTTTAACCGTTTTGGCGGTGTGATCGGCCACGAGTACCACCAGCGTCGGCTTGTCCAACTGAGCCAACTTGGCATCGAGTTGAGGTATAAATTGTCGCAAAGCATCGTCGGCATGCTTCATGACACTGCGTCGCTCGTTAATCGGAGTGTCGCGTCCAAAAGCATATTCTTCTTCAGGGAGATAGGAGCCGTGAGTCGTGCCCGTATTGATGGTGATAAAAAAGGGCTGAGACGACTGGCTCAAACGCTCTATCTGTTGCATTGAATAGCGATAGATGTCGCCGTCCATATACCCCCATTCATTGTGTACGGCTTCAAAGGGGTAGTCATGTTTACCGAAAGATTCGGCAAAGCCCAGCGTTTGAGCAAAGGAACCGACTTTTCCCTTGGCACTGCCTTGGATAAAGGTGGTTTGCCATCCCTGCTTGCGCAAAATGTGCGGTAAGCAAACATAGTGAGCATTTTGCAGCTGGCTGGTGGAAATGATGCCATCAGTCGGGTTTGGGTATGAACAGAAAGTGGCAAACATCCCTTGCACGGTGCGATAACCATCAGCGTAGCTGGAGTCGGTGGTTAGAGTACGCTGGCGAAGTTCGTCAAAGAAGGGCGTCGTATTGACAACGCCAGAGTAGCTTTGCATATCGTATGCGGGCCAGCTTTCCAGCAATATCATCACCACGTTGGCTGGCTTGAGTGATGTCAGTTGTGCTGGGCGGCTGTGTGCTAGGGCCGCTTGCCACTGCGCCAACTGCGCTGCGGATGGATCTTTGGTGATTTTAGCAATGGCGGCACGATCGCCGTTGGCTAAGTAATAGGTGATGCTATAAGGCGCACTCCAAGCGACGAAGGCTTGCTCACTATTACCGATGTTGTAAGCACGCATTGGGGTTTGCGGTGCATCGCCCCAGCCTCCGCGGATAATGGTGATACTCACCACCAGCCAAATAAGGCCAAAAATGCCATTGAGATACCAAGGATGACGCGCAGGATGGCCCAGGGAGATTTTTTTCCATAGTAGGTATTGGCAAATCACCAGCCAGAAAGAACCTATCGCGATGGTTCCCCAGTAGCTTTTAAAGGCGGTGACTAGCAATGCCCCTTCTACGCCTTGCGCGGTAAAAAGCTCAAACGTGACATGTTTACTGGCATCTTTAGCGTAAATCGCATCGGAAAATGTTGTCGTCACGATCCACAGTACGCCTAAGCTCATCAGCCCTTTTATTAGAAACTGACTATCGCGATGAATGAAAAGAAACGGGATAGTGAGTAAAAAAATCGGCACCGTCAGCATGGTTGCTATCGTAGCGTCAAAGCGGAGCCCAAAAAACAGCGCTTCGGTACCTTGTGCTGAAAGTAATTCGGTAGGCAATTGTGCAAAAGTCATGAGTGCGAGAAATTTGCTGCTTAGTGCCACCACGAACAGGAAAAAAAAGGATGTGAGCGTATTGCGAATAAACATGGTTGAATAAATACAAGTGATCAATAGATGGTGCGGGTTGGCAACTATATCGCAACAGGGAAAAGATGCGCAGAGGATTTTTGTATCCTTCTCTCAGAACAAGAGATGGCGCAAACTGGACTGAGCAGAGTTCGAAGGTTTTGACGCTCTGACCTCGGTAGAGTTAAACGGCCATGTTACACTTTGAACCTATTTATTGGCTTTGCAGATTCAACCTCTACAAACGGGCACATTCCGTTTCACGATCAACGAATTGTAATCAAGCAAATGGTAGTCGGTTAGCAGACATATTCCTTCAAACCGATTTGGATGGAGAAAATAAAAAGCCCTGTATTTACCAGGCTCTTCACAAAGTAATACAGGGCTTTTATGACATTCTAGGACGGATAGCTTTCTACCCTAGAGAATCTATTCGATGTTTTGGATCTGCTCGCGCATTTGTTCAATCAACACCTTAAGCTCTACACCTGAAGCGGTGATGTCAGTGGCGATCGATTTGGACGCGAGCGTGTTGGATTCACGGTTGAACTCTTGCATCATGAAGTCCAAACGACGGCCAACGGCGCCGCCTTTTTTCAAAATATTGGTGGTCTCTTTAACGTGAGAATCGAGGCGATCCAGCTCTTCTGCCACATCCGATTTCTGTGCCAAAATGATCAGCTCTTGCTCTACGCGAGAAGCGTCCAGTTCCACCTTGGCTTCTTCAAATTTCGAGAACAGACGCTCACGCTGCCACTCAATGATCTCTGGCATGCGGGCGCGTACTTTCACTACTTCCGCGGTGATGGCTGTTAGGCGCTGCTCAATCAAGGCTTTCATGTTGTCGCCTTCACGGCCGCGCGCTTCGATAAACTCGTTAAGTGCTTGGTCAAAAGCGGCCAACAATTGCTGATTAATGGCGTCCATATCTTGCTCTGGCGTTTCCATCACACCAGGCCACTGCATCACTTGGAATGGGTTGATGCGGCTATCTTCACCGGTGAGTTGCATGATTTGTTTTGCGGCACCAATCACTTGGCTCGCTAAGGTCTCATTGATCGTCAGTTCGCTGCGCGCCGCTGGATTGGCTTCAAATCTTAGGCTGCACTCCACTTTGCCGCGAGCAAGGCGTTGGCGGAAACGCTCACGCAGCACGGGTTCTAGACCGCGGAACTGCTCTGGCATGCGGAAGTAGGTTTCTAGGTAGCGTTGGTTAACACTGCGGATTTCCCATACCGCGCTGCCCCAATCGGCTTTGATCTCTTTGCGCGCGTATGCGGTCATGCTGTAAATCATCGAATTTTCCTGTTTTATCATCTTTGAAAATAACGCTTGGCAATAGTAGCACAGAATGGCGTTGCGGCTAGGCGTGAAGCATTGTTGCTAAAACTGTGAGCTAAAAACCGTGAGCCTTTCCCTAGTGCCTTGCGGTGGTTTCCGCTATACTTCACCCCCAATCAAATCGATCCCCAGAAAAGGTATTCATCCATGCGTCCAAATGATCGCGCGGCAGACCAAGTGCGCCCAATTAAAATTACTCGTAACTACACGGCCTATGCGGAAGGCTCCGTGCTGGTTGAGTTTGGTAATACCAAGGTGCTGTGTAATGCGACCGTGGAAGAATCGGTGCCTCGTTGGCTAAAAGGCCAAGGTAAAGGCTGGGTGACGGCGGAATATGGCATGCTGCCACGCGCAACTCATTCACGTACTCGTCGTGAAGCGGCTAATGGTAAGCAAGGCGGTCGTACCATGGAAATTCAACGTTTGATCGCACGTAGCCTGCGCGCAGTCGTGGATTTGGAAGCGATGGGTGAGTTTATGATCACCGTTGACTGTGATGTGATCCAAGCCGATGGCGGTACGCGCACCGCGTCAATCAGTGGTGCTAGCGTGGCGATGGCGGATGCATTTCAGCACCTTGTTGATAGTGGCAAGCTAAAAGCAAACCCAATGAAAGGTCATGTGGCTGCGGTTTCGGTCGGCATTTTGGGTGAAGATGTCCTGTGCGATTTGGAATACGTGGAAGATTCGGCGGCGGATACCGACATGAACGTAGTGATGACGGAAGAAGGCAAGATGATCGAAATCCAAGGCACTGCCGAAGGCGAACCGTTTAGCCATGAACAATTGCTGGCTCTGCTAGAGTCGGCCAAAAAGGGCATTAGCGAGATCGTCGCCGCGCAGAAGGCGGCGTTAGCCAATTGATTTAGATAGCTCCCATTTGGGGGCTATTTTTTTGTTTGTTGCTAGACCCTAGACCCTAGACCCTAGACCCTAGACCCTAGACCCTAGACCTAGCACCTATTAACCCATTAAACATCGAGAGAGTATTCATGAAAGCATACCAGCGTGAATTTATTGAGTTTGCACTAGAGAAACAAGTCCTTAAGTTTGGCGAGTTTACGTTGAAATCTGGCCGTAAAAGCCCATATTTCTTTAACGCTGGTCTTTTCAATACAGGTCGTGACTTGGCACGCCTTGGTCGTTTTTATGCGGCGGCGTTAGCGGATTCTGGCATTGAGTTCGACGTACTCTTTGGTCCTGCGTACAAAGGCATTCCCATTGCTACTACGACAGCCGTTGCGCTGGCGGATCACCACGATATCGACACGCCTTACTGTTTCAACCGTAAAGAGGCCAAAGATCATGGCGAAGGCGGTAACTTGGTTGGCTCGGCGCTAGAAGGGCGCATTATGCTGGTGGACGACGTGATCACCGCGGGCACAGCGATTCGCGAATCGATGGAAATCATCCAAGCCAATGGTGCCGATCTGGCTGGTGTATTGGTTGCGATTGACCGCCAAGAAAAAGGTAAGGGTGAGCTGTCGGCGATTCAGGAAGTTGAACGTGATTTCGCTTGTGCGGTGATTTCTATCGTTAGCCTGTCGGATTTGATCACTTTCTTGGAAGAGAAAGGCGATGCAGCCGAGCATCTTGATGCGGTGAAAGCGTATCGCGCCCAATACGGGATCTAAGTAAAGGCAGGGGCTAGATTCTAGGAAAAGCAGCTCCTAGAATCTAGTTATCTAGTTATCTAGTTATCTAGTTATCTAGTTATCTAGTTATCTAGTTATCTAGGCTTCTAGTCCCTAGTCCCTAGCAACCTAACACCTAACTATTTATAACGAATGCCGCGTGGTTGGCTTGGGTCAGCCATGCTCTTAAAGCGTTTGTGCAGCCACATCCATTGATCTAATCCACGCAAAATCACTTTCTCAATCGCTTGGTTCATCACCGTTGCCGCACCAACCGCGTCTTTACGTGGGAATTGGTCGCTGATATCTGGGTCGATTTCCAGCGTATAGGTTTCGCCTTTGCGGAAACTAGACGCGGTGATCACCGCACACTTACTCGCATCCACTAATACGCCTGTTCCTGCCGTTGTACACGCATCGGGTACGGCAAAGAAGGGGACAAATACCGCATGGTTGTTGCCATAATCATGGTCAGGCAAATACCACAAGCGACCACCGCCGCGTAGAATTTTCAACATGCCTTTGACGTCTTTACGATCCACCATTTGGTTGCCACAACGAGTGCGGCCCCAAGTTTGAATAAAGTCGTAAGCGGGGTTGTCATGTGGGCGATACACGCCATAACCGGGCGCAAACAATGAAAAGGCACGCGCGGTTATCTCAAGGTTAAGTGAGTGCGTACACACCACTAACACCCCTTTTTTATTGGCATCCAGTTCCATCAGTTCTCGGGTGTCACCAAAAACAACATGACGTTTGATGCGCCAATCTGGCCAAAACCACGCGATGCCTGTTTCAAACAATGCTAAGCCGGTGTTTTTGAAGTTTTCAAGCACAATGGCCTCGCGCTCTTGCTGGCCCATTTCTGGAAAGGCTAGTTCCAAGTTGCGACGCGCGACATGCACGCGGCTTTTCGCGAAGCGCATTGCAAAGTGGCCAAGGCTACGACCCAACCAAAGTTGCAATTTGTACGGCAGGATGGTGACAAGGATGGCAAGTAAGCCAAAGCCTAGCCAAACTGGCCAGTATTTAGGGTGAAGCAGCGAAATTGAAAACGCAGGTTTTGTTGCAGTTGTCATAAATTATTTAATCTGTGCACTGAGCAATGCCCAGTATTCCTCAAAATTTTCAGTTGGTTGGTATTTAAAGTCGGAACGGACGAAACGATTCAAACTGCCTTCTACTTGGCCTAGTAACTGGGCAGCGAGGATCTTTTCTTCGACAGGGAAGGATTTCCCCTCACGCAATTTGCGCTCGCGTAGAATCTGACGCAGTTGAGTTTCGATGCGTTCAAACAGTTGGTTAATGCGATCGCGTAGTCGTTCATTTTCAAACATCAGCGCATGGCCAGACATAATACGCGTCAAGCCTGGGTTGCGCTCAGCAAAGGCGAGCAGCAGTTGCAGTACCAAACGAATACGTTCTAGCGTGTCTTTCTCTTCATCTAAGATACGGTTGATACGCGACATCAAGGCTTCTTCAATAAACTCAATCAAACCTTCAAACATACGCGCTTTGCTTGGAAAGTGGCGATAAAGTGCCGCTTCTGACACGCCTACTTGTTGTGCCAACTTCGCGGTAGTAATACGCGATGCCCCTTCCGCAGACTCCAACATATGAGCAAGAGCTTGGAGGATCTCTTCACGGCGGTTTGATTTTTTACTGCCTGCCATTGATTAACTTCCTTTTGAATAGACGTTTTTTCGTCAGCGATTATATCAGCATGCCCAGTTCAAGACATCAGGTATCGATCAGGTTTTGTGATACTGTTAAGCAAAAAGCTGTACAAATAACCTAGTCAATAACGGAGGGCGATATGTCGATTACTGACCTATCAAGGTTTGGATCTGTTTCAAGATCTCCATACTTAATGCCGCTTTGCTGTTGAGTGGCAGCGCTTTCTCTCCCTGTGGCCAGTAAAGCGTAATCGCATTGTCGCTGCTGTTGAAGCCTTGCCCTTCCACGGAAACGTCGTTCGCGCAGAGCAGATCGAGCTTTTTCTTTTCCAGTTTACGGCGAGCGTACACTTCAACGTCGTTGGTTTCTGCCGCAAACCCGACCGTAAAAGGACGATTTTCTGTCATGGCGGAGACCGACGCGACGATATCGGGATTCTTCACCATAGTGATGGTCATCTCATCACTGTCGTCAGTTTTCTTCAGTTTTTGCTCAGCAATCGTGGCTGGGCGGTAATCTGCCACAGCCGCGCAACTGATGAAGATATCGTGATCAGAGGCCTGAGCCATCACGGCGTCATACATTTCTTGAGCACTGTCGACGTTGATACGATTGACATTGACGGGGGTTGGCAGAGAAACCGGGCCGCTGATAAGTGTTACATTCGCACCCAACTGCATCGCTGCTTGAGCCAGCGCGTAACCCATTTTGCCTGAGCTGTGGTTTGTAATGTAGCGCACAGGGTCAATGGCTTCACGAGTTGGACCCGCAGTGATCAAAATCGATTTGTCTTGTAACGGTTTTGGCTGGAAGAATTGTTCGCACAGCGCAACCAATTGCATCGGCTCTAACATACGGCCTGGGCCCACATCACCACACGCTTGTTCGCCAGCCGCTGGGCCCCAGATTTCCATACCGCGTCGGCTCAGAGTCGCAATGTTCTCTTGGGTCGCGACGTTGCGATACATCTGTTGATTCATCGCTGGAGAGACCGCAACAGGGGCGTCAGTGGCCAACACTAAGGTGGTCAGTAGGTCGTTGCCCATGCCAGCGGCCATACGCGCAATCAGATCCGCAGTAGCAGGGGCAAGTAAGATAAGGTCGGCCCACTTCGCCAGCTCGATGTGGCCCATTGAGGCTTCGGCGGCTGGATCGAGTAAACTATCTGAGACAGGACGACCGGAGACCGCTTGCATGGTTAAAGGGGTAATAAATTCTTTTGCGGCTTTGGTCATGACGACTTGCACCTCTGCGCCTCTTTCTTTAAGACGTCGGGTGAGGTCTGCACATTTGTAGGCCGCAATACCACCACTGATACCCAGTAGAATCTTCTTTCCTGCCAATGTTTGCATTTGATTACTCTCCAAAATAATTGTTGCCGATCCTAACACAAATTATTTGCTCAGGTGATTGAAAGATAGGCGATTGAGCATTCGGATCGCTGGTGTGACGATGTCGTCAAATTGAACGAGAAGTAAGATCCGACCTCTCTGATTTGAGACAAATATGACAAATCGATCAGGAAAAGAGAATGTCGCTCACGGACATTATTGGTGCAGATACCAGATAATGCTGGCGATACATCTCTTAAAAATTAAAACAATCATATGGATAGCGACGGAACTTGTCATGAAGAGTCGGAACAAATTATTACTGCTTACTATCATCCCTTTAGTGCTGCTGACCGCCATGGTGACTGCGGTTTTTTACTTCAATAGCCTCAAAAGTCTAGAAGTAGAGTTGAGTGAGTATCGAAACGAACTGATAGAAACACGCAAAACAGAGTTAAAAGCGTATCTAATGATGGGGGTTACCGCCATTAAGCCGCTGTATGACGCAGATGTGAATGGCAATAATCAACAACAAGCCAAACAGATTTTGAAAGCAATGCGCTTTGAGAGTGATGGTTACTTCTTTGCTTATGATTCTAAAGGTGTCAACACGCTGCACGCGATTAAGCCGGAGTTGGAAGGTAAAAATCTATACGGCATGAAAGATGACAATGGTGTTGCGGTGATAGCAGGGCTGATTGATGCTTCACAAAAAGGCGATGGCTTCCTGTATTTCTCATGGCACAAACCGACTATCAATGCACAAGCGCCTAAACTGGGTTATGCGGAATATCTGCCAAAATGGGACTGGGTACTTGGTACGGGGATCTACATCGATGATATCGACATGCAAGTGGCAGAGCATCGTGTACAAAGTATTGCCAGTTTGAATGAGCATACCTTATCGGCGATTGGATTCACGCTGGTGGGTCTATTGATTGCTTGCGGTGTGATTGGCGTGATGGTTTCCCGAGCGATTTTACCTCTGCAGCATATCGCGTCCTCGTTGCAAGATGTGGCAGCAGGCGGTGGCGATTTGACCGCTCGCTTGAGTGTGGACAGTCAAGATGAAGTGGGGGAAGTGGCAAAAGCGTTCAACCAGTTTATGGACAAGTTGCATCCATTGATGGTCGATATTCGCAGTTCGGCACAAACGGTGCAAAGCGCGGCCACTGGGCTGGTTCAGCAAGCCTCGTTTGCCAGTAACCAAATGCAAACGCACTGTTTGGAGACGGATAAAGTAGTGACTGCTGTGACGGAAATGAGTGCTACCGCGAGAGAAGTCGCCAACAATACCCATGCCACGGCACAAGCGATTGATTCTGCCAATGCGCAGATCTCAGAAGCGCAAGTCGAAGTGAATCACGCGATAGAAGGGATTGGTAAATTGGTCGACGAAGTGAACATCACCTCAGACGCCATTTCTCAGCTTAGCCAACAGACCGTTCAAATCACCAAAGTGTTGCAAGTGATAGGCGAAATTGCCGAGCAAACGAACTTACTGGCACTGAATGCTGCCATTGAAGCGGCGCGTGCGGGAGAACAAGGTCGCGGGTTTGCCGTGGTAGCTGATGAAGTTCGTTCACTGGCGAGTCGCACACAAAACAGCACCTTAGAAATTGGTGATATGCTCAAGCAGTTGCAAAACGGTGTGGCCAGAGCGGTCACCACTATGTCTGCCAGCCAAGAGCGTGGTGAGCAAACGGCGCTTGAGTCAGTGCAAATCAAAGAATCACTTGCTGGCATCCAGTCGGCGGTGGAAATGATCCGTGATATGGGCATTCAAACGGCATCCGCCGCTGAACAACAGAGCGCGGTCGCTGAGGATATCAACCAAAACCTTGTCACCATTCAGCAAATCGTTAATGAGATCAATCACAACTTACAAGAGTCGGAAGCCATTAGTTCACGCTTAAATGTATCTGGCCAAGAGATGCATGACTTGGTCGGTCATTTTAAGCTCTGATAAAACGCTTGGTTACATTCTCTTGTTGCATGAATAGCGAACCAGCATCGTCACACTAGACTTTGCTGGTTTTCTCGTTGCAATAGGCACATCTAAAAAAACAGAGAAAGATGATGAGCCTAAAAAATCTGCCCAGTGAATCGATGCCAAGAGAAAAATTGCTTCAGCGTGGCCCTCAGTCTTTGTCTGATGCGGAGCTACTTGCGATCTTTTTGCGAACAGGCACACAAGGAATGAACGTGATTGAACTTGCCGATTTTTTGTTGCGAGACTTTGGTTCGCTGAGAAAACTCTTTTCTGCCGATGAACAGAGTTTTTGTCGTCACAAAGGATTGGGGCAGGCAAAGTACGTTCAATTACAAGCCGTTTTGGAGATGACGCAACGCTATTTGGCGGAAACATTGCAACGTGGTGATGCGCTCACCAGCCCTCAGCATACTAAGCTCTATCTTTCTTCAATATTGCGCGATCGCCATCGTGAAGCGTTTTATATTTTGTTTTTGGATAATCAAAACCGTGTCATTAAAGATGAGGTGATGTTTGAAGGCACCATTGATGCCGCTTCGGTTTACCCACGAGAAGTCGTCAAACGAGCACTACACCATAACGCCGCTGCCCTGATTTTGGCACACAATCACCCCTCAGGCGTAGCAGAGCCAAGCCAAGCAGATAGGCGTATTACACGCCGTTTGAGTGACGCACTGGGTTTAGTCGATATTCGGGTACTGGACCACTTTGTTGTCGGCGATGGAGAGGTGGTTTCCTTTGCGGAAAGAGGTTGGATATGAAGCGCAAAAATCATCGCTCTTGACAGGCAAACTTTTTGTTGTTCATAAGTGAGTTTCTGCTACAATCCTCGCCACTCAAATATTTTAATTTACATTCAGCTTGGACTGCTTGAAAACGTGCTGTCTAAAAAAAGATCACGAAAACCTGTAAAAAGGATCTGTTCGGGTCTTGAGCAATGCATGGCAAGTTAGTATAATGCGCGACCTTTGATAGCCTTGTATGGATTTTCCATAATGGTATTTGACCTCTAATTGATGAGGTTCGGCCACCAAGGTTGATATCGAGCTGAAACGATTTGGAGAAGACATTCATGTCCCGAGTATGCCAAGTAACTGGTAAGCGTCCTGCAGTTGGTAACAACCGCTCACACGCACGAAATGCTACTAAGCGTCGTTTTCTGCCGAACCTACAAACTCATCGTTTCTGGGTAGAGAGCGAAAAACGTTTTGTTAAACTACGCCTGACTGCAAAAGGCATGCGCATCATCGATAAGAAAGGCATCGATGTTGTTCTAGCTGATATGCGTGCACGCGGCGAAACCGTTTAATAAGAGGAATTAGCAATGGCTAAGAAAGGCATTCGTGAGAAAATTCGTCTAGTATCTACTGCAAATACTGGTCACTTCTACACAACTGACAAAAATAAGCGCAACATGCCAGGCAAGTTCGAGATCAAAAAATTTGATCCAGTAGTACGCCAGCACGTTGTGTACAAAGAAGCGAAAATCAAGTAATTGATTGAGTCTCTTTGAAGATTGTAGAAAACCCAGCTTTCGAGCTGGGTTTTTTATTGTTGTTCTTTTAAGCTCCTCCTAGAACCTAGAACCTAGAACCTAGAACCTAGAACCTAGAACCTAGAACCTAGAACCTAGAACCTAGAACCTAGAAAACTAGTACCTCGCAGTTCCCTTGGTTGGTATACTTTGCACAGTTATCAGTCTGGATTGAGAATATGCGGGTTTCACCAAAGCGTCGCCGGAAATGGAATAATATCCTCATCGCTGGCATCACCTTCTTTATTGTGATCATCAATGCCCCGACGTTGATCAAAACCTATTTGCTTGACGATCAGAGCACGACTCAGATTGAAAGTACCAATGGCTATCCTTCTCTACTCAACCCCAATGCTCAGCTGCTCTCTATCCAGCTTGCAGGCAATGCTTTAGAGTGGAATAACGGTGCTTGGAGCGTAGAGCGTGAGATCACTATTTCTCCACAAGAGTGGGGAGAAAGATGGCAAACCTTGATTGGTACTCGTCTCGACGAAGCCACGATGAAGACATTAGCCTCCCAGTTGATCAAACCAGAAACCATCGAAGTGTGGTACCAAGATCAGGAAGAGCCACAAAGAGTGACTTTTTATCGTCTGGCGGATTTCTGGGTATTCCAAAACTGGCAGGATCACTGGATTGCCATATCGGTTTCCCCTGATTACTTGTTTCCCTACTAGAGATTGAGTCTCTTGACCTTGGAGCCACCATGCCTGAATTACCAGAAGTGGAAGTGAGCCGAATGGGCATCACGCCGCATTTGCTCAATCAAACCATCCAATCACTGATTTTTCGCACGCCTAAGCTGCGTTGGGTCATTCCAAGTGAGCTAAAAAAGCTGCAAGGGCAAGTGATTCGTCACATTGGACGCCGAGCTAAGTATCTGATCATCGAAACCGATGTTGGCAGTGCGATTGTCCATTTAGGCATGTCTGGTTCATTGCGCGTGTTGGATGCTGACTTCCCGGCAGGCAAACACGATCACGTCGATCTCAAGCTCTCTAATGGTAAAGTGTTGCGTTACAACGATCCACGTCGCTTTGGTGCTTGGCTTTACGCAGCGCCAAATGAAGATCACTCGGTGTTGGGCAATATTGGCCCAGAGCCACTAACGGATGTTTTTGATGGAGCATACATGCTTGAAAAAGCGCAAGGTAAACGTGTGGCGGTGAAGCAGTTTATTATGGACAACAAAATCGTCGTGGGCGTGGGGAACATTTATGCCAGCGAATCTTTGTTTCGCTCACGCATCCTTCCGACCAGAACGACGATGTCACTCAGTGCTGAGGAATGGCAACGCTTGGTGAGTCACATCAAGCAAACCTTGCAAACGGCGATTGAGCAAGGTGGCACGACTCTGAAAGACTTTTCCCAAGCCGATGGTAAGCCGGGGTATTTTGCCCAAGAATTGCAAGTGTATGGAAAAGCCGGAGAGCCATGCCCAGAATGCGGCGAAGCGATTCAAGAGCTGAAAATTGCCCAGAGAAACACCTTCTTCTGCCCACGATGCCAGCATTAACCTCCTCTTCAAAAATCGTTCGTGTGTTTGATCACTGCTTTGGCATCGGCAGCTAAAGGGTTGATTGGCCACTATGTTAAGATGTGCGCCTTTTCGCATTGATACCCACAGGTTTTGATTCAATGAATTTTCAGCAGAATGCGTACAAAACAATTCGCATTATATTTTCGTTAATCGTAGTGGCTCTGCTGCTGCTCACGGCGTCCCGTGGTCTTTTTTTGCTGTTTGCGGCCGATGTTTCGGAGCTTGCAGGTTTAGGCAATGATCTGTTGCGAGCATTCTGGGTGGGTGCGCGTTTTGATGCCAAAATCATTGCGATTGCTTTCGCGCCGCTATTTTTAGTTGGGTTGATACTGGCCTCTTTTCCACGAGGCTTTTCGCTTTGGCAGCGATCTGTGCCTAATTATGCGTTCGTGATTTTCTTTTTACTCACGGCCTTTTCCATCGGTAATTATTACTACTACGTCACCTACGGCAACTATATTGATGTGTTCGCGTTTGGCTTGTTCGATGATGATACCGAGGCGGTCTTAGAAAATGCTTGGGATGATTACCCGATCTTGCGTTCCTTCTTTGCTTCGCTTGCCGTGGCATGGTTGGCGAGAAAGTGCGGCCAATGGTTGGTTGGATGTTCACAACAATGGCGGTTTAAAGCGCTTCATTGGAGTGTGGCTGCAGTAACGATCGTGGTTACAATTTTGCTGTATGTTGTGATAGCAAGAGGGTCGGTTGGTACGCTGCCACTCAAACGCTATCACGCGAACGTTTCAGAAAATAGGCTGCTAAATATTATTACCCCCAACGCCTTTATGGCGCTCGATTGGGCAAAAAGTGACTATAAAAAGCAATCGAAATTTGAGCCCATTTCTGCCCAAGAGGTGGAAGCGCAAATGATAAAAGTACTTGGTCAGCCACAGCCTTTATTTGCCACACCAGAGAACACCTATCTCGCGGACAATCCTCCGCATGTCGTTATGGCTTTGATGGAGGGAATGGGCAACAACGTCTTGATTGAAGACGATGCTCAGAGTAACGATTTGTTAGGTTCATTACGTGAAGGATTTGAGCAAGACTTTGTTTTCAAACGTTTTATGGCCGGCACGTCGGCAACCATTGATAGCATTGTGATGATGCTAATGCATAGCGATGTACCGACGATCAGCCATTCGAATGCACAGAAAAAGCCGCTGGCTTCTTCAGCGGTATTGCCATACAAGCAGGCGGGCTATCGTGTGGTGTTTGTCTATGGTGGCAATGGGATGTGGCGCAACTTGTCCAACTATTTGCCGGTGCAAGGCTTTGATCAGGTCTACGATGAAAACAGCATTAAAAACGCCTTTCCTGATGCCGCTAAACATGCCGATACTTGGGGCGTGCCCGATGCGTTTACCTTCAAGTTTGCTCGTAAAGTCCTTGATGAGGCCACGCAACCGACGCTGATTTACATCATGACAGTGACCAACCACTCACCATTTCGCGCCCCGGGTGATTATCAGGCTAAGCCTGTTAAAGCAAGTGAGCGATTAAAAACTCTACTGGGGCCGATGGAAGAAGAAGCGGAAGGCTTGTTGCAAGCGTACCAATATGCGAACGATTCTCTAGGTCAATTTGTCCATGGTGTGAAGCAATCCCCGTTGGCTGAGAAAACCGTTATTGCCGCTTCAGGTGATCATCGCGTGCGTTACCTCGCCGTCGATGAAGAGGCGGAGTTTGGTTTGACCTTTGGAGTGCCGTTCTATCTCTATGTGCCTGAAAGCATCCTACAGCATGTGGAACATCAATATGATCCAAGTCGAATTGGTTCTCATCGCGATATTTTCCCTACGCTCTACCATTTGAGTTTATCCGCGCAGCAGTATGTCTCCCTTGGTGGGGAAAATATGCTCTCAACGCGAGGCGTGAGTAATATCGGTTTTAATACGTCACGAGTGATCACAGATCAAGGGGCGTATAGTAGCGCTCAGCCAGAAGTGTTATATCCGTGGGGGGAAGGTTGGTTAACCAAAACGGAAACGGAGGTTAACTCAAACCCTGAATGGGCAAAGGAGTATCGCCAGTTAATGAATGCTTACTTGCGCTATCAAGTTACTCAACCTTAACGATCTTCCGCTGAGCGACTCGTTCAGCGGAAAGTTTTGGGCGTTAGATTTTCTTCTTTTGATGGAGTGCCTGCGCAACAATTGGCGGAACAAATTGGCTCACATCCCCGCCATGAATAGCCACTTCGCGCACAATGGTCGAGGAGATAAAGGCATGTTCTTCTGAAGGGGTGAGAAAAACGCTTTCAAGCCCAGGTAGCAAGCGACGGTACATGTTGGTCAAGCCAAACTCATATTCGAAATCGACCGTGGTACGTAGGCCGCGAATTAAAATGTCTGCTTTAATCTCCGCAGCGAAGTCGACAAGTAAGCCGCTAAACCCCATGCTGGCCACATTGGGGAGATGTTGAGTGACTTGACGGGCAAAGTTGACGCGCTCTTCCAAGGTAAACATGGTGTTTTTACTTGGACTGGCTGCGACTGCGATGATGACGCTATCAAACATTTTTGCTGCACGCTCGATCAAATCGAGATGGCCGTTGGTAATGGGGTCAAAGGTTCCTGGGTAAATTACTTCCATTGTTTATTTCTCGCTATAGATGCAGTAGAGGTTTTGATAGCTAATGGCTGTTGTGGCAACCTCAAACTGGTTTAAATGACGATTTGCACCTTCGATCAATCGTGTTCTTAGAGCGGAATCATTGAAGATTCTGAGAATGCTAGATGCAAGTTGTTCCGAACTACCCACATCAAATAGCAGACCAGACTCCTCATTCTTAATCACATCGGGAATTCCACCCGCTTTCGAACCGATGACAGGCAATCCGGCCGCCATCGCTTCTAGAATCACGGATCCCATCCCTTCAGTGTAAGAGGTATGAATCAAAAGATTTGCGGCAGCATACCAATCGCCCATGTCGGCCTGATTTCCAGCAAAAGAGAGATTATTGAGATCCGCAGCCAGTGCCTTGAGTGCTTGTTCCTCAGGGCCGGAACCGAGTAACACAAAGTGAATAGAATCACTGTGCGATTGCAAGAGCCGAGCAGCATTGATCGCGACATCAAAACCTTTGTGTTTTAGGTGTTTGGCTGCTTTGATAACCAAAAATTTGTCGTGATATTGCGCTCGAATTTTTTGGACATTGTTTAAGTTCGTTGGGTAACGCGCTGGAGAGTCTGGAATAAAACTGCAGTTTGCTTTTGGATGGCGTTTGAGGACTTCTTCGATAACCGCTTTGCTTACACCGACGACGTGAGCTGCGTGTTGATAGGCTTTTTCAGATAGCCACTTGCGCTTAAGCGGGTTATCAATACGTCGTGTAATGATATAAGGAACACGAAAGCACAAATTTTGTAAAAAAGCCCAGTAGATGGCTTTGCCTTCATGAACATGCATGACATCACAATGTTGTGTTACGGCTTTCTTGTGTGCATGCCACATGCTTTTGGCTGCAATCATATTGCACCCCAGCGCTTCAGCTTGTTTGAAAAATGGACTTACGGGATTGGCGACCACGGTGAGTTGGTAACCCAACTCCCGTTGTTGTGCGAGCAATACCATAGTTTGCTTTTCACCACCGCTAAAACCCGAGGCAAGATTAACGTGACAGATGTGCATTTATTTTTCAACCTTGTTGATTAGCCTGTTCTCGAACTGCTGTTCTGCTAGCATTCTCGACTTAGTTTGGGTTCTTATCCAGAGATCAGCGTACTTGGTTAAGGTGTAATGGGTTGATAGAAGTGAAAGCAAAAGTCCTTGTTTTCCATCTAAAAAGCCAGCTTTTATGATGTACATTTTAATGAAGCATGCAACAGAGTGAGTGATGATTGAAGCAAATGAGCAACTCTTGCCGCGATCAGCTCGATCTTTTGACCATGCAAGGGCATAAGAGGAGGACTTATTCAAGTAATGACGTAAATCATTATACGTATAGTGAATGGCATCCCCTTTTAGAGTTGCTATGTGCATCGTTTCTGAAACTTCAACTTTTTCATGCACTTGTGCGTCATTGTATTGTGTGAGCTGAGTGGGATACAGTCGGACCACGTGGTCAGGGTACCAGCCACAGTGGCGGATAAAGCGACCAAACACCCAACTTAATCGGCAAATTTGGTAGACGGTTGAAGGTTTGTTACTTGTAACAGCCTGTTCAATACTTGCTTTAAGCTCAGGTGTGACACGTTCATCGGCATCGAGCCAAAGCACATAATCGGATTCAACATACTGCTGAGCAAGACGGCGTTGTGGGCCAAAGCCGGGCCACTCTTTGTTAATAAAAAATTTGTCGGTGTAGCGTCTGGCAACGGCTTCGGTTTCATCGCTGCTGCCTGAATCCAAAATAACGATCTCATCAACCCAACCTTCGACCGTTTTTAAACAGGCATCCAAGTTGGCGGCTTCATTTTTGACAATCAGAGCCACGGCGAGCGTTGGCTTATTTATTGATTCAGACATGCTGATTCCTTTTTCGTGATGTGGTCAAAGCTGCGAATCACATCGCTGACCGAGATTGCTTGCATAATATGATCGCCTTTAACGCGAGTGCTCCAAGGCAGAGTTTCAGCCGCTTTGCCGTGTTGTTCGACAATAAATTGCTCATAGACGCTCACTACCTCGGTGAGGTTATTGTATGGTCCGGTACGCTTGGGGTTACTGTGTCCATAAAGGCCAATGACGGGTGTGCCTTGGGTCGTGGCAATGTGCGCGGGACCAGAGTCGGGCGCCAATACCACGGCAGCTTTGTTTAATAGTGCGGTGAGTTGTTTGAGGTTGGTTTTACCCACTAAATTCAGCGCAGGGTGCTGCATGTGGCGCAGAATATCCGCAGCCAAGGCTTTTTCGCGTTCAGCGGGAGAACCACAAATCACCACTTGATAGCCTTGTTCATAAGCGTAATCACCTAATGCGGCGTAGCGGTCTGTCAACCAGTTACGCTCATCCTTACTCGCTGCCGGCGAAATGACAAGAGTCGGTTGGTCACCGAGGGTCTCTTGGGCAAAGTGATGATCAGCATCGCTGATGGGCAATTGCCATTGAGGAGACGTTCGGGGCACACCCAAATATTCGATAAACGAGTAGAAACTGTCTAAGACGTGCGCGGATTCGGTATCGGAGATCTTGCGATTGGTGAACAGCCATTGCCCTTCTTTTGCGCGTTTAAAGTTAAAGCCAACCTTATACGTGGCTTTGATGCCAAGAGTGACTAAGCTTGCTCTTAGGGCAAGTTGCATATGAACAAGCGCATCAAAACGACGCCCTTTCAACTGGCGCCAAACGGCTTTCATGCCATCGAGCCCCTGTTTTTTATCAAAAACGATCAGCTCAACGCCTTCTAAACCTTGTAGTAGTTGCGCTTCGGCTTTGCCAATCACCCAGGTCACCTTGGTGGAAGGCCAATGGCGTTGCAACGCTTGAACGGCGGCGACCGCATGGCAAACATCACCAATGGCAGACAAACGGAGGAAACAGACGGAGTTTGGGGCTTGTTCAAAAAGCGGCATAAGTTCTGCTCAAAAAAATATCTGGCTAAATTATGCAGATACCCAAGATAAATGTAAAATACCCCTCTTTCATTGATGGCAACGATAAGGCATTCCTTTCTATGACTCAGCCCAACATAGGCAAGCCAGGCAACACTGGTATTAAGCGCATAATAAAAGCCACAGGCTACTCGATTCAGGGCTTAAAAGCAGCATTTAAACATGAGGCTGCGGTTCGTCAGGAGTTTGCTTTGCTCGTCGTTGCGATTGTGCTAGCGACTTGGCTTGATGTATCGATGCTTGAACGTATCACGTTGCTTGCGGTGGTTGTGCTGGTGCTGATTGTTGAATTAATGAATTCAGCGGTGGAAGCGGTGGTGGATCGCATCGGGGTGGAGCATCACGAACTCAGTGGCCGAGCTAAAGACATTGGTTCGGCGGCGGTGCTGGTGGCGTTGATTTTCGCTGGTTTTACATGGCTTTATATCGTTGGTAGTCATTATTGGTGGTAAAGCATGATTGGTGGTGGTAAAGCATGATTGAACAACAGCAGTTTGGTCAAAGTCGAATTTGTTACGACAGCGAATGGGTAAGTTCGCCAGAGCTGGCTTTATTTGACCCGCAGTATTGGCAAGCACAAAACAAAGTGGTAGGAAGTGCCACCGGACGCGGCACCACGTGGTTTGTGCAACTGCCCAAGATCACAGCAGCATTGCGTCACTATCGTCGCGGTGGACTATTCGGCAAGTTGGTGAAAGATCACTATTGGTTTCGAAGCTGGTCTGCAACACGCAGTTTCGCAGAATTTCATCTGCTTAAACAATTACGCGAAGCCGGGGTCAATGTCCCGAGACCGATCGCAGCCTATGCGATGAGAAAAGGGCTTTTTTACCAAGCGGATTTGCTGAGTGAACGCATTGCCAATGCGCAAGATTTAGTGACCATACTGCAAAAACACTCATTGAGTGCGGAGCTTTACCAAAAAATCGGTGTCGAAATTGCGAAAATGCATCGTGTTGGTGTCAATCATACCGATCTTAATATTCACAATATTCTGATTGATGCGCAGGAAACGATCTGGATTATCGATTTTGATAAATGCTATCCGCAAGCTGGGGACGGTTGGAAAAAAGAGAACTTAGATCGACTCAAACGCTCATTTAACAAAGAGCGAGTGAAGCGAAGTATTCACTGGCACGACAATGATTTTCATGCCTTACTGACAGGTTACAAAAGTCAGCAATAATCGCTATTCTCGTAAATAGACGTAAGTCTCAGGAAGTTAGTTACATGTCTTTTAAGCAAAAGCTGCACGCTCACGGATGGTTTATTCTAATTAACGCTTTGGTGTTAATGTTGATTGCCAGTCGTTATTTCGCCTTTCTGCCAGAGTTCCCGACGGATCCATTAGGCATTACCTTTATTCTTGCTGGTACTTGGGGGCAGATGACGCTACTTGCTGCCATCATTGGTTTAGTGACCATTCCCACTTTATTTTTGCCGAAACCATTTCGTAATGGTACCCAAGCTCTGATTGCTTCGTTAGGTGTCGCGATTTTGTTTATTGATACCATCGTGTTTGCACAGTATCGATTCCATATTAATGCGGTGGTGCTAGAGCTCGTGATGTCGGGGCAAATTGTTAGCTTCCCGTTGATCACTTGGTTAATGGTGATTGGCGGTGTTGCCTTATTGCTGGCCGCGCAGTGGTGGACAATTCGCTGGCTAGAAAATGGTGCACCCGTCAGAGCGCTGAAACTTGGCCGCAAATTTGCGTTGTTGACCTTTGCCGCGTTACTGGCCACCAATGCAATTCATATTTGGGCCGCAGCGCATGCTTATCAACCGGTGACCACGGTGAAGCGCTATTTACCGCTGTTTTATCCTGCCACCGCAGATAAGTTTATGCGCAAACAAGGTTGGGTGGATGAAGAGGCGCTTGAGCGTCAAAAGGCACTGGCGTTTAACCGCAAAAATGATTTGAATTACCCATTAGCACCACTTCAAGCACAACCTGTAGAGAAACCGCTCAATATTATGTTACTGGTGGTGGATTCTTGGCGCGCCGATACCTTCAATGCAGACAATACGCCAAACATGTGGAAATACGCGCAGTCGGGTGTGGTTTTCAATAACCATATCGCGACAGGCAACGCGACCCGTACGGGGATTTTTGGTCTGTTTTACGGCATTCCGGGTACTTACTGGCATGGCTTCTTAGCAAATCAACAAAGCCCGGTACTGATCGACTGTCTACAGGCTCTGGATTACCAATTAGGTATCTTCACTGCCGCTCAGTTGCGTAAACCGGAGTTCAATCAAACGGTTTTCACCAAAGTGGAAAACCTACGTATTGGCTCTGAAGGTGACAGCCCGTCTGAGCTGGATGCCGACCTCACTCAAGATTGGTTAGCTTGGTACGATCAACGTGATAAATCGAAGCCAACGTTTTCTTTCTTGTTTTACGATGCGCCCCATGGCTACGATTTCCCCGCAGATTTTGAGCCGAAATACGAGCCGATGCTCACCGCAGTGAATTATCTCAAGCTAGACAACGACACGGATCCGACGCCATTTTTCAATCGCTACAAAACCAGTGTGCGCTACGTCGATTCAATGGCAACGAAAGTGCTCGATAAACTCAAAGAGAGTGGCGATCTGGAAAATACCTTGGTGATCATTACCGGTGACCACGGGCAAGAGATGAACGACAACAAACTCAACTTCTGGGGGCACAACAGCAACTTTACCGACGCGCAGGTCAACGTGCCGTTTGCCATCTTTGGCCCTGGCGTTGATGCGGCGAAGATGCAGTGGAGTACCGAAGCGCTCACCAGTCACCAAGATGTTGTACCGACGTTGATGAAGCACTATCTCGGGGTGACCAACGATGTAAAAGATTACTCTGTGGGTGATGATTTGCTTGGTGAAGCCGTGAAACGTGACTGGATCATTTCCTCAAACTACAGCGGTTATGCCATTATCACCGATGACAACATCCTAGAAGTGAGTGGCGGTGGCCAGTACCAATTTATGGACAAAACTAATCGCCAGTTGAAAGGTCAACAACCGAATTTCACCTATCTGCAGCAAGCCTTAGAGCAGATCAGCCGATTCAGTAAATAAAAAGGCAAACTATGACACGGAAAGTTTCTCTCATCATCGCGTTCTACAACAACACTCAAGCGCTTGGTTTGATTTTTAAAGCACTCTCAGCGCAATCCTGTATGGATTTTGAAGTGGTGATTGCGGATGATGGTTCAAAAGAAGATGCAGTCACTTGGCTTGAGGAACAGAAGAGCCATGTCCCGTTTGCTCTAAAATCAGTCTGGCACGAAGATAAAGGTTTTAGGAAAAATCGCATTTTGAACCATGCGGTACTGGCGGCTGAGTTTGAGTATCTTATTTTTATTGATGGTGATTGCATTCCGGAAAAGCACTTCATTGAAGACCATATTAACAATGCACAACGAGGCAGCACGCTGAGTGGCCGTCGAGTTGAGTTGCCTGAACCTTTCACTCCCTTAATGCAAGCCAGTGAAAACCCTGAAACGTTTTTCAGCCAATATAAATGGCAAATATTCCGCCAGTATTTGTTTACCTCTCCAGATGCTGAAACGAAAGGGCGTTGCAATCGAGGCCGTCACGTTGAAAAAGGGATCCGATTGCCTTATGCCTGGCAGCAGAAGTTGATTGGTGGCTTTAAGCCGGCGGGCATCTTGGGCTGTAATTTTTCTTTGTATAAAAGCGACTTGCTCAAGGTGAATGGGTTCGACATGCGCTATGAAGCGCCTTCGGTGGGAGAGGATACGGACCTTGATTACCGCTTGGGCTTAATTGGCATCAAGAACCGAGTCATGAAAGGTTTGGCGATTCAACTGCACATCTACCACCCTTGGCTTAGCCGCACTTCACCAAACAATGAACTGTTCCAAGAGACAGTAAGGCAACAGCGTTCTTGGACAGAGCAAGGGATTGATACTTTGAAGGAAGCAAAATGAAAATTTTGGTGACAGGAGGAGCAGGTTTCATCGGCTCTGCGGTAATAAGACATATTATTAATCACACCCAAGATAGTGTCGTCAACTTAGATAAGCTAACTTATGCGGGCAACCTTGAATCGTTAAGTGATGTTGCTGAGAGCTCGCGATATGTTTTTGAACAAGTTGATATTTGTCATCGTGCGGAGTTAGAGCGTGTTTTTGCTCAGCACAAGCCAGATGCCGTGATGCACTTAGCTGCGGAATCGCATGTGGATCGCTCAATTGATGGACCCGCAGCGTTTATTGAAACCAACATCGTTGGCACCTATACACTGCTGGAGGCAGCGCGTGCTTATTGGCAAACCCTAGAAGAAAGTTCGAAAGCACGCTTTCGCTTCCATCATGTCTCGACAGATGAAGTATATGGCGATCTAGAAGGTACGGATGATCTGTTTACTGAAACGACATCCTATGCACCGAGTAGCCCTTACTCAGCTTCCAAAGCGTCCAGCGATCATCTTGTGCGAGCGTGGCAGCGTACTTATGGCTTGCCCACACTCGTCACCAATTGCTCAAATAACTACGGGCCTTACCATTTCCCAGAAAAACTGATCCCTCTGATGATTTTAAATGCCTTAGAAGGCAAGCCGTTGCCTGTGTATGGTGATGGTATGCAAATTCGTGATTGGTTATTCGTTGAAGATCATGCTCGCGCACTCTATAAAGTCGTGACGGAAGGTGAGATCGGTGAAACGTACAATATCGGCGGTCACAACGAAAAAGCCAACATCGAAGTGGTGAAAACCCTTTGCGCCTTGTTAGAAGAATACCGACCAAACAAACCTGCGGGTATCGATGCCTACGAATCCCTGATTACCTACGTCAAAGATCGTCCAGGCCATGACGTACGCTACGCAATTGATGCAAGCAAAATTGAGCGTGAACTTGGGTGGAAGCCAGAAGAGACGTTCGAATCAGGAATTCGTAAAACGGTTGAATGGTACTTAACCAACCAAGCATGGTGGTCTCGGGTCTTAGACGGTTCTTATTCGCGCGAACGTCTCGGCACAAACTAACTTGCATATTTCAATTGCTGGTTCTATGCCCTTGCTCTTGTCGGGGGCTAGGGCCCAGAAATCTAGGATCTATTTTCAATGAAAGGGATTATTCTTGCCGGCGGTTCAGGCACACGTCTCTATCCGATTACGCGCGGCGTATCCAAGCAGCTGTTGCCTGTCTACGACAAACCGATGATCTACTACCCACTGTCGGTGCTAATGTTAGCAGGTATCCGTGAGGTTTTGGTCATCACCACACCAGAAGACCAGGCGAGCTTTCGGCGACTGCTCGGTGATGGGGCAGACTTTGGGATTTCTCTGCAATACGCCATTCAACCGAGCCCAGATGGTTTAGCGCAAGCGTTCATTATTGGTGAAGAGTTTATTGGTGAGGAGTGCGTTTGCCTCGTGTTGGGTGACAACATCTTTTATGGGCAGGGCTTTACCGCCAAATTGAAAAGCGCGGTTGAAAATGCACAAAGTGGCCAAGGTGCCACGGTGTTTGGCTACCAAGTCAAAGACCCAGAGCGCTTTGGCGTGGTGGAGTTTGACGACAACATGCAAGCGCTTTCGATAGAAGAAAAACCGCTTGTGCCAAAATCCGATTTCGCCGTGACGGGCCTCTACTTCTACGACAACCGAGTGGTCGAAATGGCCAAGAGGGTGAAACCTTCAGCACGCGGTGAACTGGAAATTACCACGTTGAACCAAGTCTACCTCGAACAAGGAAACTTAAATGTGGAACTGCTTGGTCGTGGTTTCGCCTGGTTGGATACCGGCACGCATGCGAGCTTGCACGAAGCGTCTTCGTTTGTCGAAACGATTGAAAACGTGCAAGGTTTGAAGGTCGCTTGTTTGGAAGAGATCGCTTGGCGCAGCGGCTGGCTGAGTCGCGACCAACTCACCACCTTGGCTAAGGCGATGCTTAAAAATGATTATGGCCAATACCTGCTGAAGTTGGTCACGGAGAAGGCAAATAAATGAGAGTGTTGATTGTTGGAGCGAACGGACAACTGGGGAGATGCTTGGTGAGAGCGTTGCATTCGGAGTATCCGATTTTGGCGCTGGATCGTCAGCAACTGGACATTTGTGATGAGCAAGCAATAGAGAGGGTGTTGGCAACTTTTCAGCCTCAGTTCGTGATTAACGCTGCAGCCTATACCGCGGTCGATAAAGCGCAAAGTGAGCCAGAGAGTGCGTATCTGGTCAATGAAGAAGGGCCCAAGTTATTGGCTCAAGCCTGTCATCAGCATGGCAGCGTCTTTGTTCATATCTCCACAGACTATGTATTTGATGGTGAAAAACATGGCCTTTACAACGAAGACGATATACCAGCGCCACGCAATATTTATGGCATGAGTAAACTTGCCGGAGAGCGCGCCGTACAACACGCTTGTACACAACACTATATTCTGCGCACATCGTGGGTATTTTCAGAGTTTGGCAGCAACTTCGTTAAAACCATGTTAAGGCTAGGGGCAGAGCGATCGCAGCTGGGCATCGTCTCTGACCAAGTGGGTGGGCCAACCTATGCTGGGGATATTGCGTGTGTTATCGCGAGGCTACTGAAGTGCTTTCAGAGTGGCAAGCCTGTGGATTATGGTCTGTATCATTTTTCGGGCATGCCACACGTGAGCTGGTTTGAGTTTGCTCAAGCGATTTTTTCCTTGGCGCACCAACAAGGGGTGTTAGAACGTTCTGTGCAGCTAAAACCGCTTCGCACACTAGAGTATCCGACCGCCGCAGCAAGACCGATGAACTCAAGGTTAGATTCAACCAAACTTCGGACCTCCCTGCAGCTTGAACCAAGTGATTGGAAAGCCGCACTCAATCAACTCGACCGCTATGTGGAGCAAAAATAATGAAAGTGATCGATACCACTATTCCTGACGTCAAAATTATTGAGCCAACGGTCTTTGGTGATGAGCGCGGCTTTTTTATGGAAACTTGGCATCAGGCCAGGTTTGAAGAGCGGGTGACAGGGCTGCCAACCCGATTTGTCCAAGATAACCATTCGAAGTCAAACAAAGGCATCTTACGAGGCTTGCATTATCAGACGCAACACACCCAAGGCAAATTGGTGCGCGTTGTCTCCGGTGAGGTTTTTGATGTGACAGTGGATATTCGTCAGCACTCACCAACCTTTGGCCAGTGGGTCGGGGTCTATCTATCGGCTGAGAACAAACGCCAATTATGGGTGCCAGAGGGGTTTGCTCACGGGTTCTATGTAACCAGTGAAGAAGCCGAGTTTGTCTACAAATGCACCGACTACTACCACCCTCAATCAGAGCAGTGCATCGCCTGGAACGATCCTGCCATCGGCATTGAGTGGCCATTAGAAAAAGCTGGCGAACCGCAATTGTCGGCAAAAGACAGCTTGGGCACTTTTATCGGTAAAAACGCGATATTGTTGTGAGCAGAATGCTCAAGCGAGCGAGGCGTGTGCCTTCGGGTTTTCAACGGTTCATCCGTCATGTTCGGCGAGAGGTTATGCTGCCTTTGATGGAATTTTGTATCACTAGATATTGAGTATCTGGTACTTTTATTAACCTTACCTTTCCCCAATCCTTGGCTTGGTTTAAAATCCGACTATTAGTCATAACTCGTAGTCATCTCTTATGAACCCAATTCTACCTCTTATCGGTCGTACCGACGCGCTGTTTACTCAAGACATTGCTCAGCACGAAGCTGAGCTATCTCGTATTGTTTCACAGTCACGCTTTCTTGTTCTTGGCGGTGCGGGGTCGATTGGCCAAGCGGTCACTAAAGAAATCTTTAAGCGTCATCCGCAGAAGTTGCACGTTGTTGATATCAGCGAGAACAATATGGTGGAGTTGGTCCGCGATATTCGCAGTTCATTCGGTTACATAGATGGTGATTTCCAAACTTTCGCGTTGGACATCGGCTCTATTGAGTATGATGCGTTTATTAAGGCGGATGGCCAATATGACTACGTATTGAACTTATCTGCACTTAAGCATGTTCGCAGTGAGAAAGACCCATTTACCTTAATGCGTATGATCGATGTCAATGTATTCAACACTGACAAGACGATTCAACAGTCGATTGATGCTGGCGTTAAAAAGTACTTCTGTGTTTCGACGGATAAAGCGGCCAACCCCGTCAATATGATGGGGGCGTCCAAACGCATTATGGAAATGTTCTTGATGCGTAAGAGTGAGCAAATTGCCATCTCAACTGCGCGTTTTGCTAACGTGGCCTTTTCTGATGGTTCGCTGCTACACGGTTTTAACCAACGTATCCAAAAAAATCAGCCGATTGTCGCACCAAACGATATCAAACGTTATTTTGTCACTCCTCAAGAATCGGGTGAGTTGTGTTTGATGTCGTGTATTTTTGGTGAAAATCGCGACATCTTCTTCCCGAAACTCAGTGAAGCATTGCATCTGATTACATTTGCGGATATCGCGGTGAAATACCTAAAGCAACGTGGTTACGAGCCACATTTATGCGCGAATGAAGATGAGGCGCGTGAGCTCGCCAACACACTACCCGCACAAGGAAAATGGCCTTGTCTTTTCACCGAAAGTGATACGACGGGTGAAAAGGATTTCGAAGAGTTTTTCACTGATAAAGAAGTGCTTGATATGGCTCGTTTTGAAAATTTGGGCATCATCAAAAATGAACCTCTGTATCAACCGGAGCTGTTGAGTCTTTTTGAAGAACAAATTGCCCAAATGAAAGATCAACGAGCTTGGAGCAAAGAGCAGATTGTAGCGCTCTTCTTTAGGATGATCCCCGATTTTGGTCATAAAGAAACGGGCAAATACCTCGATAGCAAGATGTAAGGGTGAAGAAGAATGAACGCACAGCTACTGGTTGAGTTTGTACGCGACCAATACCAAACCCAAGAATTTATTCCGTTGCATGCCCCTACTTTTACGGGCAATGAGAAAGCGTATGTAATGGAAACCATTGAAAGCACGTTTGTCTCCAGCGTCGGTAAGTTTGTCGATCAGTTTGAACGTAAAATGGAAGCGTTTACTGGTACTCCAAAGGCGGTGGCGACGGTCAATGGTACCGCCGCCTTGCACGCCGCCCTTTACATGGCAGGGGTTGAACGTGGTGATTTGGTGATCACACAAGCGCTGACGTTTGTTGCAACTTGCAATGCGCTTTATCACATGGGTGCCGAGCCGATTTTTGTGGATGTTTCCCCTGTAAGCTTGGGGCTTTGCCCTAAAGCGATGAGTGCTTTCTTAGAAGAGAATGCGCAAGTCACTGAGGCAGGTTGCATCCATAAGCAAACGGGCAGAAGAATCAAAGCCGTGGTGCCAATGCACACTTTTGGTCATCCGGTAGAATTGGATGAACTGGTTGCTGTTTGTTTGAAATGGAATATTTCGTTAGTCGAGGATGCTGCGGAAAGCCTAGGTTCGTTTTACAAGGGTAAGCACTCGGGGACAATCGGTGATTTTGGCGCGGTGAGTTTCAACGGCAACAAAATCATTACCACAGGTGGTGGCGGTATGGTGCTTTGCGGGAGTGAAGAAGCGGGTAGACGCACTAAGCACGTGACTACGACAGCGAAAGTGCCGCACCCGTATGAGTTCTTCCATGATGAGCCAGGGTTTAACTACCGCATGCCGAACTTAAATGCGGCGCTGGGCTGCGCGCAGATGGAAGTGTTGGAAGGCTATCTGGCGCAAAAGCGCCAATTGGCACATCAATACCAAGCGTTTTTCGCCTGCAGCGATGTGACGTTTGTGGTTGAGCCAGAATACGCACAGTCAAACTACTGGCTCAACGCCATCATTTGCGTGGATGCACAGCAGCGCAATGAACTGCTTGAGCAAACTAATGCCGCTGGCGTAATGACTCGCCCAATTTGGCAGTTAATGCACCGTTTACCAATGTTCGAACAAGCCCTACGTGGGGATTTGACCCATTCAGAGTTTATTGAAGCACACCTGATTAACTTGCCGAGTACGCCGGTTGGCGCTTAGGTGAGGGAACGAGCATGAGCGTAAATCAGAAAAAAGTCGCCGTTTTTACCGGAACAAGAGCAGAGTATGGTCTGCTCTTTTGGCTTTTAAAAGAAATCCAAGCCGATCCTGATCTTCAACTTCAATTGCTGGTATCTGGTATGCATTTATCGCCAGAGTTTGGTGAAACCTATCAGCAAATTGAGCGAGATGGTTTTCATATCGACGAAAAAATCGAAATCCTGCTTTCCTCAGATTCAGCAGTAGGCACCGCCAAAAGCATGGGTCTGGGCGTGCTGGGGTTTGCGGATGCTTTGGCAAGGCTTAACCCAGACGTTCTGGTGATTCTTGGCGATCGTTTTGAAGCTTTAGCAGCGGCACAAACTGCGATGATTCTGCGTATTCCAGTGATTCATTTACATGGCGGTGAAATCACCGAGGGTGCTTATGACGACGCCATTCGTCATGCGATCACCAAGCTGAGTTATTTGCATGGCACCTCGACCGAAGCGTATCGTCAGCGCGTTATCCAGTTAGGGGAAGCACCGGAGCGTGTGAAAAATATCGGCGCTATTGGGCTTGACCACCTTAAGCGTGCGCAGTTTATGGATGTGCCTGATCTGGCTCAATCACTCAACTTCCCTTTGACTCAGCCGTACTTTTTGGTGACCTACCATCCCGTTACCTTGGGTGAAGAAGCGCCCGAAACCAGTTTTCAAGCATTACTGGATGCATTGGATTCGTATCCTGAACATCAAATTATCCTCACTTATCCGAATGCAGATGATGGCGGACGTCGTATCATTCCAATGCTCGAAGCGTATGCTGCGGCAAATCCCCAGCGTGTGCTTGCTATTCCTTCCTTGGGGCAAGTGCGTTATCTCAGTGCTGTTAAGCATGCTAGCGCGGTGATTGGCAACTCTTCCAGTGGCATTATTGAAGTGCCTGCTTTTGATGTACCGACGGTGAACATCGGCGTGCGTCAGCAGGGGCGTTTGGCTGCGAAAAGTGTCTTGCATTGCCGGGCATCTAAAGAAGAGATTGAACAAGCAATTCAAACGGCCATTACCATATGTTATAAGGCTGACGGTGAGGTGATCGATAATCCTTATGGCCAAGGTGATAGCAGTGCACAAGTGATTGCAATGATAAAATCACTTCATTTTGAACCTTGTAAGTCATTCTATGACTTACCCTTTGAACCAATTGAGTGAGGCAGCATGACTCTAATCATTGCAGAAGCGGGTGTAAACCATAATGGCGACGAAGCACTGGCGTTTAAACTCGTCGACGCTGCGCATCAAGCTGGCGCCGATATTGTTAAGTTTCAAACCTTTAAAGCCAAAAACTTAGTGACAGAACAAGCCAAGCAAGCGGATTACCAAGTGGTCAATACGCAAAAGCAAGAGTCACAGCTAGCCATGCTTAGCCGACTTGAGCTGTCTTACGCGGCTCACCACCAGTTAGTCAAACATTGTGAGTCACTGGGTATTGAGTTCCTTTCGACCGCTTTTGATTCTGAAAGCTTAGATTTCCTCGTCAATGATCTTGGTTTAATGCGACTGAAATTGCCTTCTGGTGAGTTGACCAATGCGCCATTAGTCCTTGAGCATGCGCGTACCGGATGTGATTTAATCGTGTCTACGGGGATGGCGACACTGGCCGAGATTGAAATGGCATTGGGCGTCATCGCTTTTGGCTACACTGCAGCGGAGCACGTTGCACCATCGGTATTGGCTTTTCAGCAAGCTTACGCATCAAATGAAGGGCAGAAAGCTCTGAAAGAGAAAGTGACGATCCTGCACTGCACCACCGAATACCCAGCCCCGATGGCAGAAATTAATCTGAAAGCGATGGATACGCTCGGCAAGGCGTTTGATTTGCCTGCGGGTTACTCTGATCACAGCGAAGGGATCACCATACCGATTGCCGCCGTTGCGCGCGGTGCGGTGTTGATCGAAAAACACTTCACGCTGGACAAAAATATGGAAGGGCCAGATCACAAGGCATCACTTGAACCTGATGAACTTACCGCGATGGTGAAGGCCATCCGTCAGGTTGAGTTGGCGTTAGGATCTGCAGTGAAATCTCCAACCGTCTCTGAAGTCAAAAACAAAGCGGTGGCACGTAAAAGCTTGGTGGCAAGTCAAGCGATTCAAGCAGGCGATGTCTTTAGTGCAGATAACGTGACGATTAAGCGCCCGGGTAATGGCATGTCTCCTTATCAGTATTGGGAGATGCTCGAGCGTAAAGCAAGCCGAGATTACCAAATCGGAGATTTGATCATTGAATAAACCGTTACCGCTTGTTTTGATTGGAGGAGGCGGGCACGCCAGTGTTTTGGCTGATATCTTACTTGGCCAAGGACGAGAAATACTTGCCGTCATTTGCCCTGATGACGTTTCATCACGGGCGGCATTGGCAGGCATTCCCCATCTTACGCAAGATGAGGATATTACACGTTTCTCTCCAGATAGTGTGCGGTTGGTAAACGGTATTGGCATGATGCCTCGTTCTACTTTTCGTCAGCGTATTAACGAGAAGTTTCTCGCACAAGGGTATGTTTTTGAAACGGTGATTGCGAGTGACGCTAAGGTCTCTTCCTTTGCTGAAGTGAAATCGGGAGCACAGATTTTTCCTGGTGCGAGAGTACAGACTGGCGCGGTTATTGGCGAGCACACCATAGTGAATAGCGAAGCTTTGATTGAGCACGATTGCAGAATTGGTGCCTACAATCACATCGCGCCTCATGCCACCTTATGTGGCGACGTGTTTACGGCTGAAGACGTGTATATCGGTGCAAATGCAACAGTCATTCAAGGTTTGATTTTAGAATTGCAGAGCGTCGTTGGGGCCGGGGCGATAGTGACTCAATCACTTAAGAAGGGTAGTACATGCTATCCAGCTCGCGTCTATATTAAATAAAACAAATAAAATTCAAGGATATTCCATGAGCTATTGCTGGAACAATGTATTGATTAAACCTGATAACTCAATACGCGATGCGCTGGAGATCATTAATAACGAGGCCTTAAGGGTTGCGTTAGTGGTTGACAACAACCAGCATTTGGTTGGAGTTGTAACCGATGGCGACATTCGCCGTGGCCTGCTCAAGAATCTGACGTTGGCTGAGCCTGTCTCTTTGGTGATGAACCTATCTCCGACGATAGCCAAGATGGGAACCCGTCGAGAAGATTTAATTGAGCTGATGGAGAAAAAAAGCATCCTATCTATTCCGCTTCTAGATGAGGCAGGAAAGGTGGTGGGGCTTGAAATCTTGCATGGCGCATTGCATCGCCCGAAATATCAAAATCCAGTCTTTTTGATGGCGGGTGGATTTGGCACTCGTTTGCGTCCGCTGACGGATAACTGTCCTAAGCCCATGCTCAAAATCGGCAACAAACCGATCCTTGAAACAGTGATCCGTAGTTTTATTAAGGCGGGCTTCGTCAATTTCTATATCTCAACTCACTACATGCCAGAGTTGATCCATGCTCACTTTGGTGATGGTTCAGAGTTCGGTGTCAATATCACGTATGTCCATGAGGAGTCACCATTGGGCACTGGTGGCGCGCTGGGACTATTGCCGAAAGATCTGCCAAAAGATTTACCGCTTATTATGATGAATGGTGATGTGCTGACCAAGGTCGATTTTCAACGCCTTCTCGATTTTCATGTGAGCCATGACGCCGACGCAACCATGTGTGTTCGCGAATACGACTATCAAATTCCCTACGGGGTGATCAACGGCGAAGGCAACAAAATTATCAGTATGGTGGAGAAGCCTATTCAACGTTTCTTTGTCAATGCTGGGATTTACGTGGTTTCTCCAAGGGTCATTCAATCGGTACCAGAAAATCATCGTATTGATATGCCGACGCTACTAGAACAACACATGCAGGAAAGAAACAACGTCTTGATGTTCCCAATTCACGAGTATTGGCTGGATATTGGCCGAATGGATGATTTCAATCGAGCGCAAGCGGACATACACAGCCTAGGGGTGTTGTAATGATTGATGGTAGAAAGGTACTTGCAGTAATTCCTGCTAGAGGTGGTAGTAAGCGTTTACCGAGAAAGAACACATTACTACTGGCTGACAAACCATTGATTGCATGGTCGATTGAGGCCGCTTCCATGTCGAGATATATTGACCAAGTACTAGTAAGTACTGATGACGAAGAGATTGCATCGATATCTCGTCGATTCGGCGGTGAGGTACCAGAACTCAGACCTGCTCATCTATCGTCGGATACTGCGACAACAGAAAGCGTTTTGCTTTATATTTTGGAAGCGTATGGTAAAGGCGCGGAAATACTCGTATTGCTTCAACCCACTTCACCACTACGAACCTCCACCCATGTGGATGAAGCTTTAGATTTTTTTGTCAATAATGATGCTGAGTCGGTGGTTTCTGTAACTCCATGTGAGCATTCCCCACTGTGGGCGAATACACTTCCAGATGATTTTTCAATGGGGAATTTTATTAGGTCTGACGCACTGCAACGTTCACAAGATCTTGAACAACAATATAGGCTGAATGGTGCAATATATATTTTTGATATTAATAAACTGAAAGAAAACGGTGGAATTCGTTATACATCAAAGTCTTTTGCATATGTTATGGATAATACATCATCAGTTGATATAGATAGTAAGTTGGATTTTCAACTTGCAACTCTTTTAATTTCAAAAATTAAGTAGCGATTTTAACGTCGCCACTTATATATCAGAGCCACTTTTTTACATTGGTTGCCGAAAGATACGTATCTACGATATGAACGAGATATTCTAGTCTTTCAGGATGATCAAAATCATCATGTGTTAATTTTCGAGTAAAAATACTAATTTTGGGGTAAAGTTTTGAAAGACTAAATAATGCGGTTGAATAAAAACCGTAAATAGCTTCTATGTTTTTAAATTTTGCTAACTCGAGTTCTATAGAACCTTTACTGTTAGTCGCATATTGAAGATTGTTGATTAAAGATATTCTATCTTTTACATGTTGCTTTTCATTTCGATGAGGGAAGTAAACTACTTTAACTCCTTTTGTGGATATTTGTTCAATATATCTACAGTATGAGTCTAGGTTTAAACCTAAGTCAGTACCACCATCACCAATGAAAGCGATAATTTTTTCATCTATGATTGAAGGAGTTGCTAAGATTTCACTTTTTAAAACATCCAAACTATTTTTAATAATTGTTATATTCTTATCTTGAATGTCAAAAATAGTAAACAAGTTGAAATTTTGACCTGGAGATCTCGGTCTAGGAGCTTTATACCCAAATAAATTTAGCGTTAAGCTTCTTTTAAGGCTAGAGCCTTCCGTTTTTGCCTGTTTTTTTAAATGTGTTTCATAAGCACGAAGAGTCCAAGTGCCATCGTCAAACATTACTTCGTTATATAATATATTGATATTAGCAAGGACTGTTTCTATATGACGACTTGGATACTCTGCATAAAATACGTTGTCAAATGTTAAGTTAGTATTTGTACGTTTTAGACTTCCCAATAGCCTTATAAGTCGAGGTTTTATTCCAGAAGACTTTCTAGGTAATGTAATTATATCTAACCAATCATATCTATGTAACAGGTTTAGCAGTTTTTGATCGGCGTCGCTACTCTCCAGTTCCCTGATGACTACTATATTATCTTTACAGTTGTATTTCCTGATAGCTTCAAAAGCATTTAACGCTTGGAACGGCGTTGATATGAAAAATAGGTTCATTGCGGTTCTGTCTTTTGGTTGGCTAGGTAGTAATATGTCAGAATGATGAACAAGGGGATTACTTCTAGAAGTTCAAAGCTTCGATCTGTCAATCCACACGCTAGAAGCGATACTATTAGGATCACTGCAGGCATAGATTCTTTACTTTCACTTGCTAGCTTAATTGAATAGGAAATATAGATGAAAAATACGCTTAATCCTAAAACTCCTTGTTTCACAAAGCGATCTAGATACTCATTGTGAAGGTGATTTGGATGCCAAGTCAAGAACGCCGAACTTATTTCGCCTGCATTGGCATAATCAAGCATTACTTTCTTAAAATCAGAACCAAGACCCAATAGATAGTTTCCTTGAGTGATAATAAATGCACTTTTCCACATTTCTAACCTTAATCCAATAGATTCAAGAGCTTCACCGGAAGATATTTTCTCTAAATTATCTAAAGTACTTGCTACTCTATCATCGATAATAACGTAGATAATGATTATTGACATAACAGCAATAAAAAAACTAGCAAGTTTGTTGTTTTTCAAATGTATAATAACTTTCTTTCTCGTTAGAATAATCGTGAGTAGCGATGTGATAATTAGAGAAAGCCAACCACTCCTAGTTTCTGAAATTAAAGATGCTAATATTCCGAATGAAACTATTGAAGTTAAAAGTAATTTGCAATAAAAATTATTTTTCTGAGTTAATAGCTCATAGATGGATATAGCAACAATACTAACTGTTATCGCTGATATGGTAGATGCAGTAACAATCCATTGACTTTTATGAATGTAGTCAATCTTATTATTATAAGCTACGTAAATTAGAGAGTATATAGTTGCGACTAGTAACACAGAGTAAAACTTTTCTTTTTTTACACTGAATGAGCCAATAAATGCAATTATACACAGTGAATAGAAATAAGTGCGAAGTCTTGATGAGCTATAATCATTGATAGATTTTTCTATTAGAAGAAATACAACGAATAAAGCAGTTGCAAAAATGAATTTTCTAGAGGGAGTGTTGGTGAGTCTATAATGTTTTCTATCTAGTAAAAATGTTGCTAATGACGTTATTGCGAAAAGATACGTATATTGTGATGAGTTATTTACAATAAGTGGCATGGTTGAAATAAAAAACAGCATCAGAATGAAAGTGTTTTCCCTGATATGGTTTAGGTTTTTCATACTATATTTTCTTTCTCATGTTATAAATTTTTTGACGTAATCTCTTGTAAGATCTATATAGTTCAGAAGTTATTAAGTTAAACCGACTTCGATTATTCTTGTTTTTCCTGCCACCGATGGTTGATGCCGAAGAATTTCTAGAAATTAGCCAAGGTTCATAGCTGTATATAGTTTGTTTGCTCCGCCATTCTGCATCCATAAAATCATCGACTGGCTCGAAAAATCCATGAACATGTTTCAAGTATCTTTCTGCAGCGTTAGGGGATATAGCGTATGCAGACGTTCCACAAGCCCCTTTTAGGTTGCTAATTAGTGTGTAGTTGTCATCTATTTTAGTTATTTCTATGTGCTCTCTATGAAAAAAATTTCCCAATTTTATCACACCATACTTTGTGGTTAGTGAATTGATATTCTCTAGCTGTGCAGATAAATCACCTAAAACAGCGATGTTATCCTCGATAACCAAAAAATTCTCGTTACTCTCGAGACATTCTTTCCAAAGTGAGATATGGCTTGCAAAGCACCCCAACTCAGCCACTGTGAGTTTATAACCTTTAAGTTGTTGGCTCTTTTTTGAGTCATAAAGAGAATAAATAAAGTGGCTTTTGTTATCTTTAATATATTCTGCATCAAAGAAATCGAATGGGATATTAGATAAAGCAAAAGCGGTGTCTTTTCTTCTATCAATCGAATCTTTAAGGCTAATAACTTTTATCTTCATTGTTTAACTCTGCTTTAACTTAAGTGGGCCAAAGTGTTGACTAAAGCACCTTGATTCTTCCAGACATGGCTTTTAGCATTATTGCTGATTTTATGCTTTCTTCGCTGACAGGTGAAAAGAGTGTTTAGTTCTTGAATTAGGCTACTCGTACTGCGAGCAATAATAATAGCATCGTGCTTAATCAGTTCTTCCACTATCTCTTTAAAATTGAAATAGCTTGGCCCGGTGATGACTGGCACGCCGAGCGCAGCGGGTTCAAGCACGTTATGTCCACCCACTGTGTTACCTACTAAACTACCGCCCATAAAACAGAGATCAGCCGCCCCTAACAATAGCAGCATTTCCCCCATGGTGTCCGCAAGATAAACTTGAGTAGTTTGTTCGACAACGTTTGGACTGGTGCGTCTGACGGTATCAAACCCTTGCTTTTGGCACAAGTTGAATACTGCATCGAAACGCTCTGGGTGGCGGGGGACTAATATCAATAGCGCATTTGGATGTGTTTCTAGCACCTGGCGATGAGCGTCTAGCACTTGCTTATCTTCACCTTTGTGAGTGCTCGCGGCTATCCAGATAGGTCTATCTTGGCCAAGCTGAGTGCGTAACTCTGCGCCTTTGCGCTTAATATCATCGGATATCTGAATATCGAACTTAATGGAGCCCGTGACGATGATCTTCTCCGCCATGACGCCAAGCTGGGCAAAACGATCCGCATCCGCCTGAGATTGGCACAACACTTTACTCAAACAAGGCTGAATCAGGTTAAACAGAGGCTGTACCTTGGAGTAGTTTTTCTGTGACTTTTCTGACAAGCGCGCATTCACTACAACGATCGGAATGCTGGCTTGGTGCACCGTAGCTAACGTATTGGGCCACAGCTCGGTTTCGATGATCAACATCTTGGCGGGGTTGACCGCGTTAAGAAATCCGCGTACTGCAAAAGCAAAATCGATCGGCATGTATCGGTGCTCAACCAAATCACCCAACTTCTCGATCTGTTCTGCGCCAGTGCTGGTCGTCGTCGTAACTACGATCACTTGCGCAGGATTGGCGGCTTTGAGCGCTTTAATCAAAGGCACCGCTGCGAGACTTTCGCCCACAGAAACGGCATGGATCCAAATGGGCCGCTCAGAGCACACCAGTGTAGGGGTGAAACCAAAGTGTTCCTTCCAGCGTCGGCCGAACTTGGGTTTGTTTGGCTTGCTTCGATACAAGCCAAACAGCAGCACTGGCGATGCAACCACCAAAAGAAAGGTGTACAGCAGTCGCACTAGCATGCGTTCACCGTGATGGCATCGAGCTTACGCACGCTATCAAGCACCTGCTTTGGCGTGAGTTCCGATAAACACTTGAGATGTTGATATTGGCACTCACGCTTAAAACATGGGCGACATTCGATATCGGTATGTACGATCTCTACTTTTTCCGCTAGCGGTGGTGTGTACTTAGGGGACGTTGAGCCATACACCGCAACCACATTGCAGCCAACCGCCGCAGCGACATGCATTAAACCAGAGTCGTTACTCACCACGGTATGACAAGCACCGAGCAGATCCACTGCTTCGATCAAACTGGTTTGGCCGGCCAACACGTGAATTTGGCGATGAAACTCACCAGGTACACTCTGTTTAATGCCGTTACAAGTATCGAGATCTTTTTGCGAACCAAACAACCACACTTGGTGGCCTTGTTGGCACATGGCGTGCGCGACCTCTGCGTAGTGACGTTCTGGCCATTTCTTAGCGGGACCAAATTCCGCACCCGGACAGAGGCCAATCACTTTGGATTCTGTTGAGAGTTCAAACTTAGCCAAGGTTTGTTGCTGAGCGTTGGTATCAATGAGCAATTTTGGGCGTGGTAATGTTTCAAGCCCGCCCAGAGAAGCAGAACCCACCATTTCTGCGCGAGGATGGGCCAACGCGACATAACGTTCGACCATATACTGAAAGGCTTTCTTATTAGGCCTAAGATCGTTCAGTAACCCATAACGCATTTCACCACGCCAGCCGGTGCGTTTTGGAATGTTTGCAAACCAAGGGATGAGCGCCGATTTGGCTGAGTTTGGCAACACGTAAGCATGGTCATAAGCAAATTCGCGAAGGGATTTACCAATTTCACGGCGCCCTAATAGGTTGAACTCGCCATGCCCGAGTGGCATTTCAATCGCGCGGTGAACTTCCGGCATCCGTTCAAGGATTGGCTTGCACCATCCTGGCGCGATGACGTCGATGAGCGCGTCCGGGTGTTGCTGTTTCAGCGTGGTATAGAGCGATTGTGACATCACCATATCGCCAACCCATGAAGGGCCAATGATTAGAATCTTTTTCATGATTTTGCCGTTGGTTTTTTTAGCATTTCATTGTAATAGGGGCTTGCTTCTTCCGGATCAGGACGAGTTCGGAGCAACTGGAAAATCCACATATATTGCTCTGGGTATTGCGCGATCTGCTGTTCAATAAAAGCGTTCATTTGCCTGGCATCGGCGTGCTCATCTTCGGATGGGAATGCGTCCCACGCAGGGTAAATGCGCACTTCGTAACGTCCGGTCTCGGTGTTCAATCGAGTAAAGCAGGAAAGCACCTTGGCTCGGCTAACTTTGGCGAGCTTACCTAGGCCAGGTAGGGTGGCTTTCTGGGTGGCAAAAAAATCGACAAACAGACTTTGCTCTCGACCATGATCTTGATCGGGCAGATAGTAGCCTATGTACCCTTCTCGAATGGATTTCATATAGGGTTTGATGCCCGCACTTCGCTCATAAATGCGCCCACCAAATTGAATGCGTTGCCTGTGCATCAGCCAGTCACCGACCGGATTTTTTTGCTCTTTAACCATCGCCACTACAGGGCTACCTTTGGCAGCGAGTAATATTGGGAGAACATCAATGGCCCAAGTATGCGGTGTGAGCAAAATGACGTTGTTGCCTTGTTGTCTGGCAGCCTCAAGGTGTTCTAAACCTTCGATGTCACACTGTTTCTCTAGGTAACGTTGACCAAACAGGGTGATCAGTGGAAAGTTAAGCAGGAAAACGCCTGCCGTGGTCAAGCAGTCACGTAAAATCGCTTCTTTTTCTGCGTTGCTTTTTTCGGGGAAGCACAGAGTTAGGTTAGTCCAGATATTGTGCACCGTGCGCGGTGGCTTGTTGGCTAGCCAGTTGATGATTTTGCTCACTAACCAACGTTGGATGCGGATAGGCAGCAAGGCGAGCGGAATGCCGAGCAATAAACCTAACCAAGTTCCCCAATGCTTAGGAGCAAGAAAACCCCACTGAAAGGTGGGGTTATACGCCTTGGGATCAAAATCGTTACGTTCAGTTTTCATGTCATCGTCAGTATCGAGTTTTTGTGTAACCTAGTAACCTAGAACCTAACCATTAACAATCGCCAAATATTCAGCCACGCCTTCCGACACGGTTTTAAATTCCACATCACAGCCAGCTGCGCGCAGTTTTGTTAAGTCTGCTTGAGTAAACTCTTGGTACGCACCTTTCAAGTGATCAGGGAATGGAATGGTTTCAATCTCCCCTTTGCCGTGATGCTTGATCACTGCTTTTGCCACTTCTTCAAAAGACTCAGCGTTGCCTGTGCCACAGTTGAAAATGCCAGAAACGCCATTTTGCATAAACCACAAGTTGACTTTACACACGTCACCTACGTAGATGAAGTCACGTTTGAACTGCTCGCTACCTGCGAACAGTTTTGGATTTTCGCCCGCAAGGATTTGGTTGTTGAGGTGGAAAGCAACCGATGCCATGCTGCCTTTGTGTTGCTCACGCGGGCCATACACATTGAAGTAACGGAACCCAGTGATTTGCGATAAGGTTTCACCGTGTTCTTCGGCATCTTGCCATAGGCGACGAACATAGTTGTCAAACTGCTGCTTTGAATAGCCGTATACGTTCAACGCACCTTCGTATTCACGCTCTTCTTTAAACTCGGTGGTTTCGCCATACGTTGCAGCAGAGGAAGCGTAAAGGAACGGAATACCGCGATCCAAGCAGTAATGCAGCAGCTCTTTAGAGTACTCATAATTGTTGAGCATCATGTACTTGCCGTCCCATTCTGTGGTTGCAGAACAAGCGCCTTGGTGGAAGACCGCTTCGATAGGGCCAAAGTTATCGCCAGCCATGATCTGAGTAAGAAAATCATCGCGATCCATGTAATCGGTGATATCAAGATCAACCAAGTTCTTGAACTTTTTGCCGTTCTTTAGGTTGTCTACCACCAAAATGTCATTGATGCCAATCTCGTTGAGGGCTTTAACAATGTTGCTGCCAATCATGCCAGCACCGCCAGTGACGATGATCATATATCTTCCACCTTAGATAAAAATTTTCTCGGGAATTCTAACAAGAAACAGAAAACAGCGCTACGGATGGGGGTAAGAAAGGGGAGATGCTAGTTTGCTAGTTTGCTAGTTTTCTAGTTTTCTAGTTTTCTAGTTTTCTAGTTTTCTAGCTTCCTAGTCCCTAGTCCCTAGTCCCTAGTCCTAGTCCCTAGTCCTAGTCCCTAGTCCCTAGTCCTAGTCCCTAGTCCTAGTCCCTAGTCCCTAGTCCTAGTCCCTAGTCCTAGTCCCTA